>PWLA01000065.1 GCA_003559555.1 Gemmatimonadota bacterium | reverse complement strand
TGCGTGCGAACTGGTCGAAGAGCTCGGTCTTGGGGTTGATCATGTGCAGAGTGAAAAAACGTGACATGTTACAGTATTTCAGCAACTACTGTAGTATTGGCAGCAAACTCATGGCTGTCAACTCCCTGCAGGTGCTGCGACAGTCCGGATCCGGTCCCTGAACGCCGACCCGCCGTCAGCTTTTCAGGCTTGGAAATCTGGGAGGTAGTCGAAGAAGTCCGGAGCGAACTGGGTTGGGCTGACGCGAAACCCACCACACCTCCACGACCCGATCCCATCGGACGGGGGGCGCGGGGGTGTCGCCCCGGGGTATCCTGCGGGGCGCGCCCCCAAAGGCGGCCCGACCAGGCACACTGCAGCGCCTCGCAGCATAGCGAGCCCCGACCGACCAGCCTCCCTCAAGGCGAGCGGCCCCGGGGCGACACCCCCGCGCCCCCCGTCACTCCCTTTCGCCGCGGGTCAACCCACCGCACCAATCATATCGAAGATCGGAAGGTACATGGCCACGATCATGCCACCCACCACCACACCGAGCACCACGATCATGACGGGCTCCAGGGCGGCCAGGAGCGCGCTCACCGCGGCGTCCACCTCTTCGTCGTAGAAGTCGGCGATCTTGGTCAGCATTTCGTCCAGCCCACCGGTCTGTTCACCCACATTGATCATCTGCACCACCATGGGGGGGAACACCCCGGACTTCTTCAACGGCCCCGAGATCGTCTCACCCCCGGCAATCGAGCTCCGGGAGCCCATCACCGCGTCGTGAATGACCCGGTTGCCCGCCGTCTTGGCGGTGATCTCGAGGCCCTCGAGGATCGAGACGCCGGACGAGACCAGGGTGCCCAGGGTACGGGTGAAACGGGCCACCGCCGTCTTCCGCAACAGGTCCCCCATGATGGGCAACTTGAGAAGCAGCCCGTCGACCACCCGCTCGCCGTTGTCGGTCTTGTAGTACTGCCGGAACGCGAACGCCGCCGCAGCCGCCCCCACCAGCACCGCCCACCAGTAGGCTTGCAGGAAGGCCGACATGGCGATGACGAACTGGGTGGGCAGGGGCAGGGGCACGCCGGCCGAGGCGAACATCTGCTGGAAGGTGGGAATCACGAAGATCAGGAGCACCGCCACCGCCGCCACCGCCACCAGCACGATGACAATGGGATAGACCATGGCGCCCTTGATCTTGCGGGCCAGAGCGTCGTTCTTCTCCAGGAAAGTGGCCAACCGCAGCAGGATCGTGTCGAGGATACCGCCGGCCTCGCCGGCGGCAACCATGTTCACGTACAGCCGCGTGAACACCTTGGGGTGCTTGCCCAGCGAATCCGCCAGCGTGTTCCCCGACTCCACGTCGTAGAGCACATCGTTGATGGTCTTCTGGAGCCGTTCGTTCTCCGTCTGCTCGGCCAGGATCTCCAGGCACTGCACCAGGGGCAGCCCCGAGTTGATCATGGTGGCGAACTGCCGGGTGAAGATCACGATGTCCCGGGTCTTGACCCCGCTCCCGATGGTCAACGAGATCGAGCGTTCCTTCTCCCTGATCGCCACCGGAATCATCTTCTGCCGGTGCAGGTAGGTGGCCACCTCCTCCTTCGAGGTCAACTCCACCTCGCCGGTGCGGATGTCCCCACCGGCTGCGGGGCGGGCACTGTATGTGAAGACAGGCATGGTTGTTCAGGGGGTTGGGGGTCGGCTCCCGGATCCGCTCAGCGGGCTACGGGCTCGGTTTCGCCCACCGCACGCAGGAACTCCTGCGGATCGGGTGCCCGCCGGACGGCCTCTTCCAGCTTGACCTCTCGGCGCAGGTAGAGCTGCTGCAGGGCGTCGTTCATGGTCTGCATCCCGTGCTTCTTGCCCGCCTGCATTAGGGAGTAGATCTGGTGGATCTTCTGGTCGCGGATCAGCGCCCGGATGGCCGGCGTGCAGATCATGACCTCGGCGGCGAGCACCCGTCCAGGCTCCCGGGCCTTGGGAAGGAGCGTCTGAGTGACGACCCCCTCCAGGACGAAGGCGAGCTGGGCCCGGATCTGGGACTGCTGATGCGAAGGGAAGGCATCGATGATCCGGTTCACGGATTCGGCCGCCGAGTTGGTGTGCAGGGTCGCCAGCACCAGGTGCCCGGTCTCGGCGATGGTGAGGGCGGCGGCCATGGTTTCCAGGTCCCGCATCTCACCCACCAGGATCACGTCCGGGTCCTGCCGAAGCGCATACTTGAGGGCCTGGGCGAAGCTCTTGGTATCGGACCCCACTTCCCGCTGGTTCACCGTGGAGTTCTTGTGCCGGTGGATGAACTCGATGGGGTCCTCCACCGTGATGATGTGGCTCTTCCGCTCCCGGTTGACCTTGTCCAACATGGCGGCCAGAGTGGTGGACTTCCCCGATCCGGTGGGGCCGGTGACCATCACGAGTCCCCGGGGGCGCTCGGCCAGCTTCTTGGTGGCCGGCGGCAGCCCCAGGTCGTCCAGCGAGGCGATCTCGAAGGGGATCTGCCGAAGGGCCATGGCGATGCAGCCGCGCTGCTTGTAGCAGTTGCCCCGGAAACGGGACAGGTTCTGCACTCCGAAGGAGAAGTCCAGCTCGTCGTCGGTCTCGAACCGTTTCTTCTGCTGCTCGGTGAGGATCGAGTAGGCCAGGTTCAGCGTGTCCTTGGGGGTAAGCACGTGTTCCTGACGCGAGTTCACCAGGTCCCCATCGATGCGGATCCGGGGAGTCTCGCCCACCGTCAGGTGGAGGTCCGAGGCCTTGCGCTCGATCATCTCCTCCAGGAGCGCACGAATGCTCAGCCGGCTCCCGCTCTCTTCCTTGGTCGACTCCACGACGGTCCTCCAGGAGGGCGGACCCTCGCCTTGGAGGGAACGCCCGGGTTCGGTTGTATTCAGTTGACTGCGGTTTCCTTGACCACCTCTTCCAGCGTGGTGATGCCCCGCTCCACCTTCCGGAGCCCATCGACCCGCAAGGTGAGCATCCCCTCCTTCACGGCCTGTTCCCTCAGCTCATCGGTCCCCACTTCCTGCATGATCATCTTCCGGAGCGAGGAGCTCATGGCCATGACTTCGTAGAGTCCCTGCCGACCCCGATAGCCCGAACCGTTGCACTCGTCGCACCCCTTGCCCTTGTAGAAGGTGGTCCGGTCCACGTAGTCGCCGGGAATCGAAGCCGCCTCCATGTACTCTTCCGGGTACGTCGTCTCTTCTTTGCAGCCGCTGCAGATCCGCCGGACCAGCCGCTGGGCGGTGATCAGGTTGAGGGCCGCCGCCACGTTGAAGGGCTCGAGGCCCATGTCGATCATCCGGGTGACCGTGGACGGGGCGTCGTTGGTGTGCAGGGTCGAGAGCACCAGGTGTCCGGTGAGGGCCGCCTTGATGGAGATCCCGCCGGTCTCCAGATCACGGATCTCACCCACCATGATGATGTTGGGGTCCTGGCGCAGGAAGGCCCGGAGCGCAGCGGCGAAGGTCATGCCGATCTCATTGCGCACCAGCACCTGATTGATGCCGTGGAGGTTGTACTCCACCGGGTCCTCGGCGGTCATGATATTCACCTGTTCGGTGTTCACCTTGGAGAGCGCCGAGTACAGGGTGGTGGTCTTTCCCGAGCCGGTGGGGCCGGTGACCAGCACCATGCCGTAGGGCTTCATGATGGCGTCCATGAAGTCCCGCTCCGCCTTGGGCTCGAATCCGAACTTCTCCAGGTCGAAGGTCAGGTTCCCCTTGTCCAGGATCCGAAGCACGATCTTCTCGCCGAAGATCACCGGCAGGGTGGAGACGCGGAAGTCCACCACCCGCTTCCGCATCCGCAGCTTGATGCGGCCGTCCTGGGGGACCCGCCGCTCGGCGATGTTCAGGTCGGCCAGAATCTTGATCCGGCTGGTGAGGGCCGCCTTCATCTTCATGGGCGGTTTCATGACCTCGTGAAGCGCCCCGTCGATCCGGTAGCGAACCCGAACCTCCTTCTCGTAGGGCTCGATGTGGATGTCCGAGGCTCCCTTCAGCACGGCGTCGGTCAGCAGCCCGTTGATGAACTTGACCACCGGCGCCGCATCGATCTGCTCCTGGAGGGCGGCGACGGAGATGTCCTCCTCCTCCTCGTCCACGTACTCCACCTCGGGGTCTTCGATGAAGTCCGAGAGGATCTCCGCCATCCGGTCGTCGGTGGTGTCGTAGTACTTGTCCAGGTGCTTGCGGAGGGTGTACTCCCCCACGATCACCGGATCGATCTCGAATCGAGTGATGAACTTGAGATCGTCGATGGCCCCCAGGTCGGACGGGTTCGCCATGGCCACGGTGAGCTTCCGACCCACCCGGCGCAGGGGGAGCACCAGGTGCTTGCGGGCCACCTCACCAGGAATCAGTCGAAGGATCTTGGGGTCCACCGTCACCTTGTCCAGGTCCACGGCCTGGACCTGGTACTGGCGGGCCAGGGCCCGGGTCAGCTCGGCTTCTTCGACGAAACCCATGGTCACCAGTACGATCCCCAGGCGGGTCTTGCTGGAACGGGCCTCGCTCAGCGCCTTCTGGAGCTGATCTTCGGTGATCAGGCCTTCCCGGACGCAAAGCTCGCCCAGACGATCCTGAATGAGGTTGGTGGCCATTCCGCCAGTCGGCTGTCGAAGTACGAGAGATGGGGGAGCTGCCTCCGGGGGGGGGCGACGTGCGTCCGCAGACGCCCCACCGATCCGGAGGTCCCTATAAGCCCAACGAAACCTACGGGTCCTGTGAGTTTCCGGTCAAGAAGGAGAAACATATGATTACCAAACCGAAACCAGCGGGCGGAGCCGTTCCAGTGTCGCCGGGCCGACTCCCGGGACCTCCAGAAGGTCGTCCACCGCCCCGAATCCCCCCCGCGCCCGGCGCACCTCCAGAATCCGCTGGGCCAGCGCCGGGCCGATCCCGGGCAGGGTCTCCAGCGCCTCGGTCCCTGCGCGATTCAGCGCCACCGGCCGGCCGGCATCGTCACCGGTACCTCGTCCCAGTCCCTCCGGTGGATCGTCCAGGTCCAACACCGTCCGGAGTCGGGCCACCGTGGCTTCACCGATCCCGGCGACCCGGGCCAGGTCCTCGGGGGTGCGGAAGGCCCCCTCCACCTCGCGGCTCTCGACGATCCGCCGGGCCAGTGCCGGACCCACCCCGGGGAGGCGGGCCAACTCCACCTCGGAGTCCCGGTTCGGATCGATCCGCTCCCCTTCGGCCAGGGGGGTGTTCCGGCGTTCCTCCTCCGCCAGGAGGCGGTCCGTCTCGGCGGTGAGCTCGGCGTAGGCGGTGGTGTCCGGAGCCAGGAGGGGCGGCACCGGCCGGGCTTCCCACCCCACCCGGATCAGGCTCGCCACCAGGAGGATGGCGGCGGTGGTGATCACGGTCCGACGCTCTTCAGTGGTCATGCATCACCATGGAGCCACCCCCGGGACCCGGCCATGGCCCGATGGGACGCCCTGGCCCCGGAGCCGGCTCCGCTTCAGAAGCGGTCGGGCTCCGGCTCAGAAGGGATCGGCCCCTCGCTCCAGGAGCCCCATGGGGCCCGCCGAGAAGATGAGTCGAGCCCAGATCGCCACCTGAAACTGGGTGCTCCCGGTCCGGAGTCCGGTGAAGGAACGCCGGTCGTTCAGGGCGAGCTGCCCCCCCACCTCCACCTCCGACACCCGGGTGTCCACTGCCAGGTTCACGCCCCGATCCAGTCGGTCTACGAAGAGCACGCACTGGTCGCCGGTGGCCGTGACCCGGCACTCCTGGGCCTGGGCCCAGCTCAGGTCCAGCGACATCCGCAGGGGCTCCTGGATCCGGTCGGCCAGCCCGCCCCGGGGCGTCAGGCGGGTCTCCAGCGTCACGCCGTGTTCGCTCCTTGCCCGCTCGGTGCGCCCGGTGGGGTCCTGGCCGTCCCCCCGACCCAGGAGACCCCGGTACCGGGTGCTGAAGCCGGCACCCCACTCCACCACCAACTCCATGGGCACCCGGAGGTCGGTGCGGACCCGGTCCTGGAGGACGGCCTGACCGAACCGCTGATCGTCGTCCACTCGCTGCCATCCGGCTGAAAAACTGACCCGCTCGACCCATCCCTCCCAGTCTTCCGGGAGGGGAAGCTGGGAGACGCCGACCCGCAGATCGGGCCAGGCCCGGGTCCGGGTGCTTCGCTCGGTCCGCCGGTCCAGCGAGGTGGTCCGGGTGTCCTGGAAGTTGACATTGGCAAAGAAGCTCCCGGCCAGCCGGAGGCCCGAGCCAGCGGTCAGGCCCCGCCGGTCCACCAGCGTCGTGGCCGCCACCTCATCCATGCTCTCGAAGCGGTCCTGCCGTCCCAGTCCCAGCTGGAAGCGCCCCCCGGGTCGCACCGGCTCCCGGTAGAACCACGAGGTGATCCCATCCTGGAGGCTCACATTGATCGGGCTCACCGTCTGTGCCAACCGTGACCAGCCCCCGGGGCTCTCCTCGCCGTCGGCGAGGCTCCGGGCCAGCCCCCCCGGGTCCAGCGTCAGGCTCGTCCGGAAATCCCGCTCCGCTCCGGTATTCCGAAGCAGCCGGCCCTCTTCCGCGCCGGTGAGGGTGTCCGGCGTGAACTCCACCAACCCCGAGCTCCGATCCGAGCGGTACCGGGTCTGGAGCCCGAGGTCGGCCCGAAGCCAGGGCGGCAGGGGCGGACGGTAGGTGAGCCGGCCCTGCACCATCCGCTGGGTCTCCCACCCCAGGTTCCGGCCCAACAGGTTCCGCTGCTGGGCTTCCACCAGGGGCTGGACCCGGAGGTCCCGGATCCCTTCCTCCGGATCCAGCACGTCACGGGTGCTCCGGAACTCCAGGTTCCCCTGCAGACTGCTGAAGGGCTCCAGCTCCACCCGGAGCAGGTTCTCCATCCAGGCCTCACGGGTCACCTCGGTGAAGCCCGGATCCAGAACCCCGGACATGACGATCTGGTTGAAGCGTGTGGTGGTCCGCTCCCGCTGCCGGAGCGAGTTCCCGGTCCTTACCTGCCGTGGGGTCCACTGCAGGCGAGCTTCCTGGAGGCTCCGCAGCCAGCTCGGGGGCAGAAGGACCCGGGCCACCGGCTCCAGGATGCCCGGCAGCAGCCCCACGGTCCGCTCTTCAGGCTCCCAGGTGTAACCCAGCCCCAGTTCGGTGCCCCGAACCCCGGCATCCGAGGTCACGGTGGTTGCCTCAGAGCGCTGATAGGACAGGCGGAAATCGGCACCGGGCAGGACCGGATCCAACCACCCGACTCCCGTCTCTCCCCGGGCCTGCGCGGCCATGCTGATCCGGGTCTCGCTGAAGCCCGGGGTCCGCAGGCCCGGAAGCAGGTCGCCCCGAAGATCGGTGCCCTCCATGAAGAAGGGATCTCGCGCCGTCCGCTGGTGCGACACGGTCACCGGCATCTCCACCCCCCACTCCCCGGGCAGGAGCTGCCCCCCCTGCAGGGTCCCCGAAAGGGACACGGCCCCATCCGACTGGAAGGTGGGGCTGGGGTCGTCCATCTGCCGGAAATCCGCGCCCTGGCCCGTGTAACCCAGGCGGGCCTGCAGGAGATCGCCGCCATCCAGCTCCATGTTCACCACCTGTGCAGAGCTGGGGGTGCGCGATCCGCCGCCCAGCCGGAGCTCGTTGATCCAGAGCTCCCCGTCGGTGGGGACCTGTCCCTGGTTCCAGACGCCGAGGCTGATCTCCCGGACCGCCGCCAGGTTCGGCG
This sequence comes from Gemmatimonadota bacterium, assembly GCA_003559555.1. Classification (GTDB taxonomy): domain Bacteria; phylum Gemmatimonadota; class Gemmatimonadetes; order Longimicrobiales; family Gaopeijiaceae; genus PWLA01. The sequence goes on along the minus strand of PWLA01000065.1, from coordinate 1,205 downwards.
CCCGGGCCCGGTCCCTCAGCACCACGGCGTAGGTGGAGTCCACCGACCACACCTCCACGGGAGGATCGCCGGGACCGGGGGGATCCACCAGGAGCTCCTCCTCGGCCCGTCGGCGCAACTCGATCCATTCGCCGAACTCGATGTGGTGCTCCGGCAGCCAGTCCTGGGGGCTCACCGCCTGGGGGTTGCCCGCCCGGGTCAGCCGACTGCGGTAGAGGTAGAAGTTCTCGGGGTCACTTCCCACCTTCAGGTAGAAGTCGGTGGGGGTTCCCGGGCCCCATCGTCCCTCCCGGGCCACCGCCCAGAGCCGCAACCGGGAGTAGTTCAGGAAGTTTCGGGAGCGCTGGAGGAAGCGGTAGTAGACCTCCGCCCGATCGCCGCCGCCCAACCCCTGGTAGCGGAGGGCCAGCGACTTCTCGTTGAACTCCACTCCCTGGCCGCCCACCGCCGAGGTGGGGTCGTCGAGCTGCTCCAACACCCCCGGCGGGGCCTGGTAGGCCGCCCCTTCGGAGAGGGCCGATACGGGGGTCACCTCCATGGAGCCCACGCCGGAAAGCGTGTCGCCTGCAATCCCCCGGAGCATTCCCTCCACACCCCGTTTCACCCACCTGGAGCCCACCAGCCGCATGCGGGCCAGGGTGATGACCTGCGGGCGGGGTGCGGTGGCGGTGATCCGGAGAAACTGCACGGCCCGCCAGTCGGCCTCGGTGAACTGGCCGCCGGGATTGATGGCCCCCGGGCCCCGCAGGGGGATCCGGTACAGACGGAAGCTGGTGCCGGTCTGGTTCCGATTTCGGGCCAGGTACGGGGAGCTCCCGTCCAGAGTGATGACGAACCGCTTGTAGCGCTCGGTGGTGTCCAGCACTCCGTTCTGGTTCAGGTCCTCGGTGTCGCGGCGGCCGTTGCCCCGGGTGCAGTTGGCCCGGCGGTCGCCCCGGGGGTAGACCCGCCCCGGCTCGGCCCGGCAATCCTCCGGCCAGACCCCCCTGGCATCGGCCCCGGGGCCCCACACCTCGCCCCGGAGGGGGTCGGCCTCCTGGTCCAGCTCCCCCAACCCCCAGGGACGGCCCGTGTCGAGACGCAGCCCCGAGGTGTTGCCGTCCTGGTCGATGAAGTATGCATCCTCGCTCACCATCCCCAGGTCGATGATGAGGGTGGCCGACTCCCCTTCGGCCACATACAGGTCCAGGAACTCGGTCTGGGTC
>PWLA01000033.1 GCA_003559555.1 Gemmatimonadota bacterium | reverse complement strand
TGGTACCACGGTGGGCAGAGGACCCGGCGCTTCCGATTGCGGACCGGGTGGAACGAACTGCTGGAACGGAGCCTCTCGCCCTCGCCGGCGGAGCGATTGCCGGCACGGGGCGAGAGCGCCTGGATGGCCCAGTTTCGGGACGGCGGAAGCCACTCGGTGGTGGATGTGAAGGGCCTGTCCACCGCCGCCGGCTACGAGCTCCTCTTCACGCCCCGGGAGGCGGACGATGACGAGCCGGAGATGCCGGAGCCGCCCGCCGAGCTGATCGAAGAACTGCGCCTGATCCTGACGCAGGACACCCTGGTCCTGGCCATGCGGGCCGTGCCGGAACGGTTGGGGTGGCAGCTGCTTCCCCTGCTTCCCGATCTGCTTCTCCCCGAGGGACATCGCTCGCTCCACCTCACCACCCGAGAGGGGCAGGCGCCCCCCCGGGCCATCCTGACGCTCCCGCTGGAGGGACCCGAGGCCGCCACCGAGCGTCGTCTCCGGGAGTTGCAGGAGTTCCGGTTCGACTCGGTGGCCGTGGATCTGGACGAGTGGCAGGAGGCGATCTGGCAGGCCACCCTGAAGTTGGCCCCGGTGGTTCTCGTGTACCTCTCCCGGGAGCTGGAGTCGGACACGCCCGACGAGGAGATGGCCTCGAGGCCCATTCCGGAGGGCGTGGGCTGGGTTCTCGATGTGCGGCGAGAGGCGAGTGGAGAGTGGACGTGGAGCCTGGAATCGGTGGAGGCGTGACACCGATCCGGGACGAACCCTGGATCATTCCGATGTGCAGGATCACCTGGAGGCAGCGGTTGCGATGGCGAAGATAGATCAATTTCTGAAAGCGCTGGCTGAGAACGGTGGGTCGGATCTGCACCTGACCACCGGCGCCAAACCCCTCATGCGCCTGCATGGGGTCATGAAGCCCTTTCCCTTCAGGGAACTCACCGCTCGCGACATGGAGTCGCTGGTCTATGAGATCATGCGGGACGAGTGGCGGGAGACCTTCGAAGAGACCATGGACTTCGACTTCGCCTACGAGATCCCGGATGTGGCTCGCTTTCGGGTGAATGTCTTCTGGCAGCGGAAGGGAATGGGGGCCGTGTTCCGGACCATCCCCACCGACATCCTCACGGCCGACCAGTTGGGGCTCCCCCCGGCAGTGCGGCGGTTCGCCGAGCTCTCCAAGGGACTCGTCCTGGTCACCGGGCCCACAGGGTCGGGGAAGTCCACTACCCTGGCGGCTCTCATCGACCTGATCAACGAGACGCGGACCGACCACATCCTCACCATCGAGGATCCCGTCGAGTTCACCCATCCAAACAAGCGGTGCCTGGTGAATCAGCGGGAGGTGGGTACGAACACCCGCTCCTTCGCCGCCGCCCTCCGGGCCGCTCTTCGGGAGGATCCGGACGTGATTCTGGTGGGGGAGATGCGAGACCGGGAAACCATCGAGCTGGGGATGACCGCCGCCGAAACGGGTCATCTGGTGTTCGGAACCCTCCACACCAACTCGGCTCCCAAGACCGTGGACCGGATCATCGATGTCTTCCCTGCAGATCAGCAGCCTCAGATCCGTTCCATGCTGGCCGAATCGCTGAAGGGCGTGATTTCGCAGGTTCTCCTCAAGAAGAAGGGGGGCAAGGGACGGGTGGCCGCCCTGGAGGTCATGGTGGGGACCTCGGCGCTGGCCAACATGATTCGCGAGAACAAGGTGCACCAGATCCCCTCCATCATCCAGACCGGCAAGCGGGACGGTATGCAGCTTCTGGATCAGCACATCATGGACCACCTCATGGCCGGGCTCATCGAGCCCCGGGAGGCCTACGCCAAGGCCCACAACAAGCAGATATTCGAGTCGCACCTGAAGGAAGCGGAGGACACCTGACGGGGACGGGGCCGAGGGAGACGATGTCGGGGCTGAACTCCGGCGGTGGAGGCGGGGTACCGGGCCCGGAGCGCAAACCCAACCCATGCAACCGGGTCGGCGTCCCGGAGCACTGGGACGTCCCCGACGATTCAGGAGAGGCTTTGGATGACGACTCAGGGGCAGCAGCGAGAGGTGGTTTTCCTTTCGGGAACCAGGACGGCCTTCGGAACGTTCGGAGGGAGCCTGAAGGATCTGTCGGCCACCCAACTGGGGGTGGTCTCGGCCAGGGGAGCGCTGGAGCGGGCGGGGGTTGAGCCGGCCCAGGTGAGTCACGTCATCTACGGAAACGCGCTGCAGACCTCATCCGACGCCATCTATCTGGCCCGGCACGTGGGGCTCGACGCCGGGGTTCCCCAGGAGGTGCCCGCCGTGACCGTGAACCGGCTTTGTGGGTCCGGCTTCCAGTCCATTGTCCAGGGCGCCCAGGAGATCCTGCTGGGCGACGCCGAGGTGACCCTCTGCGGAGGCACTGAGTCCATGAGCCAGGCCCCCCATGTGGTTCGGGGCGCCCGGTGGGGACGGCTCCGCCTTGGAGATGCCGGCGGCAACTTCGAGGATCTCCTCTGGGAGGCCCTCCTGGACACCAATTGCGGGCTCACCATGGCCCAGACCGCCGAGGAGCTGGCGGATCGCTACGGAGTCACCCGCGAAGAAGCGGATCAGGTGGCGCTCCGGAGCCAGCAGCGCGCCGCTTCGGCGTGGGAGGAGGGACGGTTCGAGTCGGAAGTGGTTCCGGTCACCGTCCGAAGCCGGAAGGGCGAGGTGGAGTTCGCCCGGGATGAGCACATACGTGCCGATACCACCATGGAGGTCCTCTCCGGGCTTCGACCCTACTTCAGGAAGGACGGGCTGGTGACTGCCGGGAACGCCTCGGGGATCGGTGACGGCTCCGCGTCTGCGGTGCTGGCCTCCAGGAGCTGGGCCGAGGCCAACGGGAAGAAGCCGCTGGGTCGCCTGGTCTCGTGGGCCTTCGTGGGGGTGGAGCCCAGTGTGATGGGTATCGGCCCCGCCCCGGCCATCCGGGCGGCGCTGGAGCGGGCCGGGCTCTCCCTGGACGAGATGGATCTGGTAGAGGTAAACGAGGCCTTCGCCCCCCAGTACATGGCCGTCCAGAAGGAGCTGGGACTGGATCCCGATCGGACCAATGTGAATGGCGGTGCCATTGCCCTGACCCATCCCCTGGCCGCCTCGGGGAGCCGGATCACCGTGCACCTCCTCCATGAGCTCCGGCGACGCGGCGCCCGTTACGGGGTGGGCGCCGCCTGCATCGGGGGAGGGCAGGGCGGAGCCGTGGTGGTGGAGGCTTTCCCCGACTGAATCGGCTCCGCTGCAGCAGCGACGAGCAAGGCGAACTCAAGACAAGGAGACGGAGCAGGTGAGCATTCAGAAGGTAGGTGTGGCAGGGTGCGGACTCATGGGAAGTGGGATCGCCGAGATCAGCGCTCGGGCAGAGCTGGACGTGGTGGTCCGGGAGGTGGACCAGCCGTCGCTGGAAGCCGGCCGTGGACGCATCGAGAAGTCTCTGGGGCGGGCCGTCAAGAAGGAGAAGATCAGTGGCGAGGAACGGGACCGGGTCCTGGAGCGGATCCGGTTCACAACCGAGCTGGAGGAGCTTGCCGACCGGGACCTCGTCATCGAGGCGGTGGTGGAGGACCTGGAGATCAAGAACCAGCTCTTCCAGAACCTGGACGGGCTCTGTGGGCCCGACACCATCTTCGCATCCAACACCTCGTCGCTCACCATCACCGACATGGCCGCGGCGGTGAACCGTCCCGACCGGGTGGTGGGGCTCCACTTCTTCAACCCGGTGCCGGTGATGAAGCTGGTGGAGGTGGTTCGGACCATCGCCACTTCAGAGGAGACCTTCGACCGGGCCTTCCAGTTCGCCAGGACGGTGGGGAAGGAGCCCATCGCCGCCCGGGACAACTCGGGCTTCGTGGTGAATCTGCTCCTGGTCCCCTACATGCTGGATGCCATCCGACAGCTCGAGCGGGGTGTGGCGTCCATGACCGACATGGACAAGGCCATGGTCCTGGGATGCGGGTATCCCATGGGCCCCTTCACCCTCTGCGACTTCGTGGGCAATGACACTACGCTCCGGATCGCCGAGATCATGTTCGACGAGTACCGGGAGGAGCGCTATGCGCCGCCCCCGCTCCTGAAACGCCTGGTGGCCATGGGCCGCTACGGACGGAAGTCGGGGAAGGGATTCTACGATTATTCGGGCGACGACCCCGTGCCCCTTCCCGTCTGACCGGGGAGGCGACCCGGCGGCACGACGAAAGCGGCCCCTCCCGTGCTGGGAGGGGCCGCTTTTTCACACTTCAATCGCTCCGCGAGAACCCCGCGGTGCGGATCGGGCTGCTGCCTAGCGGCGGGGTCGAGTGTCCCGGCGCTGGCGACGACGTTCCCGGCGGATGGCGGCTTCCCGCTTCCGCTTCCGCTGAGCGCTGGGCTTTTCGTAGAAGCGGCGCTTCCGCAACTCCGAGTAGAGACCGGATCGCTGAACCTTCCGCTTGAACTTTCTCAGCGCCCGTTCCAGGTTCTCACCTTCTTGAACGATTACTTCCAAGAGACTCACACTCCTTCGATTGAGCGGTACGACAAATCAGTCGGCTGAATCATACAATGTACTCGTGGTTCCAGCCGAGATCAACCTTGTCGGATCAGGAGAGGAGGCCCTCGCGGTGCAGGGCGTGGGTGTACAGCCGGTAGGACTCCTCGTTGGCCAGGTAGTCCTGGGCCCAGACCTCGAAGGGGGGCAGCGGGAGCATCTCCTCGATGTGCTCAACCACCATCATGGCGAACTGAAGGCGGTCCCGGGCGCCGAAGTCGAAGCTACGGCCATCCAGGATGCGGGCGACCGCCCCCTGGAAGTCCTGGGGTTCGACCAGTGAAATGAAATGGGCCACCTGGTCCATCCGGTAGGAAGCGTAGATCGAGCGAAGCTCGGCCAGCGTGCGCCCTTCCACCGAGTCGGTCTCCTCCTCCCACTCGCCGGCCAGCTCCCTGGAGTTGGAGCGGACCAATTCGCCAAACCACTGCCGCAGCCTGGGGGGGTCCCGCTCCTGCCGTTCCCGGGTGTGGAGCGCCGAGGCCAGGAGTCCGGAGAGAAGGGGACGTCCCAGGCCTCGAGCCTTCCGATCAATGGCCTCCTCCGAGGACTCGAGAAAGATGTCGGCGGTGCGAATTTCCTGGTCGTCCGGCTCGCCGTCCCGGGGCCTGAAGGAGAAGTAGCCTTGCCATCGGCCGCTTTCTCCCCGGAAGGTCACCAGGAAGCAGGCCCATGACTCCCCCTCGCGTTCGAGGAAGCCCACGGAGCGGCGATTCAGGCGGTCGTCTGGTGGCACCACGGCTCCGGTTGCGTGCGGTCGAGGGTGACTCCGGTGTTCGGCCCGGCGAGTCCTCCAGGTAGAGGGCTACCGCAAAGATGGCGCTGGCGGCCGGAGGGAGCAAGGAAGGTCCGGGACGGCCCGGCAGATCGGGCACCTCGGCCGAACCGGGTGGACGTCTCTTGCGAGTGTCGGAAGGCGAGGGTTATGGTGGAAGCCCCTCGGGGGTGGCACCCCGGGTGAAACCGACAGGAAGCACAAACGATAAAGAGCCCCCGGCTGGCGGCCGGAGGCTCTCTCGAACGGCATGGGCCTGGCGGACCCACGACATTCCTTCGTGACTGTTGGAAGTCTACGGTCCGCCTCCGGCAGGTGTCAAGGGGAGGGGTGTGCGCGTGCCCTTCCTCTTCCGTCCCGGCATCTGCCCCCGGTGCCGACGCCGTTCGTGAGGGCCCCTCCTTGCCTACCCGGGCCAACGCACAGGGAGGAACACGGATGACCCCCTCACCGGGAACCGGAAGACACGTCCAGGCGGCCCCCCTTCTCACCGGTGTGTCCGAAGTTGCCCTCACCCGGGCAGTCCTTCGATACGAGCCAAGCGACGACCGCTCCCTGCCCGGTGGGCGCATGGCCGACATCGGGCTGGGGGTCGTTCTGGATTCCGGGAAGCGCGGCGAGAGCGAGGTTCTGGATCTGGGAAGTGGAAACACCCACGCCGTGGCGCTGGCTGGGCCCCTGGTCATTCTGGGCTGGGCCTACACCTCCACCGTCCGGCGCCTTCGGCAGGCGCGCGCCGAGGACCCGGAGGCCCTCCGGCGCTTCACCTTCGCCATGGCCCTAAGGGTTCTGGAAGAGAGTGGGTTCAGCTCTCTGACCCGGCCCGTGCTGCTCCGGATCGGCTTCCGCGATCTGGTTCGCGACATGGACCTGCACGAAGGCACGGCCGTTCGGCTTCTTCTCCCTGGAAACCGTGTGGCCCGGATCCACCTGGACTACGAGAATGCGGCGTTGGTGGTGCGAACGGGCGCCACGGAGCGGCACGAGATCCTGGAGGAGGCCCTGGCCAGCGCATTCGATGGGGTGGAGCTTCTGGGCGGTCGGTCTGGCGATGCGGCGGGACTCCAGGCCTACCACCTTCCCTTTGCCGTGCCGGGCAGTGTCGAGCAGACCCGACGACTACTCCGCAGGCTTCGCCGGGGCATCTTCCACCTGCTGGCCCGGTTCGAGCCCGATCGCTACAGGGCCGTCCGGGAACAGGTGGAGACCTTCGGGGCCCGGGATTCCCTGAGCCGATTCGAGCCCGCACGGGCGGACGTGCCGCTGGAGCGGCTGGGCCGCCGGCGCCGGGACCGGAATCGGGGTGACACGCCGGACCGCAGGGGGAACCAACGCCGGAGGGTGCACTGATGCCTTCCACCTCCGAGCACCTGGCTTCCCGTTCCGCCCGGGGGCGAGGCGGCCGCTTCTCTGCCGCGACTCCTCCGGGACTGGAAGGTCTCCGGGGGCTCTACGAGCGGTACTGTGACCACGAGACCCGGGCCCTGCTTCAGCTTATCCCACGGGACGGCCTACGAGCTCTGTACCGGGCGGCCCGGTCCGCATCGGTCCACCCGGAGGAGGAGGCGGAGGTACAGGGGGGGAGCCAGCTCCTGACACAGGATTCTCTGGCGATGGTGGTGCGTTATGCCCGGGAACTCCTTCCCCTGCCCCCGTTCCACCTCTGGCTGGACGCGTACCTGGACGACCGGGATCCCTTTCTGGCGGCGCTGGGCATCGAGGCCACCCCGGATCGCCCCGATCCGGTTCTGGTGGATGTACGGGCCGTGGATGGTGGATGGATGGCCGGGTTGCACCTCTTCCACAGGGAGGACGAATGGCGAGGTTTTCTCCAGTTCACCCGGGAGGCGGGTCGGCCGGGACATCGGACGGCCGACATCTTCAGGGGCGAGGCGCCGGCAGAGGTTCGGGCTCGCTTCCGGGAGTACAGCGAAGCCACGTTGAAGGCCTTCCTCCGGTCGGTGCTGCCGTGACCGCCCGGGGGCGATGAGGCGAATCCCGCTTTTGTAAAAAATTCGTCACGCGTACAGGTGTGGGTTCGAAAGAAGTTGTCGGCGGGAAGGGGCATGAGACATGGGCTCCGCTCTGGAAAACTCGAAAAATATTCTTCTGTTCGTCGGGCCGGAACACTTGAATTTCCGGAAGCGGCATCTGGGTAAGTGTCGATACGGCAACGCCTTAGGGCCCTGGGTGTCCTGGGCGGAAAAGCGGAACCAAGCCTTGCGCCGGATCGAATCGCGTCGTATCATCGTCAGCACCTGATTCGGGAGCCGGGCCCGCCGGGATGCCTTCCGGGGCTCCGGGGCGCGCCGGGTTCCCCTGCCGACGACCACGCACAACCACCCCCACCAATTGACTGAATCACAGAAGTGGGACACCTGCTCCGTACAGCTGAAGGTCCAGCTTCCCCGCGACCTTGCAGCCCAGGTGGAGGAGGTCCAGCAGACGGACCCCGAGTTCCTGAGCAGGATCGTCCTCTACGGTCTGACCCGACGATCCATCTACCGGCACCTGAGAGACCGACGCCCCGAGCCCAGCGACTCGGTGGAGAGCTCCCCACTGGTTCTCTGAGCCCCGCGACAGATGCATTGAACGGCTGCCCTGGGGGTGCCGCTCCTTCGTGCGCCCCTTGACGATCTGGCCTGGATCGTCAAAGCTTGGAGGAAGGAAACTCCTGTTTGCCCGGTCCCGGGTGCCAGGGAGTAGATCCGTCTTTCCCCGAGGTGGGAAGTGAATGAGTCCGACAGGCCCGGAGGATATCGTCACACAGGCGACGGAGACGATGCCGTGGTCCGGGCCAAGTATCACGACTACTGTTCGGCCCGGGTGACGGAGGTCCTTCTCCGCCTGACGGCCGACGAGATCTACGTGTTGGCCCAGGACGCCGCCCGGGCGTCAGGACTGGACGACGCCGACAGCCTCTCCTACGATCGCATCGTCCGGCTCGCCACCGAGCGCCTCTCCCAGAAGCTCTCCCTCCCCCCCTTCGAGACCTGGGCCGCCGCATACCGAGAAGATCCGGCCCGCTTCGAGGAGGAGCTCCTGGGACTCTGGGAGTCGGACCTGAAGGCCTCGGAGAGCTCCGGCGGGCAGGAGTAGCGGAGCGCGGGTCCGGGGCCCCCCGGGCTTCGTTCCTCCGACCCGATGGAGGTCACCCGGGAGATGCTGGAAACGCTCCCGGGGGGATCGATACCATGTCCCTTGAGCCGTTATCCAAGGGTCGGGCAGGAGGGCTGCTCCTGGCATCGGGCAGGCTTGGAGCCTGTTTCACGGAGCCTTCGGATGCCCGCAGGAGGTGCACCCAGCACACCCCTGTGGGCCTTGCTGTGTTTGTCTTCCCAGCCTTTATTGGTACACCGTTAGGAAACCCCTTGGTCAGAACGGCAGGTCGTCGTCGGGCTCGGAGATGTCCGGGCCGCTTCCCGATCCACCGCCGCCTCCGGGGAAGCCGCCGCCGCCTCCTCCTGCCGGGCCGCCGCCCCCGAAGCCACCGCCGGGCGCACCGGCACCCTGGCCCAGCATGATCATCTCGGTGACCACGATGTCGGTCCAGTAGCGGGTGTGGCCCTGCTGGTCCTCGGACTGGGAGTACTCCAGTCGGC
>PWLA01000257.1 GCA_003559555.1 Gemmatimonadota bacterium | reverse complement strand
GGTTCTGGTGGTGGCATCGTCGCCTCGAGTTTCTCAGGGCCTGCGTCATGGTGAAAGGCCCGTGGGCCGCACCCACACTTCGGGCCAATATTACGAGGTGGCCCCCACCGTGCAACGTGGGACCGAGACGAAGGGTGCGGTTTGTTCATGCTGCCTCTCCGCTTCGCTCCGTTGGATCCACACCCTCCGCCTCGTCCCCATCCCCGGACGACGCGCTCGTCGACCCCGCGTCGGTGTCTTCCGGGGCTTCGCTCACCTCGCCTGATCCGTCCCCTGAAGTTGGTGCGTCCCCGTCTTCCCCCTCGTCGGTCTCGGCCGGATCGGGCGCGCGCCTTTCCGCCACCATCGGGGCACTCTCGTCCACCGGGGCCTCCGCCCTGGTCGCCTGCGCCCCGTCCTGCTTCTCCTCCATGTCTTCCGCCACCCGCTTCGGAAGATGTGCGAGGGGAACTCGAAGACCCCCGTTCTGCCACTCCACCTCGAGCCAGGACTCGATGAACCAGTCCAGGCCCAGTCGTTCCCGAGCCACCGTGGGCCGAACTCCCACCATCCGCTCCATCTGGTTGCTCAGGGTGAAGCCGTCCGGATAGCCCAGGCTGCACGCCACATTGAACAAGGCTGAACGCTTGCTCTGGAGCAGACTGGCGGCTCGCAGCAGCCGGGAGAACTGGAGCCAGTGGGAGGGCACCGGCAGGCCCCGGCGCCGAAACCGGCGACCCAACGCACGCCGGGACAGGTACAGCCCGCGGCACACGGCCTTGAGAGTCGTCAACTCACTGCCCAGCTCCACGATCCGTCGGATGACCCTCCGGGTGTCCTGGTCGAGCGGCATCTCCCTCCAGATGAGATAGTCCACGAACTCGGTAGCCAGGTCAGGCGGTGCCCGGCGGAGGAGAGCGACCATTTCTTCGGGAGTCAGCCCCGGATGGTGCGGGAGCACGGACTGGGGCCTCGCGGTCTCGGCGACCTCGAGAACTCGGCCCTCCACCGACTCCAACTCGTCGCCGGGAGGAAGCACGACGACCAGGGCGAGGCCGGGAGGCCGCTGGGCAATCCACTCCAGGATTCTGCGTCCCTGACCACGTCGGAGCGTCCAGATCAGCGCGGCCCCTCGTAGGATCCTGGAACGTCCAGGAAAGCCCTCTTCGGGGACGATGGGAAGGAAGCTTCCATACGGTGGGGGGAAGAGCATGAAGGGCGAATCAGCGTGGCTGGGCATGATCAGGCCTCCGGCTTCGGGGAAACAAGCGTACCCCGATTGTAGGGGTTGCCGGTTCCGGATCGGTTCCGCCCCCGGTTCCGACCCATCCTCCATGGAACTTGCATAACCAGAACTCTGGTTTTATTTAGTTGGCAGAAATACTGAGACGGCATCCCCGCCGGCCCCGCTTCCGGGCTGGGCTTCCCGGGTTTGTCCCTGACCACGATCCGCCCGCCGGTACGCGCAACCCCACCGTTCGCTACCAGGAGAAGGCAATGGCTACCCAGGCGACCGCCAACGGCCCGAAGGAGTCTTCGGCGTCGGCCCGAACTGTGGACCTGAGTGGGCTGGTCAGGGAGCCCCAGCAGGAACGAAGTCGCAAGACCCTGGCCCGACTCGTAGACGCCACGCACCGACTTCTGGAGGAGGAAGGGCCCGCGGCTCTCACCGTCACCGGTGTCGCCCAGTCCGCAGGCACGTCCGTGGGCTCCTTCTACGCCCGGTTCGATGGCAAGGAAGAGCTGGTTCGCTATGTGGCAGAGTCAGCGCTGGCAGATGCCCTGGACGCGTGGTCCGCAGCGGTGGGCGAGTGCCGGAGGGTCACCGGGGGCGACCACGGGGAACGCTCGGTCCCGGGCCTGACCTCGCTGGCCGCCCATCTCCTGCAGGCCCTACAGTCCGGACCCGCGGCCCGGGTCCAGTCCATGGATGGCCTGCAGGATCCGACTCCGACCCGGATGCAGCGTCTGATCGAACGTTTCGTCGGCGACCTCGAGGAGCTCCTGGAGCCCACCGAGGCCCGAGCCGAAGCCCGATGGCTGGCTGCACGGGGATTCGTGGCCGTCGTCCGGTCCGTGGCCGGAGACGATCAACGGGACCCGTCGCACGGAGCGCCGGAGGATCTCCCCGCCGAGGTGGCCGCCATGCTGGAGCTGTACCTGGCCGCCCGGGGCCACGACGGGGGTCCGGATGCCGAGCAACCAGAAGCCGATCCACCAGGCGCCGAACAGGACGAGCCCGGTGCCGACGAGCCTCCGGACGTCGATGAGGAGGAGTCTCCCGCCGACCCGGTGGACCCCTTCGACGTCTGGGGTTGAGGCTGCATGTCGTCCCCCCGATCCGGCTCCCTCAAGGGCATCCTCTTCGACCTCGACGGCACCCTCATCGCCACGCGACGGCTCTACGTGGAATCCTTCGCCGACGCCCTCGAGCCGGTGCTGGGCGAGCGCCTCTCCGAAGAGCAGATCATGGCCCGAAAGCCCCGGGCCGAGCGTCGCTTCCTCAGAGAGCTCGCCGGGGACCAGCATGTCCGGGCCACCCTGGAGCGCTTCTACGCGTCATATGAGACCCGGCACGAAGCATCGTTCGAGGGCATCTATCCCGGCGTGCGCCCGTTGCTCCAGGCGTTGCGCCAACGTCAGGTGCCCATCGGTCTCGTCACGGGGAAGAGCCGCCGGTCCTGGCGGATCACCGGTCCACGGATCGGGCTGGGTGACTTCGCCGTCACGGTCTTCGACGAAGACGTGCCGGCCCCGAAGCCGGACCCCACGGGTCTGCAGCTTGCCCTGGACGCACTTCGCATGGATCCGGACCGCGTCGTGTACGTGGGGGACTCGGTGACCGATCTGGAAGCCGCCCGGGCACTGGGGATGCCCTCCGGCGCGGTTCTCTGGTCCAAGAAGGCACACGAACGTCAGCCCTTCAGCCATGAGGGCCGCGAACTGGGCGCCCGGGTGCTGGACCACCCATCCCGGGTCCTGAGGCTCCTGGATGGAGAAGATGGCCCGGAGGAGTCCACCCCTGGGAGCGGCGCCTGAGCGGGACGCCTGCCCTCTACCTTCGCACAGGTGTGCTCCGGACCCCCGACCCCCCGTCAGGGAACGCGGCAGCTCAGCACCGTCATCTGACCCCGCGTGCCACCGGGACCCGCCTCGCTGGTGAGGACGAGGAGGCTCCGGCCGTCAGGCTCCCGAGACACAAAGGCCACCGCCTCGCCCTGGGGCTCCCGAAGAGATCGCAGGTTCACGAGGCCTGAGGGAGAAGGCACCAGGGGCCCTCCCTGCGCATCCGGTTCGAGCCGGTAGAAGTGGAGCGTCTCGTAGGTGCGCACCGCCACCCGCGAGCCGTCCGGGCTGGAGGCGGCACCGGTCACCATTCGCGGCAGGCCCGGGGGAGACGAGGTGAGGCGCTGCACTCGCTGGAGTACCACCGGCTCCTCTCCGGATCGGGCCAGCGCCTCCGGCAATGAACCTGGGGACCGGTACACTTCCACCGGGTGGTTCCGGCCCTTGGAGATGAGGAGGAGTTCCTCCCCGGGAAGGATCACCATCGCCTCCACGTCCCGGGGACCGTGGGGCAGGTGGAGGGGGAAGCGCCGGGCGGGCGCCGAAACCGAGTCGTCGGGGTGAGGCTCGACGATCCGGTAGATGGCTGGATCGTCCCGCCCCTCGAGGTTGTCTCCGGTATCGGCGATGTAGAGGCAGCGCTGGTCCCCGCAGGGGGCCGCCGCCATGTCCTCCCAGTCCACGTTCTCCGCTCCCTGGACCCGCACCTGCCCCACCAGGGCTCCCTCCGGGGTGACGGCGAAGAGCTCCGGACCCCAGCCGGAATCGTTGTGTGTCCAGAAGAAGCCGGATCCCGGGTGCTCACCGGCTTTCAGGATGCCGGGGGCCACGCCGCTGCTTTCCGGCACCTCCGGCGGAAGGGCAACCACGGGACCGGCCGAGCGGCACGGACCGCCTCCTGGCAGGAAGCTGGCCCCGCACCCGGTGGTCACGGCCAGGACCACCGCCATGGAGATCCCGGCCGCCCAGCGGGGTCGACGAGCCAAGGAGGGGACCCCCGTCAGCGCCCCGGGCCGCGGGCCTCGGCCACCAGCTCCCTCAGCACTTGCTGGAAGGCGTCCAGCGGCGGAGCCCCCTGGACCGGATGACCCTGGACGACGAAGGTGGGGGTTCCCGTCACCCCGACTTCCCGGGCCACCCTGGTCCCTTCGTCCACCCGTTCCCGAGCAGACTCGCTCTCGTTCAGGCAACGCTGGAACGCCTCTGCGTCCAGTCCGGCTTCACGGGCTTCCTCCACGAAGAGCTCTTCCGGGTCGTCACTCTGAAGCCAGGTTTCCCGGAGCTCGAAGAGACGGGTCCGCATCGTGGGAAACCGGTCCTGCTGGCCGGCGCACTCCCCGGCGATGGCCGCCTCCCGGGAGTTGGGAAAGCCCGCCAGTGTGATGGGGATGTACTTCCACGCCACGTCACCCGCCGTGACGAACTCGTCGTAGAGAGCCGGATAGCTGTCCATGTGGAAATTGGCGCAGTGGACGCATCCGAAGTCGCTGAACTCGATGACGTGAATCACCGCCTCCTCCGGGTCGCCGTCGTCAAACCCCATGAGGGTCAGATCGAAGCCTTCCCGCTCCTGGGCCTGACCGGTGTCGCCTGGCATCGGCTCGGGCGCCTGGGCTGCAGCGGGTGGGTCCGGGGCGGGCGAGGCGTTGGCGTTCGGGTCCGCGTCGTCCCCGCAGCCCGCCAGGGCAATGAGGGTGAGAGAGGTGCAGAGGCTCAGGAAGGAATGCATGGGGTTCATGGAGTTCGAATCAAAGGGTGAACTGGCGGAAGAGGCGCTTCTCCGAATCCTGGCCCAGGAAGGCCCGGAGTTCCAGGTGCGGCTCCAGGCCGCTTCCCCTGAGCTTCTCCCGAAAGAGCTGATCGAGCTGGAAGACGCCGGCCGAGTTGTTGATCTCGATGGAGATCCGGACCGGCTTCTCCTCACCCGCCTCCAGGTGCACCTGTTCCACCGCTGCCGCAGAGATGGAGTGGATGCTCATGGAGCCGGTTTCGAAGGGGATGCGTGATCTCCCCTTGGCCATGTCCAGGGCATCGGCGACCCGGACGACTCCGGCCTCCAGCGTAAGGGGCGATCCCCCGGTGCGATGGCCGATGATGGCGTGGAGGACCTCGCTCTGGAGGATGGCCCACACGCGGGGCGAGTAGAGGTCCTCCGGGACGCTCTTCAGGAAGTCCCGGGCCAGAAAGAGCGAGTACTCCTCATGGTTGGTCCGATGAATCGACATACCCACGTCGTGGAGGAGGGAGGCCAGCGCCACCACCACCTCTGCATCCAGGGGCTCCAGACCGTAGTGGGTGCAGACCGCGGGCTGTACACCACCGTCCATCAGGAGGCGAAGCAGACGCACGGCGATGTTCATGACGATCTTCACATGGACCGGGCCGTGGTCGGTCATCCCCAGCCGCTCGATGGCGTTCACGTTCGAGCTCACCCAGGACGCGTACAGCTCGTCGTTACCGTTCGCCCAATCCATCACCGCCCGCAGGCGGGGGTTGTGGCGATCCGGGACGTGCATCTCCACCCGGTGGGCGAAACGCTCCTCCACACTCCGGGGTTGCTGGTCCGGGATTCCTTCCTCTTCCGGGGTGACGGTGTCCTGGGACTTCACTCGATCTTCCTTGGGGTCTCTTGGGACTGGTCTGAGGGGATCCGCAGCGTCCCACATGGGCCCAGGCGTGCTCGGGGGCGCAGGTAGGGACGGGTTGGGCGGACTCTCCGAACTCGGGGATCTCGTCGGGCGCCGGGCCGGACTAGCGATCCAGCATCCGCCCCAGCAGAATTCCCAGCGCCAGTCCCACCAGGAGTCCGCCCAGCCCAACGAGGGGAGGAACCTCCCGGGCCGAGCCTCGATGCAGGGGAACGGTCGGACGTACGGGCTCACGGTCCTCGAGAGATGGCGCGTCTCCCAGGGCCTCGAGCTCTCCCTCCCAGCCACACACGAGGCAGCTGGCCTGCTCGCGGTCCCTGGCCGTGCGGTTCAGGTAGACGGGCGGGGCCTCCCCGCATTTTGGGCAGGAGCCCTCTACGGGGAGAGGTCTGAGCAGATCATACAGTCGGCCCTTCGAGATCCCCAGCTTCTCCGCGATCCCGTTCACGCTCTCGTCGGACTCCCAGTATCGTGCACTGGCCTTTCGAGCCAGCTTCTCTTCGGAGTCATTCACGCGGCCCCCTGGCTGACGCTCACATTTCAAGTAGAGGTAGGTTCGGTCTGACTTGGGCCGTTCCCAGGATATCGCCTACCCACCAGCCAGGTGGTCGATCCACGCCCAGCTGAAGTTGGCGACGCATGGAGCCCCCTGGCGTCGATTCCCGTCTCGCGCCCCCTTGACCCCCTCCCGAACCCCCATGAAGATAGCAGTCGGACGGTGGCCCGGGGAGATGCCGGAGCTCAGCATCACAGCCTCGGTTCCCCACACCCCTGTCCCGGGCCCCGGCATTGCTACCCCGCTCCGCCGTCTTCTCTCGCACCCAGTCCGACGATTTCCGGAGTCCCGCCATGCACATCCCGGTTTCCCATGGCCAGCTGGAGGCCAATCTCCGTGAAGCCACATCCAGGGCCCGTGGGGCGGCCGTGGTCTGCCATCCCCACCCTCTCCACGGTGGGACCATGCACAACAAGGCCGTGTTCCGAACGGCACAGGCCCTGAGCGAGGCGGGGGTCCACGCTCTTCGTTTCAACTTCCGTGGCGTCGGGACCAGCACCGGGTCCTACGGAGAGGGTGTGGACGAAGAGGAGGATGTCCGGGCCGGCTTGGACTGGCTGGAAGAGCGGTTCCCTGGCCTCCCGCTCCTGGCGGGCGGGTTCTCGTTCGGGTCCAGGGTCGCCCTCCGGGTCGGCGCGGAAGAGGAGCGGGTCCAGGCGCTCCTGGGACTGGGACTGGCCGTGAGCCTCTTCGACTACGATTTCCTCGACGGGACCACCAAACCCACGCTCATCGTCCAGGGAGAAGAGGACGAGTTCGGGGGAGGCGCCGCGGTGGCGGAGGCCCTGTCCAGGCTGGAGGGCGACATCACCCTGCGGCGGATCGCCGGGTCCGGGCATTTCTTCCACGATCACTTCGAGGAACTGCAGGCCGTGATCAGGGACTATTTCACCAGCGGGCCGGGAGCGGTCGCCTTCGTACCCTGATGTCCCAGACAGGCCGTCTTGTGCGGCTCGCCAGCCCGCTGGCTCGCCCCTCCCTGCCCCGAACCCCGAGAACCCATGAAGATCTACACCCGCACCGGTGACACCGGTCAGACCGCTCTCTTCGGAGGGGGACGCGTTCCCAAGACCCACCCGAGGGTTCGTGCCTACGGGAGCGTGGACGAGCTCAACTCCTTCCTGGGGCGGGCCCTCACCCTGGTCAAGGTTCCGGACACCCGGGATCGGCTCTCCCTCATCCAGCACGACCTCTTCACGCTGGGCTCACATCTGGCCACACCCCCGGCCAGGGAAGGCCGAACCCGTCCAGATCTTCCCCCTCTGCCCGAGGGCCGGGTCACAGAGATGGAGCGCTGGATGGACGAAGCAGAGAAGGTGCTTCCGCCCCTGAAGGTCTTCATCCTCCCGGGAGGCGTCCCGGCCGCCAGCGAACTCCATGTCTGTCGGACGGTGTGCCGGCGATGCGAGCGGAGCGTGGTGGGGCTGGACGAAGGGACCGAGGAGATCCGGGCCATGGTCCGGTACCTGAACCGATTGTCGGACTTGCTGTTCGTAATGGCGCGCCTCGAAAACCACGATGCCGGAGCGAAAGACGTCACCTGGCAGAAGGAGCACTGATGGAAGAGCGACCTTTCACCCTGACCCGACCCGACGGCGAGCTCATCCGGGGTGAGGTGCGGATCCCGTCCGACGGTGAGCACCCCAACCCCGAGGGTGTCCCCAACACCGCCGTTGTCATCCTCCATGGTTTCAAGGGATTCCGTCGGTGGGGCTTCTTTCCCCACCTGGCCCGGAGTCTGGCCGCGGCGGGACACGCCGTCATCACCTTCGACTTTTCCCTCAATGGTGTGGGAGCCGGAGGCCGGGACTTCGACGAGCTGGAGGCTTTTGCGAGAAACACCTTCACCCGGGAGTTGGACGAGGTCGCGCAGGTGGTGGAGGCGCTGGAGGGCGGGGATCTGCCTGCCCCGGTCCCGGACAGGATCGGGCTGCTGGGTCACTCGCGAGGAGGTGGAACGGCCATACTGGCCGCCGCGGAGCTGGAATCGTCGGTCGATGCTCTGGTGAGCTGGGCCGCTGTGGCCACCTTCGACCGCTGGGGTGAGGAAGTGAAGAACGAGTGGCGCGAGCGGGGCCGCATCCACATTCCGAACGCTCGGACCGGCCAGGACATGCCGTTGGACATCGGCCTGTTGGAAGACCTGGAGCGAAACCGCGACCGGCTGGACATCCTGGCTGCCGCTGGACGGGTCGCGGCGCCCTGGTGCATCATCCACGGCACCGATGACGAATCCGTGTCGGCGGAGGACGCCGAGCAACTGCACGCCGCCGCCCCTGGCGCCGAACTCGAACTCATCTCCGGAGCGGGCCACACCTTCGGGGCCACCCACCCCTTCCAGGACCAGCCCGCCCACCTCGCCGCGGCAATCGGCCGGACCAGGGCACATTTCGAGCAGGCGCTCACCGTCGGTGCGTCCAGCCGCCCCACTGGCAGCTCCCCCAGTGGTCGCCCCGGGAGGACCTCCCAGGGGCCGCTGAGGTCCGCATCGTCGTCGCCGGACTCGGAAGCCGGAAAAGTCAGGTCTGACACTGACGAGGTCTGAGTGACACTCCGACCCGAGAAGGCACGGGAGGCCTGCCCGGGAGACGCCCGGTGAGCCCAACTTCTGACACCGATCCCCCTCGGACGCGCGCCCGGCAGATGCTGTCGCGCTTGAGCAGGGAGCTGGAGCGGGGCCCCACGGCGGTTGGCCTGGAG
>PWLA01000262.1 GCA_003559555.1 Gemmatimonadota bacterium | reverse complement strand
GGACCAGCGCCGTGGCGGTGGAGGCGCTCAAGGGGATCGACCTGGACGTGGAGGAGCAGGAGTTCGTGGCCATCATGGGGCCCAGCGGCTCAGGGAAGTCCACCCTCATGAACATCCTGGGGTGCCTGGATCAGCCCACCGCCGGGAGCTATCACCTGGACGGCGAGGACGTGGCCGGGTTCTCCCGGAATCGCCTGGCCCGGACCCGTAACCAGGCGTTGGGCTTCATTTTCCAGTCCTTTCACCTTCTCCCCCGCACCTCGGCGATGGAGAACGTGGAGCTCCCCCTCCTGTATCGGGAGGAGGGGCTGAGCTGGAAGGAGATCCACCGTCGGGCCCGGGAGGCGCTGGAGTCGGTGGGGCTGGGCGACCGCCTGGACCACACGCCGAACCAGCTCTCCGGGGGGCAGAAGCAACGGGTGGCGGTGGCCCGGGCCCTGGTGACCCGTCCACGGGTCCTGCTGGCTGACGAGCCCACCGGAAACCTGGATACCCGGACCAGCTTCGAGATCATGGACATCGTCCAACGGCTGAACGCCGAGGGGCTCACCATCCTCATGGTGACCCACGAGTCCGAGGTGGCCCGCTTCGCCCAGCGGGTGGTGACCCTTCGGGACGGGCTCATCGAGAGCGACAGACCCAACACACCCCTCTCGGCCCGCCAGGCGCTGGACGAGTGGCAGGAGGAGGGGGGAGCCGAAGCCGTGAGCGTGACGACTGAGCCCGAGTTTGAAGAGGAGGTGGTCCTGTGAAGTGGAGTGCCGTGCCTTACGTGGCCTTCCGGGCCCTGACGAAGAATACCATGCGGACCCTCCTCACCGCCCTGGGGATCATCATCGGCGTGGGCGCAGTCATCACCATGGTGGGGGTGGGCCAGGGGGCTGCCGCCGAAGTGGAGGAACAGGTGAACCGGTTGGGCCAGAACGTGGTTCTGGTCTTCCCCGGCGAACGGCAGCTGGGGGGCGTGAGCATCGGGGGCGGGAGCGCCAACACCCTCACCGTCGGAGATGCCCTGGCCCTCCAGGAAGAGATCCCCGAGGTGGTGGCGGCGAGCCCCGAGGTCCGGTCCCAGCGGGTGATCGTCCATGGAAACCGGAACTGGCACACCCGGGTGTACGGCCAGTCGGCCGACTACCTGCAGATCCGGCAGTGGCCGCTGGAGAGCGGGGAGATGTTCACCCACGAAGACGTGGGGCAGGCCTCGTTGGTGGCGGTGGTGGGCCAGACCATCGTGGAGGAGCTCTTCGAAGGCGCGGACCCCATCGGCCAGACGATCCGGGTCCGGGGCCTCCCCCTCACGGTGATCGGGGTCCTCTCCCGGAAGGGCATGTCCCTCATGGGATCGGTGCAGGACGACATCGTGATCGTGCCCTACAGCACCGCCTTCCAGCGGATCTCCGGGCGGACCCACGCCATGGTCATCAACGTCCAGATCTACAACCAGCAGTCCATGGACATCGCCCGGATGAAGATGGAGGACCTCCTCCGGGAGCGGCACCGGTTGGCGCCCTACGAGGACAACGATTTCACCATCCAGACCCAGGAAGAGGTGGCCCAGGCGGCCACCGAGACCTCCCGGGTCATGACCTGGCTCCTGGCCTCCATCGCCGGGATCTCCCTCTTCGTGGGGGGGATCGGGATCATGAACGTGATGCTGGTGAGCGTTACCGAGCGGACCCGGGAAGTGGGGCTCCGCCTCGCGGTGGGTGCCCGGGGGCCCGATGTCCTGCTTCAGTTCCTCATCGAGGCGGTGATCCTCTGCCTGGTGGGGGGGATCGGCGGGATCCTGTTCGGGGTGGTGACCACCGAGGTCATCGCCAGCTACGCCGGCTGGCCCGCCCTCTTCTCCATCGAGGCCATGATCGTGGCGGTCTCGGTCTCGGCGGCAGTGGGGCTCTTCTTTGGCTTCTATCCGGCCTGGAAGGCCTCCCGGCTGGATCCCATCGTGGCCCTCCGGAGGGAGTAGCGGCACGCCGGCGCACCGGCCGGCCTCACAACCGCCGGACGGCCTCAACGATATCCGGGGTCTGGATCAGGACCCGGTCGGCGGCGGGACCCAGGGGCACGAAGCTGTCGGCGGCCCGGACCGACCGGATCGGGCCCTGGTAGCCCCCTTCGGCCAGCGCCGCCACCACCGGCTCGGCGATCCCGCCCCCGGTGTGCCGGCACTCGTCCACCACCACCACCGCCTGTGCGGTCGCGGCGGCCTCCCGGATGGCGTCGAAGGGAAGGGGGTTCAGCCAGCGGAGGTCCAGGACCCGGGTCTGGACTCGGTCTTCCTCCTCCAGGATCCGCTGGGCCTGCAGGCTCATCCGAAGGCCGTTGGCGTAGCTCACCAGGAGCACGTCCCCCTGCTGGTCGAACGGGTCGTAGAGCTGGGTCTCGCCGGGGAGAAGCGCTTCGCCCGGGGGCGGATAGTCGGTGAGCCACCCTCCATCTCCCTCCTGGTGGAGATCCTTCTCGTGGTAGAGGGCGATGGGTTCCAGGAAGACCACCACCCGCCCGCACTCCGCCGCCGTGGCCAGGCACCCCCGGAGCATCCGGACCGCGTCGTCCCCTCGGGAGGGCGTGGCCAGGATCAGGCCCGGGATGTCCCGAAGCCCGCCGATGGAATTGTCGTTGTGGAAGTGCCCCCCGAAGCCCTTCTGGTAGGCCAGTCCCGCCACCCGGACCACCATGGGGTTGGCGAACTGCCCGGAGCTGAAGAACTGGAGTGACGAGGCCTCGCCCCGGAGCTGGTCCACCGCATTGTGGATGTACGCCAGGTACTGGATTTCCGGGACCGGCAGGAGGCCGGCGAGCCCCGTGCCCTGCGCCACGCCCAGGATGGTGGTCTCATCCAGGAGGGTGTCCACCACCCGGTCGATCCCGAACCGCTTCTGGAGACCGGCGGTGACGTAGTAGACCCCGCCCTTGCGGCCCACGTCCTCGCCGAAGACCAGGATTTCGGGCCGCCTCAGCATCTCGTCGGTCAGGGCCGAGCTCAGATGGGCGGCCATGGTTCGCTTGATGGGGTCGTGGGTCTCCTCGGGGAGCTTCTCGCCCCAGAGGGCGCTCCGCTTCTCCGGGTCCGGCCGTCCGGTGGCCGACGCCCGCACCCGTTCCTCATCCCAGGGGGCCAGGGGAGCCGTGATGTCCTCCACGGTCTCCAGGTGGGGTCGGGTCACCGCCTCCCGGGAGGCCTCGGCCACCCGAGCCCGGATTCGCTCCCGGATCTCCCGGAGCTGCCCGGGAGTGGCGGCGCCGGTCTCCACCAGGCGGCGAGCGTTCAGGAGGAGGGGGTCCCGGGCCTCCATCGCCTCGATCTCCCGGGGCGTGCGATAGGCCGCCTCGATGTCGCTGCCAGCATGCCCCCAGAGTCGGACCGTATCCAGACGGAGGAAGACCGGAAGCCTCCGAGTCCGGCACAGCTCCACCGCCTCGTCCACCACGTCCCAGACCTCGTCCACCTCCCCTTCGGCATCGAAGTAGCGGAGGTAGCGCATGCCGCCGAAGCTCTCCCGGATCCAGCGGGCCGGCGTCTCCACCGAGATCCCGATCCCGTTGTCCTCGCAGACGAAGAGGATGGGCATTGGGTTCCCCTGTCGGGAAGCGTACCGGGCCGAGTTGATGCCGGTGAGGGCGGTGGCGTGGTTCGCCGAGGCGTCGCCGAAGGAGCAGACGGCGATGGCGTCCTCCGCCGGCCCCAGGTCCCGGTCCAGCCGCCGGGCTCGACCCAGGGCGAAGGCCATCCCCACCGCCTTGGGAAGATGAGAGGCGATGGTGCTGGTCTGCGGCGGAACCCAGAGGCGCCGGCTCCCCCACACCTTGTGTCGTCCCTGGCTGATGGGGTCGTCGCGCCGGGCGCAAAGCGAAAGGAGAGTGTCGCGGATGGGGTCCACCTCCGGGGCGAGCCGGGAGCGGGCCATCATGAAGCCGCCGGAGCGGTAGTGGAGAAAGCAGGGATCGCCGAGGCTGAGCTGGGCCCCCAGCACCGCGTTCTGCTCGTGGCCTGCGCTGGAGATGGTGTAGAAGCTCTCACCCCGGGCCTTCAGGCGGCGGGCCTCCACGTCCAGGGCCCGGCTGGCGGCCTGGTCCTCCCAGAGCCGGACGGCCCGGGCTGCGGTGAGGCGGCTTCCGGGGCGGAGGGGATCGTCGCCGGCCAGCGGATCGGGGGCGGGCGAGGCTTCGGTCAGGTACTGGTCCAGCTTCTCTTCGACGACGGATACGCGGTCGGTGGCCAAGGGTGTCTGTGCTCTCAGGTGGCGAAGGGAGTGGGGCTCGAGTCGAGGAGAAGCTACGGCGGCCCGCTTCCACTGTCGAGGCAGGCCACCCTGTCCGGGGGGGAGTTCAGGACCATGGGGTGGAATTCCGGCCCCGGAACAGATACGATCGTTCCCGACGGACCCGCCTTCCTCCGACTCGACCTCACGACCCGACCCCGACCCCCGGTCCTCCATGCCCGACACTCCGGCCCACACGCCATCCGATACCTCGGATACCCCCTCGTCTCTCGCCCGGCTCTGGAAGCGGGCCCGCGCCGTGGTCCCCGGCGGCGTGAACTCACCGGTGCGGTCGTTCAAGTCGGTGGGGGGCGAGCCTTTCTTCGTGGACCGGGGCGAGGGGGCGTGGTTGGTGGACACCGAGGGCAATCGCTACGTCGACTACATCATGTCATGGGGTCCCCTCCTGCTGGGCCACGCCCACCCGGTCATCGTGGCGGCTCTGCAGGAGCAGCTCGGCCGGGGGACCAGCTTCGGCGCGCCCACCGAAGCCGAGGTGGAGATGGCCGAGCGGCTTGTCCGCATGGTGCCGGGGGTGGAGATGGTGCGACTGGTGAACTCCGGGACCGAGGCGACCATGAGCGCCCTGCGGGTGGCCCGGGGTTATACGGGTCGCACCCGCTTCCTCAAGTTCACCGGCTGCTACCACGGCCACGCGGACCCCTTCCTGGTGGCTGCCGGCTCGGGTGTGGCCACCCTGGGGTTGCCCAACTCCCCGGGCGTTCCGGAGGCGGCGGTCCGGGACACGGCGCTCCTTCCCTTCAACGATCTGGACGCGGTTCGGGACCTCTTTCGGGAGGGAGGCGACGAATTCGCCGCGGTGATCCTGGAGCCGGTGATGGGGAACGCCGGCCTCATTCCCCCTGAGCCCGGCTTTCTTGAGGGACTGCGGGAGATCACCGAGGCCCACGGGGCGCTCCTCATCTTCGACGAGGTCATGACGGGCTTCCGGCTGGCCCGGGGCGGAGCTCAGGAACGGTTCGGGGTGCTTCCGGACCTGACCACGCTGGGGAAGGTGATCGGCGCCGGGCTCCCTGTTGGGGCCTTCGGAGGGCGCCGGGAGATCATGGAGGAGGTGGCGCCGGTGGGCCCGGTCTACCAGGCCGGAACCCTCTCCGGAAATCCCCTGGCCACGGCGGCGGGGAATGCCCAGCTCCGTTGGTTGGAAGAGAACGACCCGTACTCGGAGCTGGAGGCCTACGGCAGGCGGCTGGTAGACGGACTCCTGGAGGCTCTCACCGCGGCGGAGATTCCGGCGTCGGGCCGGGCCATGGGGTCCATGTGGGGGATCTTCATGCATCCGGGCCCGGTACGGTCCTTTGAGGAGGCAGCCGAAGCGGACACCGAACGGTTCGGTCGTTTTCACCGGGAGATGGTGCGCCGGGGAGTCTTCCTGGCGCCGTCCCCCTTCGAGGCCGGGTTCCTCTCGGTGATGCACGGCGAAGAGGAACTTGAGCACACCCTGGAGGCCGCCCGCGAGGCGGCGGAGGTGGTTGGACATGGCGGGAATAGCTGACTGGTGGCGGAAGCGCCGGGAAGAGCTGGGGGACAGTGACGGCAGCCCCCTGGGAGGGTGGGGCATGGGAGTCGCCGCCATCGTGGGCGGTGCGGTGATCCTCCTGGGCGTCCTCTTCGCCCTCCTCATCCTCCTGGCTCCCCGGCCCGCGGCGGCCCAGGAGCTTGCGGACTTCGACTACGAGAATCTCTCGTTTCGGGGTGTGGCCGTCGACGTGGGATATATCATCCCGTCACGGGTCGAGCCCACCGGCTCGTTCGGTGCCCGGGTCGACCTGGGCTTCCTGGGGCCGGGCGTCCGGGTGACCGCCGGCGTGAACCGATGGTCCTCACGGCTGAAGGCCCGGGAGGTCCGGTCGCTGGAACGGCAGGTGGAGGAATTGATCTTCGAACAAACCGGCGACTCGGTCTCGGTGGACCTGGAGGAGATCACCTGGTCGGACGTGGCCTTCAACGCCGACGCGCACGTGGTCTGGAGAATCCCCCTGGGACTCCTGACCTATGTCGGGGCAGGGGGCACGGCGCACGTCCTCCGTGGCGGCGGCCGGGCCATCGAAGACACCTTCGTGGAGGATCTCCTGGATTCGGTCCGGGCGGGCGTGAACCTTCACGGGGGCCTGGAGCTGCCCATGGGAGATCAGGCCCGACTCATCAGCGAGGTTCGCTACGAGTTCATGGAGAACCTGGCCTACTTCCAGTTCAGGGTGGGAGGGCAGTACATGTTCGGCGGGACCCCTCCAGGCGAGGGGGCTCGATGAGGCGGGTCCGGCCGCCCCGCTCCAGTCCGGGTGGAAACGCCCGGTGATCGGACCGCTCCTCTCGGCCCTCCTCCTCACCCTCAGCCTCCCTCCCCATCCCCTCCCCCTGCTGGCCCCGGTGGCGCTGGCGCCACTGGCCTTCCACCTGGAGCGCCTTCCGGCCACCGCGGCCGGCACCCGGAGCGCCGCCATGGCCGGGATCGTCGTGGGGGGTGGCCACGCGGTCCTTCTCCTTCACTGGCTCCCCGGCGCGGCCCTGCCCCTCATGGGCCCCGCCCAGGGGGTGGCCGCTGCCTTTGCCGTCTGGGGGCTGGCCGCCGCCCTCACCGGCGTGGGTTTGGCCCTGGTTCACCGTGGCACCCTCGGCGGCCGGCTTCCCCTCCCCCTGTCCCTGGGCGCGGCGTGGATCGCCCTGGGATGGGTCCCTGCCTCGCTGCCCACCGTGGGATTCCCCTGGCTGGGGCCCGAGGCGGCGCTGGTGGGCCGCCCCGAGCTCCTGGGCCTGGCGGACCTGGTGGGCGGGATCGGTGTGGCGGGCCTCCTGGCGCTGACCGGTGGGGCTCTGGGACAATGGGCGGCCCGGTGGCCAGGGAGGGGGGAAGGTGACCCGGGGAATTCCGGTCCCGTGAGGAGGGCCGGGTGGGTCGTCCTGGCCGGGCTCCTTCTGGCGGGCGGGGCCGGGTACGGATTTCACCGGGCGGGCCAACTGGCCTTCAACGGTGAGGATATCCCTGGGGACGTGCTCCGGGTGGCGGCGCTCTCTCTGGAGGCTGACCCCGACCTCCTGACCGACCGGGAGCTCCGAGAGCAGCGACTTCCTGCGGGGATCCACCGGCTGAGTCGGGAACTGGGGCCAGGCGAAGCCGATTTCGTATTGTGGCCGGAATCGCCCACCGGGATGGTGGATGGTCCGATGGAGCCGGCCCTGGCCCGCCACTGGGCCCGTCGGTCCGGGACTCCGGTGATCTTCGGCGCGCTGGCGGCGCGGTCGGAAGAGGGGCGGGCAAATCGGATTCTTCTGGCCTCTTCCGGCCCATCTCCGGACCCCGGCGGGCCCCTCCGAGTGGTGCGGGAGAAGCGCCGCCTGGTCCCCATCGTGGAGCGAGCCTACGCTCGGGGACTCCGGGCGGGAGGGCGGCCGCCACCCGTCGAGGGCCCGTTCCGGTGGTGGCCGGAGTCCGGGTCGGGACTGCCCGGGGAGCCTCAGGCCGGCGCCCTCATCTGCTTCGAGGCGCTCTTCGCAGGCGAGGCGTTCCGACTCAGGAGACGGGGTGCCCGCATTCTGCTCCTTCCCACCAACGAGGGGTGGCTCGTGGGGCCGGGTGGAGGTGTCCTGGACAGCGCACGGCGCCAGCACCGGGCTGCTGCCGTGCTCCGAGCGGTGGAGACCCGGAGCGCCGTCGTCCGAAGCGCGGTGGGAGGTCCGGCGGGGGCGTGGTCCGCCATTGGTCAACCGGTTCCCGGCCAGGCCCGGTCTGTAGAGGGCGTGGGCCACCTGTACCTGGGGATGGTCCGGCCGGGTCCGGAGCGTGCGCCTCTGGCGGCCCGAGGCGGTGCGGCGGCCACGGGGCTGGCGGCCGTCCTCCTCCTGCTGGGAGGCGCCAGCCTTCCTTCCCGGAACAGACCTCCTCGCTCCCGGGTCTAGTCTCCCCCGAGGACTCGTTGACCGACCCGGCGCTGCTGAAAGGCCCATTCACATACAGGACATCCAGGAGGCATGACCAATGGCGACCACCATGGAGGAACTGCTCGAGGGATTGAATACCGATCTGGCAGCCGAGTTTCAGGCTGTCATCACCTACCGGCTCTTTGCCAGCCTCTGCACCGGCCCCTACCGTCAGGAGCTTCGGAGTTTCTTTGAATCGGAGATCCCCGACGAACTGGAGCACGCCGAGTTCCTGGCAGACAAGATCGTGGCGCTGGGCGGTACCCCGACCACCGAACCCCTTCCGGTGACCATCACCACGGACAACCGCCGGATGCTGGAGCTGGCACACCAGGCCGAGTCCGACACCATCGACCGATACGAGAAGCGAGTGCAGCAGGCCGAGGATCTGGGCCTCACCGCGCTGAAGGTCCGGCTGGAGGACCTGATCGTGGACGAGACCGAGCACAAGGAGGAGATGGAGCGGCGGCTGGAGAATTGGAAGGGGTAGAAGGAACGGACCGACGGGTTGAAGCGACCCGCCGCCGTCCCTATATTTCCCGGTCTATCGCGGACCCGGAGGGTCTGCATTCTTTCGGCAAGAGATCGTGATATGAAGAAAGGCATCCACCCCGAGTACAATCCAGCGCGGATCGTGTGTTCCTGCGGGAACGTCATCGAGACCCGCTCGACCGTCGGAGATATGAGCGTGGAGATCTGCGCCGTCTGCCATCCCTTCTATACCGGGAAGCAGCGGCTGGTGGATACCGCAGGCCGCGTCGAGCGGTTCAAGCGCAAGTACGGATCCGGAGCGGAAGCGGAACCGGAAGCAGAAGCAGAATCCGGAGCGGCTGTCGAATCCGAAGTGGAAGCGGAATCCAGAGCGGAATCCGAGTCCGAAGTCGCCTCCTGATCCGGCCTCCCCGGCCGGAGTCGTCGGCCTGAGGTCGGCGGCTTCTCCATCCCGGACCCGTTGCCCGTGGTTCCCGCCATGCTGGATGAACGTCTCGAAGACCGACTCAGCGAGGCGGAGGAGCGCTTTCGTGCCGTGGACGTACGTCTGGCCGAGCCGGAGGTGGCCCGGGACCCGGATCGACTGCGGACCCTGGGTCAGGAGCGCTCGGCCCTGGAGCCGGTGGTGGAAACGGCCCGGGAGCTGAGGACCCTTCGCACGGAGCTGGAGGGCGCCCGGGAGCTTGCCCGGGACGCCGACGACGAGGAGATCCGGGAGCTGGCCCGGGCCGAGGTCCATGAGCTGGAGGACCGGATCGGGCGCCTGGCCCAACGAGCCCGGCGACTCCTGGTGCCCAAAGATCCCCTTCACGATCGTCCGGCGGTGGTGGAGATTCGCGCCGGTACCGGGGGCGACGAGGCCGGCCTCTTCGCCGCCGACCTCCTCCGCATGTACCGCCGATTCGCCGAGCGCCAGGGGTGGGCCGTGGAGCTCCTGGACGTCTCCGAGGGAATCCCCGGCGCCGTTCGCGAAGCCGTCTTCGTGGTGCGGGGGGCCGAGGCCTACGGGACTCTGCGTTACGAGTCCGGCGTGCACCGGGTACAGAGGGTTCCCGAGACAGAGTCCGGGGGGCGGATCCACACTTCGGCTGCCACGGTGGCGGTCCTCCCCGAGGCCGAAGAGGTGGACGTGCAACTGGATCCCGGCGATCTCCGGATCGACGTCTTTCGGTCGTCCGGCCCCGGGGGACAATCGGTGAACACCACCGACTCGGCGGTCCGCATCACCCATGTCCCGTCCGGACTCGTGGTGACCTGTCAGGACGAGAAATCTCAACACAAGAACAAGGCAAAAGCCATGCGGGTCCTGCGCTCCCGACTCCTGGACCGGAAGGTGGCCGAGCAGGAGGCCGAGCGGGCCCGGGACCGGAAGGCGCAGGTGGGCACCGGCGACCGCTCCGCCAAGATCCGCACCTACAACTTCCCCCAGAACCGCGTGACGGACCACCGGATCGGGCTCACCCTCCACCGCCTGGATGAGACGCTGGATGGGGGGCTCGACGAGCTCCTGGATGGTCTTCGTCTGGCGGCCGAGGAGGAACGCCTCCAGGAGGACGGATGACCTCCACTCCGCGCCCGGCCTTCCACGATCCGGTGAGCCCGCCTCCCGCCGGGTCGCCGTGGACGGTGCTGCGGCTCCTGCGGTGGAGCACCCAGTACCTGGGGGAGAAGGGGGTCGACGACGGCCGGCTCGACGTGGAACACCTGCTGGCCCACGTCCTGGACACCACCCGTCTGGAGCTGTACCTCCAGTTCGAGCGGCCCGTGACCCCGGACGAGCTGGGACGTTTCAAGCCCCTCCTCCTGGAGCGAGCGGGCCGGAAGCCGCTCCAGTACATCCTGGGCAGGGCCCACTTCCGGGAGCTGGAGCTGGAGGTGGACCCGCGGGTTCTCATCCCCCGGCCCGAGACCGAGGAACTGGTGGAAGCGGTCCTGGCCCGGGTACGAGAATGGGGCAGGGAAGGGCTCTCGGCGGTGGACGTGGGAACGGGCAGCGGAGCCATCGCCCTCTCCCTGGCCCGGGAGGGTCCGTTTGGCCGGGTGGTGGGGATCGACCGGTCGGCCGAGGCCCTGGTGGTGGCCCGGGCCAACCGGGAGCGGTTGGACGAGTCGGTTCGTGAGGTGGTGGAGCTGCGACAGGGCGATCTCCTGGCTGCCCTGGAACCGGGGGAACGGTTCGATGTGGTGGTCTCCAATCCCCCCTATGTTTCACCTGGGGAGTACGGCGAGCTTGCCCCCGAGGTGCGGGTGTGGGAGCCGGAGGAGGCCCTGGTGGCTGCCGGCGGAGGGCTGGAGATCCTGCGGAGGTTGATACGGGAGGCGCCCGGCACCCTCCAGCCGGGAGGCCTCCTGGCGTTGGAGGTAGGTGCGGGGCAGGCCGAAGAGGTGGCCGGAGCGATTCGGGATGAAGCGGAGCTGGGCGCGCCGGTGGTTCTTCGGGACCTGTCCCGCCGGGACCGGATCGTCACCGCGACCCGGATGGATTGACGCCCACCCGGCGGGAACGACAAGCGGGAACGGCAAAACGACAAGCGGTTCGTGGCACGTCTGCGGGATCGACCCGCGGGGCGCACTCTTGAATGACCAGATGGGACGGACGGATGAAGAAGATCATGGGAATGGCCGAAGACCTGGGACAGGCGCTGGGCCGCACCGACGAGTACCAGGCCCTCAAGCGGGCCGCCGAGGCGGTGGACGACGAGGGAGACCTGGCCGCCCTCCGGACCGAGCTGGAGAAGCTCGAATCGGAGATGGTCACCCAACTCCGAAGCGGAAAGGAACCGCCGGAGGAGAAGAAGGAGCGCTACGAGGAGCTGGCCCGGGACCTGCAGCGACGGCCCGAATACCAGAGGCTCGTGGCGGCTCAGTCCAACTTCGACAAGCTCTTGCAGAAGGTGAACGAGACGATTTCGAAGGGAATCCAGGAGGGCGCCGAGGGTCGGATCATCATGCCGTCCTGATCCCGGAGTTCGGCTATGCCTTCGCTCAAGGTCTTCCGGGACCCGGTCTACCGGATCATCGATCCGGTGACCCGGGCTCTGGTCCGTTGGGGCGTGCACCCCAACACCATCTCCACCATCGGCTTCCTGTCGACGGTGGGGGCCGGCTATCTGTACCACCTGGACCGGGTCCGGTGGGCCGGCCTCCTGATTCTGGTGGGGGGTGTCCTGGACATCTTCGACGGACGGGTGGCCCGGGAGAGCGGGTTGGCGTCCAAGTTCGGGGCCTTCTACGACTCCACCATGGATCGGCTCAGCGAGATCGTGGTCTTCATCGGTCTCCTCTCGCTCTACAACCAGTACGGGGCGGAGCTGGCCGACGTCTGGATGGTCTACGTCATCTTTCTGGCCATGGGGGGATCGCTCATGGTGAGCTACACCCGCTCCCGGGCCGAGGCTCTGGGGCTGGATTGCGACGTGGGCTTCATGCAGCGGGCCGAGCGGGTGGTACTCCTGGGTGTGGGGTCCCTGTTCTTCGGGCTCATGTGGGACGGCTTGATCCTGAAGATCATCATCATCATCCTGGCTGTCACCTCGATCCTCACCGCCGGGCAGCGGATGGTGTGGGTCTACCAACATGCAGCGGGCGTTCCCCTCGATGACGGGAACGCCTCGAACCCAGTTCAACCAACGGAGAAGCTCAAGTGAGCGATCAACCGGACATTCGTCCGGCGGAGGGACGCCTCGGCGTTCTCCTGCCCGGATTCGGCGCGGTGGGCACCACGGTGGTGGCAGGAGTGGAAGCGGCACGGCGAGGAATCGCCCGACCCATCGGGTCACTGACCCAGCTCAACACGATCCGGCTGGGCAAGCGCACCGAAGGTCGGACTCCCCTCATCAAGGACTTCCTTCCGCTGAGCGAGCTGGACGACCTGGTCTTCGGGGCCTGGGACCCCATCCCCGACGACGGATACGAGAGCGCCCTGGAGGCGGGCGTCCTGGAGCGCCATCACCTGGACGCCATGGAGGATTTCCTCCGGTCGGTGAAGCCCATGCCGGCGGTCTTCGACAAGGAGTACGTACGCCGGCTGGATGGACCCAACGTGAAGTCCGGGGCCAACAAGTTCGAGCTGGCCCAGCAGCTTCGGGACGATATCCGCCGTTTCAGGGACGAGAATGACTGCGACCGACTGGTGATGATCTGGTGCGGCTCCACCGAGATCTTCCTCCGCGTCGGATCGGCCCACGAGACGCTGGAGAGCTTCGAGGCCGCCATGAAGGCCGACGATCCGGCCATTGCACCAAGCATGATCTACGCCTACGCCGCCATCATGGAGGGGGTGCCCTACGCCAACGGTGCGCCGAACCTCTCGGCCGACGTGCCGGCGCTGGAGCAGGCTGCCGATGAGCGGGGTGTTCCCCTGGCCGGGAAGGACTTCAAGACCGGCCAGACCCTCATGAAGACCATCCTGGCCCCGGGCTTCAAGGCCCGGATGTTGGGGATCGACGGCTGGTTCTCCACCAATATCCTGGGGAATCGGGACGGGGCCGTCCTGGACGACCCGGACTCGTTCAAGACCAAGGAGGAGTCCAAGCTCAGCGTCCTGGAGCACATCCTCCAGCCCGACATGTATCCCGAGTTGTACGGTCAGCTCTACCACAAGGTGCGGATCAACTACTATCCGCCCCGGGGCGACAACAAGGAGGGTTGGGACAACATCGACATCGTGGGGTGGATGGGCTACAAGATGCAGGTGAAGGTGGACTTCCTCTGCCGGGATTCCATCCTGGCGGCGCCCATCGTCCTGGACCTGGCCCTCTTCCTGGACCTGGCCGGACGCGCCGGATGGGGCGGCATCCAGGAGTGGCTCTCCTTCTACTTCAAGAGCCCCCAGACCGCTCCCGGCCTCTATCCCGAGCACGACCTCTTCATCCAGCACCGAAAGTTGAAGAACACCCTGCGCTACCTGGGCGGGGAGGAGCCGCTGACCCACCTGGGCCTGGAATACTACGAGTGAGTGGAGCCATCGACGGACCGAGGGCGGCGGGAGCCTGCCGGTGAGTGCCGAGCCCGAGGCGACGCCGGAACGGGGGCTCTTCATTGTCCTGGAGGGCGGCGAAGGGTCGGGGAAGACCACCCAGGCGGCCCTCCTGGCCGATTGGCTGAATGGCCTGGGGATGCCTCACCGGCTGGGCCGGGAGCCCGGCGGCACCCCGGTGGGAGAGGCCATCCGGGGACTCCTGTTGGAGGAGCGGGACCTGGAGATGCCGGCCCAGACCGAACTCCTCCTGATGCTGGCCGCCCGGGCCGCCTTCGTCCAGGGAGTGGTCCAGCCGGCGCTGGACCGAGGCGAGGGGATGGTCGCCGATCGCTTCGAGTACTCCACCTTCGTGTACCAGGGGATCGGCCGGGGCCTGGGATTGGAGCGGACCCGGGAGCTGAACCGGTTCGCCACCGGCGGGATCGAGCCCGACCTGGTGCTGGTCCTGGACGTGCCTCCCGACGAGGGCGTTCGGCGCCAACGGGAGGGCGGGAAGGTAGCAGACCGGATCGAGGAAGAGGGGGAGGACTTCATGGCCCGGATCCGTGAGGGGTACCGGAAGCTGGCCGCCGCGGACCCGGTGGCGCACGTGGTGCCGGCCCGGGGCGAAGCCATGGAGCTCCACCTGGTGATCCGGCAGATTCTGCGCCGCCGTTTCCCGGAACCCTTCGGCCCGCCGGAGGGTTGAAGACGGGACCCGCGCATCGGCAGGTCCATCCATCCATCCACCCACCGCCTCATTCATGCAACCTTCGCGTTCGGTTCTGGGACCGGGGATCATCCTGGTGCTCGCCCTCCTCATCGGGGGCTGGTTCCTCCAGCAGGGTGTGGCCCAGGACCAGAACGTCTACGTTCAGACTCGCCTCCTCCAGGAGGTGGCGGACCACATCGCCGACCGGTTCGTGGATCCGGTGGAGCGGGAGGCCCTCTACCAGTCGGCCATCGAGGGGATGATCCGCGGGTTGGGAGATCCCAACACCTCCCTGCTCTCGAGGGACGCCTACGAGAACTTCCGCATCCAGACCGAGGGAGATTACGGCGGGGTGGGCCTCGAGATCGTGGATCGCGACGACTACATCACGGTGGTGAGCCCCCTTCCGGAGGGACCGGGGGCCCGGGCCGGTATCCGGGCCGGCGACGAGATCATCGAGGTGGAAGGAGAGTCGACCCGGGGGTGGTCCTCCCAGCAGGCGGTGCAGGTCCTCCGGGGACGGCCCGGCGCCGAGACCGAGGTGAGGATTCGGCGTGCCGGGGTGGCTGAGCCCATCGATTTCACCCTCACCCGGGAGCAGATCCAGATCCGGTCGGTTCCCTTTGCGGCCCTCCTGGACGACGGTGTGGGATACCTCCCCCTCCGCCTCTTCAGCGAGACCTCAACCGGAGAGCTCCGAGCGGCGGCCGACTCCCTGGTGGGTGAGGGGGCCACCTCGCTGATCCTGGACCTCCGGGGGAATCCCGGAGGCGTGCTGGATCAGGGGATCCAGGTGGCCGATCTCTTCCTGGACCAGGGCGACGTGGTGGCCGAGACCCGGGGGCAGGCCCGGGAGCAGAACACGAGGCTGACGGCCTCGTCTCCGGACCGTTTCCAGGACCTTCCCCTGGTGGTCCTCCTGGACCGGGGGAGCGCGTCGGCCTCGGAGATCGTGGCCGGCGCCCTCCAGGACCATGATCGGGCCGTGGTGGTGGGGATGCCCAGCTTTGGAAAGGGCTCGGTCCAGAGCCTCTTCTCCCTCACCGGCGGGAACGTCCTGAAGCTGACCACCGCCCGCTGGTACACTCCCCGGGGTCGATCCATCGAGAGCCCCCGGGAGGGTGAGGCCACGGTGGCCGAGCTTCCGGAGGGCCATCCGGAGCTCCAGCCGCAGCCCGAGGCTGACCCGGATGCGGAGATGGAGCCCCAGGAGCTCCCGGAGACGGACGAGTCACCCCGGGACGACGCCGAGCCTTCCACCGATCGGCGGTCGATCCTGACGGTGGACGGCCAGTTCGTCCAGGTGCCGGACACCACCGGTCGGCCCGTGGTGACCTCCTATGCAGGCCGCACTCTCTACGGGGGTGGAGGCATCGTGCCGGATCTCCTGGTGCTTCCCGATACCCTGGCCACCGACGAGCAACTGGCCGTCCAGTCCCTCTTCCGCAGGGCGGGACAGGTGAACACGGCCATCTTCAACCACGCCGTGAGCTTCCTTCAGGAGCACGAGGTGGATCCCGAGGACTTCGCGCTTCGGGATGACGAGCTGGACCGGCTCCTGGAGCGTCTGGCCGAGAAGGGCCTCGAGGTGGAGACGGAGACGGCCTCCGGCGCCCGCCGCTTCCTCCTTCGGCAGCTGGGGGGCGAGATCGCCGGACAGGCCGGGGGGGAACGGGGTCGATTCCTCCGGCAGGCGCCCGACGACGCCCTCGTACGGAGATCCATGGAGCTCCTGGCAGGCGTTGAGGATCGGGCCGACCTCTTTGCCCGGGCCGGAAGCCCCATTCCTGCGGCGTCGGCCAATCCCGTCACCGGTGAGTCGGACAACGGTACCGATCCCGCCGCCGATTCCCGGGGAGAAGGCGACCGCTGAGCGTCATCGCCCTCCTGATCGCTCTGGTCGTTGGCGGTGTGGTGGGTGCGGTCTCGGGGCTCCTGGGCATCGGAGGGGGCGTGCTCATCGTCCCCTTCCTCTATCTGCTCATCGGGGGCGTCGGTTGGAGCGGATTGGTGGTCCTTCCCGAGCACGAGGCGGCCCTGGCTCATGCCACCTCTCTGGCCCTCATCATCCCCACGGCCCTCTCCGGCCTGGTGGCCTATGGCCGTCGAGGGATGGTCTCGTGGTCCACTGTCGTTCCCCTGGGCCTGGGCGCGGCTTTCACGGCGGTGGTGGGAGCCCGGGTGGCCATCGAGCTTCCCTCCCTTCTCCTGAAGACGCTCTTCGGCGCCTTCCTCGTTCTCATGGCGTGGCGACTGGCCCGGGGGAGGGTGGCGCCGGCTACGGAGACGACCCCGAACGGGCGGGTTCGCTGGCCGGCGGCCCTGGGTGGAGGTGGCATCGTGGGGTTCATGTCGGCGCTCCTGGGGGTGGGCGGCGGTGTGGTAGCGATTCCCATCCTGATTCAGTGGGTCCGCATGGACCTGGACCGGGTGGCGGCGGCCTCGCTTGGCATCATCGCCTTTGCGGCGCTGGCCGGCACCCTGGGCTACGCCGTGGCCGGGTGGGGGGTGGAAGGGCTTCCCTCGGGATCGGCGGGTTTCGTGCACCTGCCCCTGTTGGCGGCGATGCTCCCCGGGGCGCTCCTCATGGCTCCGGTGGGGGCGGCATGGAATCACCGGATGCCCACCCGGGTGCTGCGCCGGGTCTTCTCCAGCTTCCTCCTCCTCATGGGGCTGGCCCTGCTCTGGGCGAATGGAGGGGAGTTGATGGGATGGTGACGGGAGCCCGGGGACCCGTCGCACCGGGGTCGCCCTTCCCCTCCTCCCATGGCCCCGACCCGTTTGAAGGGCCATCATGATGTCGCTGGCCGTGGAGTTGGTGCGGGGAGAGCTGGAGGAGTCGCTCCATGGGGTGCACGTCGCGGTGGTGCGCCCCGACGGCTCACTGGTGGCCTGGAGCGGGGACCCCCATCGACGAACGTACATGCGTTCGGCGGCCAAGCCCATCCAGGTCCTCCCGCTGGTGGCCGAGGGTGTGGTGGAGGCCCGGGGGATCCCCGGGATCGAGCTGGCGGTCTGTTGTGGGTCGCATGGAGGAGAGCCGCGGCACCTGGCGCAGGTGCGGAGCCTGCTGGCCCGGGTCGGACTGGACGAGTCCGCCCTGGAGTGCGGGCCTCATCTGCCCGTGCACGAGGCCTCGGCTCACGAGCTGCTGCGGGCGGGGGGAAAGCCTCGACCCATCCACAACAACTGCTCGGGGAAGCACGCCGGTATGCTGGCCCTGGCCCGCCAGAAGGGGTGGTCCACCCAGGGCTACAGTCGCCCCGGGCATCCGGTGCAGAAGCGGATCCTGGCCGAGGTGGAGCAATGGACCGGGGTGTCCCGGGAGGAGATCGTCCAGGGGGTCGACGGTTGTGGGGTCCCCTGTTTTGGGTTGCCCCTCTCCGCCATGGCCCGGGCCTTCGCAGGACTGGCCGCCGCGGCCTCTGAGGGCGAGAGCCCAGCGGGGGTCGTCCTCGATGCCATGACCTCCCACCCCGTTCAGGTGGCGGGGACCGACCGCTTGTGCACCGAGCTCATGATGCAGGCGGGCCGGCGCCTGGTGGTGAAGGTGGGCGCCGAAGGGATCTACTGCGCGTTGGATCGCCAGGCGGAGCTGGGCGTGGCTCTCAAGGTGCAGGACGGGAGTCGGCGGGCCGCCGAGGTCGCGCTCCTGGCCGTCCTCATGGAAGTGGGACTTCTGGATGATGCCCACCGGGAGCGGTTGGCTGCCTGGCACCAGCCGCCGGTACCCAACACCCTGGGTGAGCCTGCGGCCTTCCTGCGGAGCCGGGGCGAACTCACCCGGAGTCGTCGGGAGTGGCAGGGAGCGCTTCCTCCAGGGCTGGAGGCGCTGGTGCGGGTGAGCGGGGCGGTGGCCACCGGCGACAGGCTCCGACAACGGGCCGCATTGGAGGCGGCGCTGGAGGTGGCCGATCCGGCGACGGTGGAGGAGGTGCTGGTGCAGAGTCACCTCTTCGTGGGGTTTCCAGGGGCGTTGAACACCCTGGGGCTCTGGCGCCGGCTGTCCGGTCGGCCCCCGCCCCCGGCCCGGCACGACGAGCCCTCCAGCCGGAAAGACCGGGGCAGGGAGGTGTGCAGCCGCGTATACGGGGATCAGTACCCCGCCCTGCGACGAAACATCGCCCGGCTGCATCCCGACATGGATCGCTGGATGGTGGAGGAGGGATACGGAAAGGTGCTGGGACGCAGCGGGCCCGGCCTCCGGGACCGGGAGCTCTGCATCGTGGCCCTCCTGGCAGTGGGAGGAGTTCCGGTCCAGCTCTATTCGCACCTTCGGGGCGCCCTGCAGGTGGGCGCCTCCGAATCCATGGTGACGGCGACACTCGAGGCACTTCGGGACCTCATGGATCCGGAGGAGTGGAGCCGGGCCCAACAGGTCTGGACGCGGGTCCGGGCGCGACGGGGCTGAGATCGGGCGCGGCACGCCGGGAGCGCGCGGACGAGTCGAGGGTTGAAGGGGTTGGGGACGCGGTCCTGTTGATGGGGCCCACATGCATTCGGCAGGAGATGACGATGTTCGTAGATCAGGTACGGCTCGAGGTGGAAGGGGGCGTCGGCGGATCTGGCGCCGATGCCTTCCGCCGGGAATCGGGCGTTCCCCGTGGCGGGCCGTCGGGGGGCGACGGTGGTGACGGTGGGAGTGTGATTCTGGAGGTGGATCCCCAGCTCTCCACCCTTCGCGACTACCGGTACAGTTCATCGTATCGGGCGCCCCGGGGACAGCACGGCGAGGGGAGCAACAAGACAGGTCGGAGCGGCGAGGATCTGGTGCTCCGGGTCCCTCCCGGCACGCAGGTCCGGGACGTGGAGACCGGCGAGTTCCTGGGCGAGCTTCTCACCGAGGGTCAGCGCATGGTGGTGGCCCGGGGCGGCCGGGGCGGTCGAGGGAACGCCCGCTTCGCCACGGCGACCCGTCAGGCCCCGCGAAACTGGGAGCCTGGAGCGGAGGGAGAGCACCGCACGGTGGAGCTGACCCTGAAGCTCCTGGCGGACGTGGGGCTGGTGGGGGAGCCCAACGCGGGCAAGTCCACGCTGCTGGCCACCATTTCGGCGGCTCGGCCCCGGGTGGCGGACTACCCCTTCACCACCCTGGTCCCCAATCTGGGCGTGGTGGAACTCTCGGATTTCCGGTCCTTCGTCATGGCCGATATTCCGGGTATCATCGAGGGGGCCCACGAAGGGAAGGGACTGGGGCATCGCTTCCTTCGACATATCGAACGGACGCGAGCGCTGGCCCTCCTGGTGGCCCTGGACGATCCCGAGCCCCAAGCCACCTACCAGCGGCTGCGCACCGAGCTGGCCCAGTACAGCGAAGAGCTGGCCAGCCGACCGCACTGCCTGGTGTTCACCAAGGCGGACCTGCTTCCCCCTGACGAGGACGTCCCCCCGGTGGAGGCGCCAGACGCCTGGGGGGTCTATCGGATCTCCGCGGTGGCCCGCCAGGGGTTGGATGAGCTCCTGGAGGGGTTCTGGGCCCGAATCCAGGAGGTTCGGGCTCGTGAAGATGTCGACGCGGCGGACGTCCACGCACCCCCGCCCCGGGAACTGGGGCCCGGGGCGGGGGAGTCGGCGGATCGGGTCGGCCCGGATCGAGCGCAGGAAGGGGATGCAGCAGAGGAGGAGGACTGGTGGAGTCGCGTGGACGAGGAGTTGTAGGCTACGGCGCCGCCCACCGGGAGGAGTTCCTGGCCCTCTTCCGGCTGCGGCTGACGCCTCGAGTGGGAGACCTGGCCGGAGCCCGTCTCTACGAGGAGTTCGGATCGGCCCGGGCGGCGCTGGAGGCGCCGGCGGAGGCGTTTGCCCGGATCGCCGGGTGGACGG
The DNA here is from genome assembly GCA_003559555.1 of Gemmatimonadota bacterium. Lineage (GTDB taxonomy): Bacteria > Gemmatimonadota > Gemmatimonadetes > Longimicrobiales > Gaopeijiaceae > PWLA01. The sequence continues at coordinate 53,119 of PWLA01000262.1, read as the reverse complement.
CAGCCCGCCACCGACACGACGCCGGCGTGGAGCCACGGATCCGGGAGGTCCTGGCGTGGGCCCGGGAGGCCGGGGTCGCCGTCGTGGGTCTGGGACTGCCGGGCTACCCGCCGCGGGTTGCCCACCTGGCCGACCCACCGCCGATCCTCTTTCTCCTGGGCCGGACCGGACTCCTGGACGGGACCGTGGTCACCATCGTCGGCACCCGGAAGGCCACCGGAGCCGGTCGTCGTTTCGCCCGGGAGCTGGGCCGGGTGGTCTCCCGGGCCGGCGTCCCGGTGGCCAGCGGCCTGGCCCTGGGAATCGACGCCGCCGCCCACCGGGGTGCCCTGGAGGGTCCCGGTTCCACGGTCGCGGTCCTGGGATCGGCGCTGAATCGTGCGCACCCGCCTTCCCACCGGGAGCTGCAGGCCCGGATCCTGCGCGAAGGGGGTCTGCTGGTCAGCGAGTTCCTGCCGGGTGAGGAGGTCCGACCCCACCACTTTCCCCGTCGAAATCGCATTCTGGCCGCCCTTCCACACGCCGTGGCGGTGGTGGAGGCGGGCGTGCCCAGCGGAGCCACCATCACCGCGGACATGGCCACTGACATGGGTCGCCGGGTCTACACGGTCCCCGGATCGGTGGACTACCCCCAGTCCCGGGGGACCAACGAGCTCCTCAAGGACGGCGCGATCCCCCTCACCCGTCCCGGTGACCTGGTGCTGGATCTGAAGGAGAAGGGGTTTCTCGCCTCGGAGGACTCCGCCTCCGACGGGCCGACGGGAGACACCCTGCCGGACACCCGGGGATTGGGCGAGATTCCGGATCCCCACGGACTCCTGGATCTCCTTGAAGCCCGGCCCCTGGCCGCCGACGTCCTGAGCCGGAAGACGGGACTTCCCCCCTCGGAGCTCCTGGTGGCCCTGAGCGAGCTGGAGCTCCTGGGAGGGGCGGTGCGGTATCCGGAGGGCTGGCGCCTTCCGGAACGGGAGGTGGACCGGCGGGTGGTGGCCGCCACCTCCGAGCGTCGCCGCAGGCGGAAGCGCAAGGGAAGGATGTCCCGTTGAAGGATCCGGATCGGGCCGGCAGCCCTGTCATCCGGGACCTCTATCTGGGCCTCCCGGACGTGGAGGACGCAGGGGCCCGATGGGGCCCGGCGTTGGCCCTCGAGGCCCGGCGCCGGCGGGATCAGGGGTGGCCGCTGGCGCCGGCCTTCCGCTCCATTCACGTGGGTGGAGGATGCGCGTCGGTCTTGGACGCCCGGGTGCCGGGATCTCTCCTGGAGGCGTTGGAGGTGGCCCTGGCTCCCGGAGCCGAATGGGCGGTGGAGTTCGAGCCTTGGCGCCTCTCCGCCTCACTCCTGGAGGCGTGGGTGGCGGCGGGGGTCAGCCGGATCGTCCTCCGGCCCGGAACCCTGGCGGAGGTGCGCGGTGCCGCCGAAGTCCTGGACGGAGCGCCGGGGTTGCATTGGAGCGTGGACGTGGAGTTCGGCGGGCCGGCGGCCCCGGGGGCCGTGGACACGGTGGCCCGGCTGGCCCGTGAGTTCGCTGTGCCACATCTTTCCCTCACCGAGGCCGACGATCCATGGGACCCGGATCGGGTCGCCCAGGAGTATCTGGAGATCGCCGGCCTCCTCGACGAGCTGGGATACCGGGCATGGGAGCTCAGCTCCTTTGCCCTTCCCGATCATGTTCCCCGTCACGCCCGGGCCGTATGGCGCGGCTGTCCCTACATGGGTCTCGGACCCGGGGCCCACTCCTTCTCCGGCGGCGTCCGGATCTGGAACCTGGAGCCCTGGGAAGCATACTTCTTCAAGATTCAGCAAGGAGAAGACCCCACCGCGGGACGGGAGCGCCCCGATATCGAGGCACGGGCGCTGGAATGGCTGTGGAGTCGGCTCAGATTACGCGAAGGCCTTGCGCTGGATCGCCTTCCTCCGGCGGCTGGAGCCGTTCATGGGCGGTGGGTGACCATGGGCTGGGCCCACGACGACCCATCGCGACTCCGTCTAAGCGAACGAGGGTGGCTCCTGCTGGACACCCTGGCGGTGGAGTTGGCGTCGCGGCTTCCGGCGGAGGAGCTTTCGCCGGATCCCGAGGTCGAGCCCCGCCACCCCTGAGAGGCCACATGCCTGACGACAGCGCCGAAAAACCCCTGGAGCTTCTGGACGGGAGCGAGCTCACCGAGCGTGAGCGTCGCGTCCTGGAGGCGGTGGTGCGTATCTACGTGGATACCGCCGAACCCGCCGGGAGCCGAAACGTGGTTCGGACCTTCGACCTGGGGGTCTCGCCGGCGACCGTCCGAAACACCATGAGCGACCTGGAGGAGAAGGGGTACCTGCTGCATCCCCATACCTCGGCCGGTCGGGTTCCCACGGACCTGGCGTACAGGATCTACGTCAACCACCTGATGCAGCCGGCGTCGCTGAGCGAGCAGGAGATGGAGCAGATCGCGTCCGAACTGGACCGGGTGGGCACTTCGGCGGTGGAGCGGCTGGTCCGACAGGCGATCCAGGCCCTGGGGCTCCTCTCCCAGGAACTGGGGGTGGCTGCGGCCCCCCGGCTGCAGACCGCGGTCCTGGACCGGCTGGACCTGGTCCGGGTGTCCTCCAGCAAGGTTCTCCTGGTGGCCCAGATCCGCAGTGGCGTCGTGAGAACCGTCTACGTGGATCTGCCCTGCGAGGTCCCGGAGGACACTCTGGTGACTCTCACGCTCCTCCTGAACGAACGACTGGCGGGGCTCACCCTGAAGGAAATCCGGCAGAGCGTGGCGGAGCGGATGCGAGACGCCGCTCCCGGAGATGATCCCGCCGCCGAGGAGATCCTGAACATCTTCATGCAGTCGGGGCCGGAGATCTTCGACTGGCCCGAAATGGAGGCATCGGAGATCCACCTGGGCAACACCAGCGTCCTGGCTTCGCAGCCCGAGTTCACCTCGGGAGACCGCCTGAAGGGATTGCTGGAGCTCATCGAACGCCGGGAATTGCTCTCCCGCGTTCTGGGCGAGCGGATCCACCCCGCGGGCCTGAAGGTGACCATCGGGGGTGAGAACCCCACCGAGGAGCTCTCGGACTTCACACTGGTGACCGCCGAGTATAGGGTAGGGGGGCTGAAGGGAGTGATCGGGGTCATCGGCCCCACCCGAATGCCCTACGAGAAGGTCATGGCCATCGTGGACTACACCTCCTCGATGGTCAATCGCATCCTGGAGTGATCCCATGACGCCCCTCCGTTCGGGAGGGTCGCAGGGGACCACGCCGTTACGCAATATTGGACATAATGGCTGACTACTACGATATCCTGGGCGTATCCCGGGACGCCGATCAAGAAGAGATCAAGAAGGCGTACCGGAAGCTCGCCATGAAGTACCACCCGGACCGGAACAACGGCTCCGACGAGGCGGAAGCCCGCTTCAAGGAGCTCTCCGAGGCCTACGAGGCCCTGAAGGATCCCCAGAGCCGGGCCGCCTACGATCGGTTCGGCAAGGAGGGGGCGAAGCGGGCCGGTGCCGGGGGGCCCTTTCAGCAGGGCTTCGACCTCCATGACGCCATCGAGATCTTCATGCGGGACTTCGGTGGGCAAGGCGGCTTCGAGGACCTCTTCGGCGGAGGCGGACGCCGCCGCCGGGGCGGGGGGCGGCGCACCAGCAAGGGTGAGTCCATCCGGGTGCGACTTCCTCTGACGCTCAAGGAGGTGGTGGAGGGAGCCACCAAGCGGATCCGGGTCGCGGTCCTGGAGCCCTGCCCGGAGTGCGATGGAAGCGGGGCCGCTGCCGGAAGCGCCCCCACCACCTGCGGCAACTGTGGCGGCAGCGGTCAGGAGCGAGTGGCCCAGCGTTCCGTCTTCGGCCAGTTCGTCTCGGTGGCCCCCTGCAGGGCCTGTCGCGGTGAGGGAAAGACCATCAGCGACCCTTGCCAGGAGTGTCACGGGGAGGGACGAACCCGGCAACAGCGGGAGGTGGAGGTGGAGGTGCCCCCGGGGGTGTCCGCCGAGAACTTCATCACGCTTCGGGGGAAGGGAAATGCAGGCGCCCGCGGTGGACCCCGGGGCGACATCATGGTCCTCCTGGAGGTGGAGGACGATCCGCGGTTCGTGCGCCACGAGAACGATCTGGTCACCGAGGTGCCCATCACCTTTTCCCAGGCCGCACTGGGGGACGAGATCGAAGTGGAGACCGTCACCGGACGAGCCCGGGTCACGGTGCCCGAAGGTACGCAGAGCGGTGAGGCCCTTCGCCTGAAGGGGCAAGGCGTTCCGGATCTGAACGGTCGGGGCCGAGGCGACCTCCTGGTCCGACTCCGGGTCTGGACACCTGTTCGTCTCAGCGATGAACAGGAAGAGCTCCTGAAACGTCTCCGGGAGGTCGAGGACGCCGCCCCCGAGCGGATGGAGAAGGCGGGAGAGCGCAAGGGCTTCTGGTCGCGGGTCAAGGAGGCCTTCTCGACCCGATGAGGGCGGACCGGGTCCCGGATCGCTGGCTCGTCATCCGGGCTCCCCGCCCCGACGATCCGGAGCTGTCCGGAATGGTGGTGGCCGAGCTCATGGAACTCCCGGTTCGGGGCGTGGAGGAGGATGGCGATGAACTGGTCGTCTACCTCCCGCCTCCGGAGGAAGCCGAAGTCGACGATGTGGTCGCGACGGTAACAGAGCGGATCCGGTCGCTCCTGGGGGACGAGTTCCGGGGCGTGGCTCATCACTGGCAGGCCCACGAGGCCTGGGAGGAGACGTGGCGGCAGGGACTGGAGCCCCGGCGGATCTCCCCGCGTCTGGTGGTGGCGCCCTCGTGGACCGACCCCGGCCTGGAGCCGGGAGAGGTCCTCATCGCCATCGATCCCGGCATGGCCTTCGGAACCGCCGAACACCCCACCACCCGGGGCTGCCTTCGGCTCCTGGATCGTCGGGTGGAACCCGGCCAGCGGATTGCCGATGTGGGAGCCGGATCCGGCATACTGGCCATTGCGGCGGCACAGTTGGGCGCCGACTTCGTCCTGGCCCTGGAGATGGACCCGTGGGCCTGCGAGGTGGCCCGGGAGAACGCCCGGCTCAACGGGGTGGGGGATCGGGTCCAGGTCCGCGCCGAGTCGGCGGACCCGGAGTTTCTTCCCGAGGAGCCGGCCTTCGACGGAATCGTGTCCAACATCGAGACCGGGGTTCTCATCCCCCTCCTGGAGGGATTCCGGGGAGGCCTCCGCCCCGGCGGATGGTTGATCCTGTCCGGTATCCTGGAGTCGGAGGCGGAGGACATCCGGGCCACGGCCCGATCGCTGGGGCTGGAGCTGGAGGAGGAGGACGTGGAGGAGGGATGGTGGAGCGGAGCCTTCACCAGCTGAACCTCCCTCCGGGAGCCTGATCGGCCTCCTACCCGGGACGGCACCGGCTCGACGACCGGCGGGCCAGTGCCCGACGAGCCCTTCGCTCTTCGTGCAGAAGCCGGGCCCAGCGGGCAAGCGCGATGTTCGAGCCGGGCTCCAGCGCCTCGCCCAGCGCTCGTACGCTCTCCCGGAGCTTTCCGTTCACGGAGCGATGGGACACACCGCCGCGCTGGCGACCCGGGGGCGCTACGGCCCATCCCCGGGGCGCCACCTTCGCAAGGCGAAGGGGGTCGGTCTCCACGAGCCGGATGCCGGTGGACCGGGGTCGGAGACTTCGCACGAGCTGCTCCACTCTGGGTGCGATGCCGCTCCGTTCCCGTGCCACCAGTGTGTGGAGCTCGTGGAGGGGGAGGGCCGGGGCCGGGTGTCGATCCAGCACCTCCTGCGCCGTTCGCTTCAGACCGTCGTTCATGGGCTGCCTCCGGATATGCTTGGGATTCTCGATGACGGTCGCCGGGAACACTCCTCCGCCGACGGGGGATCGATACGGTAGACTGGCTCCGGGGTCTCGGCCATGGCAGATCGCGCCGGTCGTCGTCGGCGGGGGAACGGGCCTCGGGCCCTCCCCCGGACGTCCGGAGCGTCGAGACGTCTCGTCCACCAGCACCAGGAGAAGCCAATGCCCAATGAAGATTGCGTGTTCTGCCGGATCGTGGCCGGCGAGGTCCCCGCCGCCGTGGTGCACGAGGACGACCACGCCATCGCCTTCGAGGACCTGAACCCCCAGGCGCCGGAACACCTGCTGGTCATTCCCCGCCGCCACACGACCTCGGTGGCGTCGCTGGAGGAAGGGGACCGGGAGCTGGCCGGGCACCTGATGGTGGTGGCCGGCCGCGTGGCCCGGGAGCGGGGCCTGGAGTCGTCGGGGTACCGTGTGGTGGCCAATGTGGGAGACCAGGGCGGCCAGACCGTTCCGCACCTGCACCTCCACGTGCTGGGCGGGCGCTCCATGACGTGGCCGCCTGGCTGAGGCGAGCTCGAACTCGTTGACCCTCCCTCGGGGTCTCTGATAGCTTGAAGAAGGGCGATGCACCGGATCGGCGGTGCCTGCCCCATGGCCATGACCCCAGACCCAGGAGTTCCGTGACCGAGTCGCTGAAAGCCCAGTTGGAGCGGGAGATGAAGGAGGCTCGCAAGGAGCGGGACCGCCTCCGCACCACCGTCCTCTCCTCCACCCTCTCCGAGCTGAAGAACCTGGAGATCGAGGAGGGAGGGGAGGCCGATGACGAGATGGTGAAGCGGGTCCTCACCCGGGCCCTCAAGCAGCGAAAGGAGGCCGCCGACCAGATGCGGTCGGGAGGTCGGGAGGAGCTCGCCCGGAAGGAGGAGAAGGAGGCTGAGATCCTGGCCGCCTTCCTCCCTCCGCCGCTGGACCAGGAGGAGGTCCGTGCCATGGTGCGGGAGATCATCCAGGACGGGACCACCGAGATGGGCCCGGTGATGGGAGCGCTCATGCCCCGCATCCAGGGCCGCTTTGACGGAAAGGAGGCGAACCGCATCGTGAGGGAGGAGCTTTCGACGTGAGCCCCGCCCTGCGGACCGCGGGAGGGATCCCTGGCCTCCCACCCGAAGGTGCGCCGTGAACCAGCACGCCCTGCAGGTCCTGGAGTTTCGCCAGGCGCTGGAACGGGTCGCCGCCCGAGCCGGAAGCCCGCTGGGCCGCGACGCGGTGGCCTCGCTGGAGCCCGGCACCGATGCGGAGTCGGCACGAACCGAACTGCTCCGGGTGGCCGAGACCCTGCGCTACCACTACGAGCATCCCGACTGGGCCCCGCCGGCGGTTCCGGACGCCCGCGTACCCCTGCGTCGGCTCGAGGTCGAGGGCAATGTGCTGGAGCCTGAGCAGCTCCTGCTGGTGGGCCGACTCCTGGACAGCTCCGGACAGCTCCGAGCGGCGCTGGCTCCGGAGGATCCCCACGAGGACGACGTCGGGGATTCGGGGCTTCCGGGCGCCCCGGTCCGGGAGAAGCAGGAGGGACCACCGGTGGATCCGACCCTTCCCCGCCTTCGGGCCCTCCGGCATCGCCTTCCGGAAAACGTCCCGCTGCTGAAGCGAATCCAGGAGGTGGTGGATCCCGACGGGACGGTCCGGGACGATGCCAGCTCCGAGCTCCGGTCCCTTCGCCGCCAGCTCCGGAGCGCCCGTTCGCGGATGGTGCAGAAGCTGGAGCGGTACCTCAACTCGCTGGCCGACCGGATCCGGGTGCCCGATGCCTCGGTTTCGGTTCGGGACGGCCGCTACGTGATCCCCATCCGCCGCGAGGGCAAGTCGGAGGTGGGCGGAATCATCCACGGCGAGTCCTCCACCGGCTCCACCCTCTTCGTGGAGCCGCCCCTGGCCATCCGCCTCATGAACGAGGTGCACGACCTGGAGCGGGCCGAGGCCCGGGAGATCCAGCGGATCCTGGAAGAGGTCACGGAGCGGGCCCGGGGCATACACGCCGAGCTGGTTCGGGGGCTGGAGGCCCTGGTGGAATTCGACTCCCTCTGGGCCCGGGCCCGCACTGCCCGGGCGTGGGAGGCCCACCTGCCGGAGCTGGTGCCTCCCGGCGACGGCCTTCTCTGCATCCGGGAGGGCCGCCACCCCCTCCTCCTGGAGCAGGAGCTGGCCGGAGAGGGCGACCCGGTGGTGCCCTTCGACCTGGAGCTGGAGCCGGGGGAGCGGGCGGTGGTGGTCTCCGGGCCCAACACCGGCGGAAAGACGGTCTTCCTCAAGGCCATGGGGCTCCTGCACCTGCTGGCTCAGTGTGGCGTGATTCCCCCGGTGGGCCCCGGCACCCGGCTTCACATCGTCCGGGATGTCTTCGCCGACATCGGTGACGAGCAGTCCATTGCAGAGTCCCTGTCCACCTTCTCAGCCCACCTCAGCAACGCCATCGAGATCCTGGACGGAGCCGGGCCGGCCGCCCTGGTGCTCATGGACGAGATGGGGACCGGAACCGATCCTGCCGAGGGGGCCGCCCTGGCCCGGGCGATCCTGGAGACACTGGTGGAGCGGGGGGCCCGGGCGGTGGTCACCTCGCATCTGGGGGCCCTCAAGCGTCTGGACGCCGAGGGCAGCGGCATCGTGAACGCCTCGCTGGCCTTCGACCCGGAGCGGATCGCCCCCACCTATCATCTGCAGAAAGGTCGGCCGGGACGGAGCTACGGACTGGCCGTCGCTCGCCGGCTGGGGCTCCCTGAACCGGTCCTGGAGCGGGCCGAGACCTTCGTGGACTCGGGAGAGCTGGAGGTCGAGCACCTCCTGGCCACCCTGCAGGAGAAGGAACGGGAGCTCTCCCAGGCGTTGGCCCAAGCCGAGGAGGCCCGGGAACGGGCCCGACGCCTGGAGGAGGAGGCGGAGAAGAGGGAGTCGGAGCTGGAGGCCCGGGAAGCGTCCGCTGAAACCCGGGCCCGGGAGGAAGCCCGCCAGCTCCTCCTGGAGGCCCGCCAGGAGGTGGAGTCGGCGATCCGGGAGGTCCGGACCGCCGACGAAGACGAGCGGGAAGAGGTGGAGAGGGAGGCCCGGCGCAGGGTGGAGAAGGCAGCCCGCAAGCAGCGGGAGAAGGCGCCCACGCCTCGCCGCCCCGACCGGTCCGGGCCCCCGCCCCGGGTCAGCGAGGGCCAGCGGGTGAGGGTGTTGGGAAGTGGCGCCGAGGGCCAGGTCCGGGAAGTCCGGGACCAACGGGTCACCGTGGAGGTGGGCGGCCTCCGCCTCGAAGTGCCGGCCACCGAAGTCGAGGTCCTGGAGGCCCAGGGCGGCAACGGTGCCCGGGACCCGGGCCGGAGCGGAGGCTGGTCGGGTCCCGACCTGGAGGCCAGCCCGGAGGCCGACCTCCGGGGGCTGCGGGTCGCCGAGGTGGAGCTGGAACTGAGTCGGGCGGTGGATTCCGCCATCATGGGGAACCTCTCGGAGCTCCGGATCATCCACGGAAAGGGCACCGGTGCGGTGAAGGCCCGGGTGCAGGAGCTCCTCCGGGAAGACGGCCGGATCCAGGAGTTTCGTTCCGGCGGACCCAGCGAGGGAGGGGGCGGTGTGACCATCGCCCGATTCCGATGATTCCGGACGACGTGGTCGAGGAGGTCCGGGCCAGGGCGGACCTGGTGGCGGTGGTGGGTGAGCATGTACAGCTCAAGAAATCCGGAAAGGAGTGGAAGGGGAAGTGTCCCTTCCACGACGATCGCACCCCCTCCTTCTACGTCGTCCCGGACAAGGGCTTCTACAAGTGCTTCGGCTGCGGCGAATCCGGCGACGTGTTCGGTTTCGTCATGAAGCGGAGCGGGATGAACTTCACCGATGCGGTGAAGAGCCTGGGGGCCCAGTTCGGCGTGGAGGTCCGGGAGGTGGGAGGCGACCGGGAGGAGGAGGATCCCCGACGGCCCCTCTTCGAGGCCAACGCCTTCGCCCGGGACTGGTTCCGGGAGCAGCTCTTGGACCCCGGGGTCGGGGCCTCGGCCCGGACATACCTCCAGGAGAGGGGCATCGACATGGAGACGGCGGAGCGCTTCGGTCTGGGCTTCGCGCCGGACAACTGGCGAGGCCTGAGGGATCACGCCGCCCAGCACGCACTCTCCGACGAGCTCCTCATGGAGGTGGGGCTGCTCACCACCTCGGAGCGGACCAGCGAGCCCTACGACCGATTCCGCAACCGGATCATCTTCCCCATCGAGTCCGTTACCGGAAAGGTGGTGGCCTTCGGCGGGCGGGTCCTGGGTGCGGCCGGATCCGGGGTGCCCAAGTACCTGAACTCGCCGGAATCGTCGGTCTATCAAAAGGGCGAGATCCTCTACGGCCTGGGCTGGAACCGGAACGCGATCCGCCGGGAGGAGGTGGCGCTTGTTGTAGAAGGGTACATGGACGTGGTGGCGCTGGGCGCCGGCGGTGTCGAGCACAGCGTGGCGACCCTGGGCACCTCAATGACCCAGGAGCACGCCCGGCTCCTGAAGCGCTATACCAGCCGGGCGATTCTCCTCTTCGATTCGGATACGGCGGGTCTCAAGGCCACCTTTCGGGCCGGCGACGTGCTTCTGGCGGCGGGGATCCACCCCTCGGTGGTGACCTTTCCCCCGGGCGAGGATCCGGATACGGTGGTGCGGGGGGAGGGCGCCGAGGGACTTCGCCGCTACCTTTCATCAGCGGTGGACATCCTGGACCGCAAGATCCAGCTCCTGGATGAGCGTGGATTTCTGGACTCCATCGACGGGACCCGCCGAGCGGTGGACAAGCTGCTCCCCACCATCCGGGCGGCCCGGGATCCGGCGCTTCGGGACCTCTACGTGGCGAAGGTGGCCGAGCGCACCTCGATCCGCCGCGAGACGCTGGAGGAGGAGGTGGCCCGAGCCGAGTCCAGGCACACCGCGGGTCGTAGCGGACCGGGCCCAACCTCGGGTTCGTCGCCGCCGGGACGGTCCCGTTCGGGAGGGGTGGGGGAAGGGAGGCGTGGCCGGAGCACCGCCTCCGCTGGGCGAGGGCGCTCCAGGGTACCGGTGGGTCTGGGACCGGAGCGACAGCTCCTCCTGGTGCTCCTCAACGCCCGGGAATGGATCGAGCGGGCGCTGGAGCAGGTGGGGCCCGAGGACTTCCAGGATGCGGTCTACCGGGAGATTTTCCAGCTCCTCCTGGACGATCCGGACCTTTCCCTGGACCATGAAGGGCTGGACCCCACGGTGCGGCGCCGGCTGGAGCATCTCGTGGGCGATCCCGAAGAGCTGGAGCACACCGGTCGGGTCTTCGAGGAGTCTGTGGCTGAGCTCCGGGACCGGAGCCAGCAGCTCAGGCAGCAGGAAGTGGAGTCGGAGCTCCGGCGCTCCGACGATCCCTCCAGAAAGCGAGAGCTCCTGGAGGAACTGGAACGGCTTCGCCGAGAGCGACGGGGCCAGTGGAATGTCATCCGGAGGGCACAGCCCTCCGCTTCAGATCAAGCGTCAGGAAGGATGGATACATGACCAACACGACCATGGATTCGCTGCAGCAGGTACAGAAACTCGACGAGAGAATTTCCGAGCTCGAGGAGGCGATCCGGGCCTTCGAACCCCAGCTTGCCGAGATCGAGGAGCCCGCGTTGGCCCTGGAATCGGAGCTGGCCAGCATCGAGAAGCGCCTGGCGGAGATGCAGGCCGACACCCGCCGGCTGGACCGCAACGCCGACGACAAGCGGGCCCGGATCAAGAAACTGGAGGAGCGCCTGAACAAGGTGCAGAACCTCAGGGAGGAAGCGGCGGTCCGCACCGAGTTGGACCTGGTCCGCAAGGCGGTGGACGCCGATGAGCAGGAGGCGCTCCAGCTCATGGGCGAGACCCAGCGGGCCGAGCAGGAGGCCGAGGAGCTCCGGGAGAAGGCCGAAGCGGCCCGGGCCGAGGTGGAGCCTTCCCAGGAGGCCCTCATGGCCGAACGCCAGGCGCTGGAAGAGGAGCTGGAGGCCCTGGAGGCGCAGCGACAGGCGCTCCTGGAGGACGTGGGAGACCGGGAGCGGAAGGTCTACGACTCCTTCCACAATTCAGGTCGCTCGGTGGTGGTGGCGGCCCTCCTGCCCGACGGGGCGTGCGGCCACTGCTTCGGGGTGGTTCCCCTTCAGGTGCAGAACGAGATCCGCCACTCGTCCGCCGTCATCCGGTGTGAAGCCTGCGGGGTGATCCTGAGCGCCGACCTGGAGACGGGGGGCGACGACGAGGCCGACAGCGAGACAGGCGAAGGGTGAGCTCCGGCTCGCCCGCAACGGCGGCACTGTCCCCGCCTCCGCCGGCGGTCTGGAAGCTGGCGACGGAGCCCTCCGAGGCCGCGGTGCAGGCTCTCGCCGAGGACCTGGGCCTTCCTCCGGCGCTCTGCCGGGTGCTGGTGGCCCGGGGCATCCTCGAGCCCACCGAGGCCCGGGCCTTTCTGCGACCCCTGCTGGATCACCTGCACCCGCCGGAACTCCTGGCTGATGCCCGGAAGGCGGCGGAGCGGATCCTGCAGGCGGTGGACGCAGGCGAGACGATCCTGGTGCATGGCGACTACGACGTGGACGGTGTCTGCTCCACCGCCCTGCTGACCCTCTGGATCCGGCACCTGGGGGGGCGCGTGGTGCCCTTCGTCCCCCACCGGCTCCGGGACGGCTACGACCTGGGGGAGGCCGGGCTCCAGGCCGCCCGGGAGGCCGAAGCTTCCCTCCTGGTCACCTGCGACTCGGGGATCGTGGCCCATGACGCCGTGATCCGGGCCCGGGAGCTGGGGCTGGATGTCATCGTCACCGACCACCACACCCCCGGGACGACCCTCCCTCCCGCCCTGGCGGTGGTGAACCCCCAGCGGAGCGACTGCGACTACCCCGACGACCGTCTGGCCGGGGTGGGCGTCGTCTTCAAACTCTGCCAGCTCCTGGCCCGGCTCCGGGGCCGTCCCCTGGAAGAGCTCCTGCCCCATCTGGACCTGGTGGCATTGGCCACGGTGGCGGATCTGGTTCCCCTCCGGGGTGAGAACCGGGTCCTGGTCCGCTTCGGCCTCCGGGCGCTGGAACAGACTCGCCGGCCGGGGCTTCAGGCGCTGATCCAGGTCACGGGTCTTCGGGACCGGCCCATCGACGCGGGCCGGGTGGGGTTCGTCCTGGCTCCCCGACTGAACGCCGCCGGGCGGATGGGAGGCGCCTCCGACGCCCTCCGGCTCCTCCTCACCGACGATCCCGGGGAGGCCCGGGAGCTGGCCGGGGCGCTGGAGAGGCTGAACACCGAGCGAAGGGAGGAGGATCGCCGCACCCTGGAGGAGGCGCTGGAGAAGCTGGCTGCCCACTACGACCCGGCGGAGGACTTCGGCGTGGTGCTCCGGGGGGAGGGATGGCATCCAGGGGTCATCGGCATCGTGGCCTCGCGGGTGGTGGAGCGGATTCACCGGCCGGTGGTTCTCCTGGCCGTGCAAGACGGGACCGCTCGCGGAAGTGCTCGGTCGGTGCCGGGGGTGCACCTCCTGGAGGCGGTCCGGGGATGCGCCCGGCACCTCTCCCGCTTCGGGGGCCACCGGCAGGCGGCGGGCATGGACCTCAGGGCTCAGGAGATCCCGGCCTTTCGCGAGGCCTTCAACCGCCAGGTCAGGGAGCAGCTCCAGGGGATCCCCCCCCGTCCGGTGCTCCGGGGCGACGCTCCCCTGAGCCTCTCGGAAGCCACCGACGAGCTCCACCACTACCTCCAGTACCTGGGGCCCTTCGGGATCGGCAATCCCCGGCCCGTCTTCTGGGCCCGGGAGCTGCGCCCCGCTGGAGCGCCCCGGGAGGTGGGCCGGGGTCACCTCAAGCTTCGCTTGGCCGACGGTGGCGGCGAGCTGGAGGCCATCGGCTTCGACCTGGCCCGGCGACTGCCGCCGAGCCGGGTGAGCAGGGGACCCCTGGAGGCCCTCTTCCAACTCCGGGAGAACGAATACCGGGGCGTCCGCTCCCTCCAGGCACGGCTCGTGGACTTGCGGGGCCCCGGTGAGTCTGCGGGAGGCCCGGCGTGAGGATCATCGCGGGGGAGTGGGGAAGCCGGCGGATCCGGGCACCTCGGGGCCGGGACACCCGCCCCACCACCGATCGGATTCGCGAGGCCTGGATGTCGGCGCTGGGGGCGGCGGTGGTGGACGCCCGGGTGCTGGACCTCTTCGCCGGGTCCGGCGCCCTGGGTCTGGAATGCCTCTCCCGGGGTGCAAGGGAGGCGGTGCTGGTGGAGCGGGCCCGGGGCGCGCTCCGGGCCCTTCGGGCCAATGTGGAGGAGTTGGAGGCCGGCGACCGGGTGGAGGTGGTGGTGGGCGATGCGTTCTCCTACGTCCAGCGGCTGGAGCCCGGTGCCTTCGATGTGGCTCTGGCCGATCCCCCGTACGGAGAAGGGCACGCAGCGGACCTCCTCCGACACTTCCACCGCATCCCCTTCGCCGCTGAGCTCTGGGTGGAGCACCGGACCGATGAGGCCCTCCCCGAGATCGAAGGCCTCCGGACCCGAAGGTACGGAGATACGTCCATTTCCATCGTCGAGGCACCCGAATGACTCCTTCCCGAACGGTTACGGCCCTCTACCCCGGCTCCTTCGATCCAGTGACCCTGGGACACGAGGACATCGCCCGCCGCACTCTGACGGTGGCCGACCGCGTGGTGGTGGGAGTGGCCCAGACGGCGACACAGGCCAAGAAGCCCGCCTTCTCCATGGACGACCGGCTGGCCATGCTGGAGGAGGTCTTCGCCGACGAGGACCGGATCGAGTGCAGGACCTTCGAGGGCCTCCTGGTGAACTTCGCCCGGGAGATCGGCGCCGACGTGGTGGTCCGGGGACTCCGGGCCGTATCCGACTTCGAGTACGAGTTTCAGATGGCGCAGATGAACCGGGAGCTGCACCCCAGCATGGAGTTCATCTTCCTGACCCCCGACGCCCACCTCTCCTTCCTTTCGGCTTCGCTGGTCCGGGAGGTGGCGTCCCTGGGTGGCGACGTGTCGCCCTTCGTGTCGCCACCGGTGCTCCGACGACTTCAGGAACGATTCCAGAAGCAGGAAAAGTGAGCCATGGACTTTCTGGCCGAGATCCGGCGACGCGCCCGGGACCGCCCCCGCAGGGTCGTCTTCCCCGAGGGTGAGGAGTCCAGAACCATCGAGGCGGTGGCCCGCATCCAGGACGAGGGGCTGCTCTATCCGGTGGTCCTGGGCGACCCGGACCGGATCCGTTCCGAGCTCGAGTCGGTCGGCGGCGATCCCGATGATCTGGAGGGGGTGGACCCCCGGCGCGGGGAGGGCTCCGGCCGCTACGTGGAAACGCTCCTGGAGCTCCGGAGGGCCCGGGGAATGGACAGGGCAACCGCCCGGAAACGGGTCCGGGAGCCCCTCATCAGGGGCGCGCTCATGGTCCGGTTTCAGGAGGTCCACGGCTCGGTGGCCGGAGCGGTGAACAGCACCTCCGACGTCCTGCGGGCCGCGCTCTGGTGCGTGGGGCCGGACGATGGGATCAAGGTGGTCTCCTCGGCCTTCTACATGGTGGTGGACCCCTTCCGCTCGCCCGATCCCGAAGTGCTCACCTTCACCGACGCGGCGGTGGTGCCCGATCCCACGGGACCCCAGCTGGCCCAGATTGCGGCCGCGGCCAGCCGGGCCAGGCGCAAGGTGGTGGGGGATTCCCCCACAGTGGCCTTCCTCTCGTACTCCACCAAGGGCAGTGCAGAGGGGCCATCGGTGGAGAAGGTGCGAGAAGCGCTGGCCCTCTTCCGGGACATGGAGCCCGGGGTCCCCTCCGACGGCGAACTCCAGGCCGACGCGGCCCTGGTGGAGGCCGTCTCCCGGCGCAAGGCGCCCCACTCGGCAGTGGGGGGCGAGGCCAACGTCCTGGTCTTTCCCGACCTGGACGCCGGCAACATCGCCTACAAGCTGGTCCAGAGGCTGGGGGCTGCCGAGGCCATCGGGCCCATCATTCAGGGGCTCCGGCAGCCCTGCAACGACCTCTCCCGGGGCGCCACCGCCGAAGACATCGTGAACGTGGCATGCATCACCAGCCTCATGGCCGATTGAGCCGCAGGCCCGTGGAACTCACGTCGAGTCCCGGGTACGCCGGGGCGGCCCGGTCGGGCGCGTCGGCCTCCCTTGCCCGGCCGAGCGGCTTTTCTTTAAGTTTTTTGGCGAGGTGTCCGGAGCAAGCGCCCGGTCTCCCGTCACGAGCCGACAGCTGAAGGTGGCCCGCACGCTGCGGGGTCGGCGTTCATCCATCCGGACCCCACGGGGTCCAGGAGTTTCGAGACAGCCATGGCGTTTCACGTGAACCGTGAGGGCGATGTCACCGTCCTGGACGTGGACGGTCAACTGATCGTCGGCAACCGGCAGGAGCTGAAGAAGGCGGTTCTGGACGAGCTGGAGAAGGGGGAACGGAAGTTCCTCGTGGACTTCACCAAGACGGGCTATATTGATTCGTCCGGGTTGGGCGTGCTGGTGAGCCTCTCCAAGAAGATCCGGGAACAGGAAGGCGAGCTCCGGCTGGCCAGCCTGAACGAGGATCTCCGGACCCTCTTCGAGCTCACCAAGCTGGACACCCTCTTCCGGATTGCTGATTCCCGGGAGGAAGCCCTGGAGGGCTTCTAGCAGTCCGATCGGACGGGTAGGTTCCGTTCTCCCTCAGGTGGAGGTTGGATCACTGATGGAACGAGAGCTGGTCTTTGAACTCCCCAACGACCTCGGATGCATCGAGGAGGCGGTGGAGTTCGTGGTGGGTCGGTGCTCCACCTGTCAGGAGGTGGCCCGCAAGCTGCGCCTCAACTTCCGGGTGAGCCTGGTGGAAGCCCTCTCCAACGCCATGATCTACGGCAATGGTCGGGATCCGCACAAGCGGGTTCGCGTCGAGGTCACCTTGATGGCGGGGCGGGTCATCGCCCGGGTCACCGACCAGGGAAGGGGATTCGATCCCGACGGAGTTCCCGACCCCACCACGCCCCGGAACCTCACCCGGGAGGGTGGCCGGGGGCTGTTTCTCATGCGTCAGCTCATGGATGAGGTGCACTTCAACGACCGGGGCAACTCGGTGACGCTGACGCTCCATCTCGCCGATGGGGAGGCCCTGCGGGGTACGGCCTCGGCATGACCCCGGACCGAACCGCCCGGGAGCTTCTCCCGGATGCGGTTGTTCAGGTCCTGGAGGAGTTTCGCCGGGGATTTTCCCTGAACCTCCACCTCTGGTTTCCCCGGGAGGGTGAGGACCCCTTCCACCTCTTCCCATCCGGCGAGGAGGATTCCGGACCGCGCCACGACTCCATCCTCCTGGAGGTGCCCACCCGAAACGGCTCGGACCTGATCCTGGAGGTCCGCACCTCGGCGACGACCACGGTTCAGTCGGCGGCCAACGCGCTCCGGACCTCGTTGGAGCAGCTCTACGAGTACCACGAGGAGATCCGCTTCTTCACCTACGAGGTATCGGAGCGGTACGAGGAGATCAACCTCCTCTACTTCATCGCCGAGACGCTGGGCTCCCTCCTGCAGGTGAAGGAGGCCAGCCGCCTCATCCTGTCGGAGGTCTGTGGGGTCCTTGCGGCCCGTCGGGGCTCCCTCTGGGTGTACCGGCCGGACGAGGGCCGTCTGCATCTGGTGGCTTCGGTGGGCGACGACGGCCGCGACGGCCCACTCGACGCCGACGACCCCTCGGCGGTCACCTCCCAGGTCTTCCGCGAGGGGCGCTCCCTGGTCCTGGCGGCCGACCCCTCGGAAACTCCACAGCACAGCGGGCTGGTGGGCCGGGAGCAGGGCGACTCCATCCTCTCGGTACCCATTCGCTATACGCCTCCCGACGGGGCGGCGCGGACGGTGGGGGTGATCAACCTCATCGGTCGACGGCGGGGCGGTCGGTTCACGGCCTCGGATCAGAAGCTGCTTTCCGCCATTGCCTCCCAGGTGGGTGCGGCGTTGGAGAACAGCCGGCTGATCCGGGAGAGCCTGGAGCGGGAGCGGGTGGGTCGGGAGATGGAGCTGGCCCACGACCTCCAGATGAAGCTGCTGCCGTCTCTTGACGGCTTCGATCCCGAGGCGCTGGCTGCCCGCGTCCGTCCGGCGGAATCGGTGGGGGGCGACTTCTACCACCTCCTGCGTCTTCCAGAGGGTCGGGTGGGCGTCATGGTGGGCGACGTGTCCAGCCACGGCTTTCCCGCCGCTCTCATCATGGCCCTGGCGCTCAGTGCCGCCACCATCTACGCGCCGGACCGTGAGTCCCCGGCCCAGGTGCTGAACGAGATGGGCAAGGCGCTCCAGGACGAGCTCGAGAGCACCGAGATGTACCTCACCCTGGTCTATGCCGTGGTGGATCCGGAGGCCGGTGAGCTGGTCTACGCCAACGCCGGGCATCCCCATGCCTTCGTCATCCGCGGGGACGGGTCCCGGAGTCGCCTCGAGGCCATGGATCCGCCCATGGGTATCGCCGAGGGCGGCGAATACCACGAGACCCGGGTCCCGTGGACGTCCGGGGAGGACCTGCTCCTCCTCTTTACCGATGGCCTGTCCGATCCGGTCATCCCCGGTTCCCGCAGGGCCGGTGAGGAGCGGCTTGTGGACGAGGCGGTGGAGACCCGCGAGGCTCCGGCGTACGGGATCGTCGAGGCCCTCTTCCTCCTGGCCGAGGGGGAGGAAGCCGGTGGGGAAGCGGATGACCGCACCGCCCTGGTCCTGAAGGTGTGAGCTCCGACTCGGAGTTTCCTCCGGTCCGACGGTCCATGGGGCAGAACTTCCTCGTGGACGGAAACCTCCGGCGGCGGATCGTGGAGGAGGCCCGGGTGGGGAAAGGGGAAACGGTCCTGGAGATCGGTCCCGGCCGGGGTGCCCTCACCCAGGGGTTGGCTGGGGAGGTGGAAGTGCAGGGGGGGCGCCTCATCCTGGTGGAGCTGGACCGGGCCCTGGCCCGACGTCTCTCCCGGCAATTCCAGGGGCGTCCCGATGTGATCGTGATCCAGGGTGACATCCTGGAACTGGACCTGGCCGAGGTCACCGGCGAGCCGTCTCGACTGAAGGTGGTGGGGAACATCCCGTACAACGTCACCACCCCGATCCTCTTTCATCTCCTGGAACGGCCCCGGCCCGCCGAGATCCTCCTGATGGTGCAGCGAGAGGTGGCGGAGCGCATTGCGGCCGATCCCGGATCCGGGGAGTACGGCGCCCTCTCGGTGGGGGTCCGGGCGGTGGCATCGGTGGAGCGGGTTCTCCGGGCGCCTCCGGAGGTCTTTCGGCCCAGGCCCCGGGTCCACTCCGAGGTGATTCGACTCCGGCCCCTGGTCCCCCCGCCCCTGAGCCCGGACGAGGAGGTGGCACTCCGGCGGTTGACCCGGGCCCTCTTCCAGTGGCGGCGAAAACAGCTTCGCAAGATCCTGAAGGACCATCCCGACCTGGGTCTGGGGCCCGAGGCCCTGGCTGATCTCCTGGCCGCCGCCGGAGCCCGTCCCACCGATCGGCCGGAGACGGTGTCGCCGGAGGGATTCGTCGCCATGGCACGGCTCCTTCCCTGAAGGTTCCCCGTTGACGACACGCCGGCCGGGGGGATACTATTCCCCTGATTTGTGAAGATTTTCACAAGACGGCGGCCGTCGCCCCGATCCAGGCCACCTCAACCCAGACGTCCGGTCCGTGTCCACGGATTTACCAGCGGTTTCCGATTCCACCATCCGGCGCCTCTCCCTGTACCTGCGAGCCCTGGAGGGGTTGGACGACCAGGCGGAACCCACCGTCTCCAGCCGCCGGCTCGCCGAGCTGGCGGGGACCAGCGCAGCGCAGGTTCGCAAGGACCTCTCCCGCTTCGGCTCTTTCGGGAAGCGGGGCCTCGGGTACTCGGTGGCACCCCTCCAGAACCATCTCCGGGACATCCTTGGCCTCCAGCGCCGCTGGCCCGTGGTACTGGTGGGGGCCGGGCGCATCGGGTCGGCCCTCTTTGAGTACCCGTATTTTCGAGAGCGGGGCTTCGAGATCGTGGCCGTGGTGGACCGGGATCCGGCCAAGGTCGGCCGTCGGTGGAACGGCGTGAAGATCCAGTCCGTGGAGGCGCTTCCCACGCTGGTCCGGGAGTGCCGGGCCGAGCTTGGCATTCTGGCCATCCCCGCCACCGATGCACAGGCCGCTGCCGAGGCGCTGGTGGATGCCGGGGTGCGCGGAATCCTGAATTTCGCTCCGGTGCAGCTCCACCTGGGGTCCCACGTGGTGGTCAACGACGTGAACCTGACGCTGGAGATGGAAGCCCTATCCTTTGCCCTGCGTACCGCCTCGGAACTCGGTTCCGGAGAAGGCGGGTGAAGGGAGACCGGAGGGAGACGGCGCCCTCCGGCCTGGTGCAGCGGGCCGCCCAGCTCCTGGCCACAGGGCCCGCTCACACCCTGGAGGTCGCCGAGGCGGTCATGGGACTCCGGGGGGCCCCGGAGGCGGCGGCGCGGGCGGTTTTCACCCTGCTGGGCTCCGATCCCCGCTTTCGGGTGGACCAGGGCGGAGTGTGGCATCTGAACGTGGCAGAGCCGATCCCGGGCCCTCCCCTGCGACACCTTCGCTATGCCGTCGTGGATGTGGAGACCACCGGAGGAGCCTGGAGCCGGGGGCACCGGGTCACCGAAGTGGCCGTGGTCACCGTGGCCCACGGTCAGGTGGAGGAGAGTCTGGAGACGCTGGTGAATCCCGGGCGGCTCATCCCGCCCCGAATCCAGGGACTCACCGGGATCACCGACCAGATGGTCGCTTCGGCCCCCTCCTTCGAGGGGGTGGCCCCGCAGGTGCGAAGTGCTCTCGAGGGGCGGATCTTCGTGGCGCACAACGCCCCCTTCGACTGGGGCTTCATTCGCGGCGAGCTCCTGGCGGCAAGCGGCGATGTGCCGGACCTGGAACGGCTGTGCACCGTGCGCCTGGGGCGTTTCCTGGTTCCTCGGCTTCGGCGCTACAATCTGGATGCCCTGACCCGGCACTTTCGGATCCCGGTCCAGCGACGACATCGGGCGCACGGCGATGCCCTGGCCACGGCACGACTCCTTCTCCGGCTCCTGGACCTGGCCGAAGCCCGGGGGATCGGCGACCTGCACGCGCTGCGGCGGGCCATGTCCTGACGAGGCCGCGTCGCAGGGTGCGGGGGGCTTTCCCCCAGGGCGGGAAGGGTGCCACCTTGTGAAGGTCGGACCCGTTCCTCCCGAGCCTCCAACCGCGTCGACCATGCCCGATCCAGATGCCTCCCGTCGCGAGCCCCCGGCCCCCATTCCCCAGCTGGACGATCTTCCCCTGGTCCGTTCCAGGGAGGTGGGCGGCATCACGATTCATGCGGTGGAGGCCGGCCTGCAGCGCCTGGATGGTGGGGCCATGTTCGGGGTGGTGCCCCGTCCCCTGTGGGAGAAGCGGATCGCTCCGGACGAGCGGCACCGCATCCCCCTGGCCCTCCGATGCCTGCTCATCGAAGCGCCCGAGGCGCTCATCCTGGTGGACACCGGGGTGGGGAACAAGGAGGATGACAAGTTCTGCGACATCTACGGCATCCAGAATCCCGGAGATCCCACGCGCCTGGAGGAGGGGATCCGGACGGCGGGGTTCGAGCCGGCCCAGATCGACCTGGTGGTCCTGACGCATCTCCACTTCGACCATGCCGGCGGCGCCACCGTCATCCGGGACGACGGAGAGATCGTGCCCGCTTTTCCGGATGCCCGCTATGTGGTGCAGGAGCGGGAGCTGGCGTTCGCCGGCCGGCGGAACGAGCGGATTCGGGCCAGCTACGTCCCCCGCAACTTCAAGGCGGTAACCGACGCCGATCTCTGGGATCTGGTGGACGGCGAGACCGAGCTGACCCGGGGGGTACGCCTGATCCCCACACCGGGTCACACGCCCCACCACCAATCCGTCCAGGTGCACTCCGGCGGCGAGATCGCGTTCTACCTGGCCGACGTGTGTCCCACCACGGCCCACGTGCCTCTGCCGTGGATCATGGGATACGACCTGGAGCCCCTGGTCACCCTGGAGTCGAAGCGCACCCTCTGGACGCAGGCCCGGGACGAAGACTGGCTTCTGGTCTTCGAACACGACCCGTGGGTCCCGTGGGGCCGGCTGGACGAAGAGGGTCGCAGGGTGACCTGAGCGCCCTTTTTTTCTATCTTTACCCGGCTCGGAGACCGGGGACCGGTCCCGATCCCACCCAAGACCGAAACGGCCGAGTCCCCCCGTGGGGAGATGGCGGCCGATTCCACAGCAGGTCTGCGACCCGGCCCGGAGCGTTCCTCCGGTCAAAGGCCGCCCCCCCTCGGGCGGTCCGTCGCCGCGGACCGACCCGTACATCCAGCAACAGGCTTCGGAGAGATATGAGCGAAGACGCACGCACTCCGGTCATCGTCAGCGGTGCCCGCACCCCCGTCGGGAGATTTCTCGGTGGACTCAGTCCCCTCAGCGCACCCGCTCTGGGTGCCGTGGCGGTCCGCGCTGCCATGGAACGTTCCGGCGTCGATGCCGGCGAGATCGACGAGGTGATCCTGGGCAACGTGGTCCAGGCCGGGGCCGGGCAGGCACCGGCGCGGCAGGCGGCCATCCGGGGCGGACTCCCGGCTACCATCCCCGCCGTCACCATCAACAAGGTGTGCGGTTCGGGTCTCAAGGCGGTGATGCTGGCGGCCCAGGCCATTCGGGCCGGGGATGCCCGGGCCATCGTGGCCGGCGGATTCGAGTCCATGTCCAACGTCCCCTTCTATGCCCGGGGACTTCGCACCGGCGTCAAGTTCGGTGACCAGGAGCTCCAGGACGGCCTGATCTACGACGGGCTCTGGTGCTCCTTCGGGGAGTGCCACATGGGTGGGCACGCCGAGTACACCGCCCAGAAGGCCGGAATCAGCCGGGACGAGGCCGATGCCTTCTCCCTGCGCTCGCACCAGCGGGCGGTGGCCGCCATCGATGGCGGAAAGTTCGAGGCGGAGATCGTCCCGGTGGAGATCGAGGGTCGAAAGGGTACCACGGTGGTGGACACCGACGAAGGTCCCCGGCGGGACACCTCGATGGAGGCTCTGGGACGGCTCCGCCCCGCCTTTCCCCGTGACGCACCGGAGGGGATCGAAGAGCTGGTGGTCACCGCCGGCAACGCCCCCGGCCTGAACGACGGGGCCGCCGCCCTGGTGGTGACCTCTCTGGAGTTCGCCCGAACCCACGGCCTGGAGGTGCAGGCCCGGATCAACGGCTACGCAGCCGGCGGGACCGAGCCCGAGGATCTCTTCTTTGCCCCCATCACGGCGGTGCGGAACCTGATGGAGCGGACCGGCGCCTCCATCGACGACTACGACCTCATCGAGGTGAACGAGGCCTTCGCGGTCCAGGCGCTGGCCGACATGAAGGAGCTGGGGATGGACCCGGAGCGGGTCAACGTGAACGGAGGCGCGGTGGCTCTGGGCCATCCCATCGGCTGCTCCGGCGCCCGGATCCTGGTGACCCTTCTCCATGCCATGGAAGACCGGGATGCCCGGACCGGACTGGCCACCCTCTGCCTGGGCGGCGGCAACGCGGTGGCCCTCTCGGTGGAGCGGGGGTCGGCATGACCATAGACTCGGTGGCGGTGATCGGTGGCGGGACCATGGGCAACGGGATCGCCCATGTGTCGGCCCAGAGTGGGTTGCAGGTGCACATGGTGGACGTCTCGGCCGAGGCGCTGGAACAGGGGCTCGCCACCATCGATCGGAACATGGACCGGCAGGTGAAGAAGGAGCGGATGACCGCCCAGGAGAAGGAGGCGGCCATGCGCCGGATCCAGACCTTCACCGACCCTGCGGAAGCCGTCCAGGGCGTTCAACTCGCGGTGGAGGCCATCCCGGAGCGGGCCGAGCTCAAGTACGAGCTCTTCGGCACCCTGGACCGGGAAGCGGGCCCGGATACCATCCTGGCCTCCAACACCTCCTCCATCTCCATCACCGAGATCGCGGCCCGGACCTCCCGGCCCGAGAAGGTCATCGGGATGCACTTCATGAACCCGGTGCCGGTCATGAAGCTGGTGGAGGTGATCCGGGGGCTGGCCACCGACGACGCCACCACCGAATCGGTGATGCAGCTTTCCCGGGCCCTGGGGAAGATCCCGGTGGAGGTGAACGACTACCCGGGCTTCGTGTCGAACCGGGTCCTCATGCCCATGATCAACGAGGCCGTATTCGCCCTTATGGAGGGCGTGGCCGAGGTGGACGCCATCGACACCGTCATGAAGCTGGGAATGAACCATCCCATGGGTCCGTTGGCACTGGCCGACCTCATCGGCTTGGATACCTGCCTGAACATCCTGGAGGTGCTGCACCGGGAGCTGGGCGACGACCGTTACCGCCCGTGCCCCCTCCTCCGCAAGTACGTGGCCGCCGGCTGGCTCGGGCGCAAGAGCGGCCGAGGCTTCCACACCTACGAGGATTGACGCCTTGATTCCCACCTCGGACCAGTTGGAGTTCCGGGCCCTGGCCCGGGAGTTCGCCGCCGGAGAGATCCGTCCACACGTGGAAACGTGGGATGCGGATCGCAACCTGCCGGATGCCCTCTTCGCCACCCTGGCGGAGCTGGGTTTTCTGGGCATGCGGATGCCGGAAGCCCACGGCGGCCTGGGGGTGGATGCTCCCACCTTCGCCATGGTCGTGGAGGCCCTGGCCTGGGGTGACGCGTCCGTGGCGCTGGCCGTGGCCATCCACAACGGTCCGATCCCCCGGGCGTTGGAGGGCTGGGGACGGGCCGAGCAACAGGAGCGGTGGTTTCCGGCGCTGGCTGCCGGCGATGTGCTGGGGGCCTTCTCCCTCACCGAGCCCGGGGCCGGAAGTGACCCGGCAGCCCTCACCACCCGGGCCCGCTCCCGAAATGGGACATGGGTCCTGGACGGAACCAAGAGCTGGGTCACCAATGGCGACCGGGCAGGCCTCATCCTTCTCTTTGCCCGGACCGGGGACGAGGATTCGGGGCGTGAGGGGATCTCCGCCTTCCTGGTTCCCCGGGACACCCCGGGGATCCGCGTGACGGGGCGGGAACGAACCCTGGGGCTCGCGGCTTCGGAGACGGTGTCGCTGGAGCTGGACGGGGTGGAGCTGCCGGAGAACGCCCTCCTGGGAGCCCCGGGTGACGGGTACGAGATCGCCATGGACGCCCTCCTGGTGGGTCGGATCGGGGTGGCGGCGCAGGCCCTGGGGATCGGCCAGGCGGCCTACGAGCATGCGCTGCGGTATGCCGGGGAGCGGGAGCAGTTCGGCCGTTCGCTCCACCGCTTCGGAGCGGTGCGGGAAAAGCTGGCCGGCATGGCCGTCCGTCTGAGCCAGGCTCGACTGCTGACCCTGGATGCGGCCGTTCGGTTGGACGGGGAGCCCGGAGACGATGCCACGCACCTGCCTTCGTCTCCCCGGGCCCTCTCCTCCATGGCCAAGGTGGCGGCCAGTGAGGCGGCCATGTGGATCACCGACGAGGCCGTCCAGATCTTCGGAGGCTACGGGTACATGCGGGACTATCCGGTGGAGCGGCTCATGCGTGACGCCAAGGGCACCCAGATCTACGAGGGTGCCAACGAGGTGCTGCGGATGGTCGTGGCCGGAGATGCGGTCCGGGAGTTCGACGGCGGGAGCTGAGGGCGAAGTCCGGCAGGGAGCACACGGAAGGAAATCGGCAGCGTCCTCCTGCAGGGGGGGCGCGATGCCGGAGACGACATCGTTAGGGGGGCTTGCCTTGACGGCCGCCCCTGCCCGGGTGCGGGAGCGTACCTCGGGACATGACACAAACCGGGAGCCGATACGGATGGACGTATTCGAGCTGCTCTCCAGAAAGGGCCACGAGCAGGTGGTCTTCTGGTCTGAGCCTGAACTGGACTATCGCGGCATCATCGCGATCCACGATTCCACGATGGGACCCGCCCTGGGCGGAACCCGTTTCTGGAACTACTCCTCCGACGAGGAGGCGCTTGTGGATGTGCTCCGACTCTCCCACGGGATGACTTACAAGGCGGCTATCGCCGGGGTCAACCTGGGAGGAGGCAAGTCGGTCATCATCGGAGACAACCGAACGCGGGATCGGGAGATGATCTTCCGTGCCCATGGTCGGGCGGTGGAGTCGCTGGGAGGTCGGTACATCACCGCCGAGGACGTGGGAACGTCGGTGGACGACATGGAGTTCGTCCGGATGGAAACCGATGCGGTGGTGGGTGTGCACGGAGGGTCCGGTGACCCCTCACCGGTGACTGCCTTCGGCACGTACCAGGGAATCCGGGCCTGCGCCGAGAAGAAGTACGGCGATTCGTCTCTTGCCGGCCGCCACGTCACCGTGCAGGGCGTGGGAAACGTGGGGTATCACCTCTGCGGTTTTCTGGCCGACGAGGGGGCACGCCTCACGGTCACCGACATCGACGAGGCCCGGGTCGAAGCGGTCTGTGAGGAATTCGGAGCCGAGCCCTCGGAGCCCGACGACATCTACTCCGTCGATGCTGACATCTTCGCGCCCTGCGCGCTGGGGGCCGTCATCAACGACGACACCCTCAAGGTGCTGAAGGTGGACATCGTGGCCGGCGCCGCCAACAACCAGTTGGCCCGGACTCGACACGGCGAGATTCTCCACGAGCGGAAGATCCTCTACGCGCCGGACTACGTCATCAATGCCGGAGGGCTCATCAACGTGTACGGTGAGCTCCACGACTGGACCGCCGACCGGAGCAAGCGGAAGGCCATGGAGATCTTCGGCACCCTCCTGCGGATCTTTGAGACGGCCGACGACGAGGGCGTTCCCACGGCCGCCGCTGCCGACAAGCTGGCCGAACAGCGCATCCGGCTGTCCCGGCACCTCCAACGGTCGTACGTCTGACGGAAGGGGGCCGGGTGGGGAGGGTGCGCGGGGATCGTTCGGTCGGCCGCGCATCCCATCCACGGCCCATTGACCGTCCGTTCCAAGCCTGATCCCCGAGTCCTTCAAAGGCCTTCCAATCCCCATGAGCGATCCGTATCAGAACCTTCGATCCAACGACCCCGAGATCTATGGGGCCGTCTGTTCCGAGCTCCAGCGCCAGGACGAGGGGCTGGAGCTCATCGCGTCGGAGAATTTCGTGTCCATGGCGGTTCTGGAGACGGTGGGCACGGTCCTGACCAACAAGTACGCCGAGGGGCTTCCCGGCCGAAGGTACTACGGGGGCTGCGAGTTCGTGGATGTGGCCGAGGAACTGGCCCGGGATCGGGCCACGGAACTCTTCGGTGCGGACCACGCCAACGTCCAGCCCCACTCGGGAGCTCAGGCCAACATGGCCACCTACCTGGCCTTCCTCGACGCCGGCGATCCGGTGCTGGGGATGAATCTGACTCACGGAGGGCACCTCACCCACGGGTCGCCGGTGAACGCCTCGGGAATCCTGTATCGAGTCCACGCGTATGGCGTGGACGAATCCACCGGTCTCATCGACTACGACGTGGTCAGAGATCGGGCCCGGGAGGTCCGTCCACGACTCATCGTGGCAGGAGCCAGCGCCTACCCCCGCACTCTGGACTTCGCCGCCTTCGGGGAGATTGCCCGGGAGGTGGGGGCCAGGCTCATGGTGGACATGGCCCACATCGCAGGGCTGGTGGCTGCCGGGGTCCATCCCAGCCCGGTGCCCCATGCCGACGTGGTGACCAGCACCACCCACAAGACCCTCCGTGGCCCCAGGGGAGGATTGATCCTGACCACCGAGGAACACCAGAAGAAGGTGGACAAGGCGGTGTTTCCCGGCATGCAGGGCGGTCCCCTGATGCACGTCATCGCCGCCAAGGCAGTCAGCTTCCGTGAAGCCCTCCAGCCCTCCTTCAAACGCTATCAGGAACAGATCGTGGCCAACGCGCGGGTCCTGGGCCAGCGTCTCATGGAGCGGGGCTTCCAGCTCGTGGCCGGAGGAACCGACACGCACCTCATCCTGGTGGACCTCCAGGACCGGGGCGAGCTCACCGGCAAGGATGCCGAACGGGCGTTGGATGCCGCCGGGATCACCGTGAACAAGAACACCGTTCCCGGAGAGAGCCGGTCGCCGTTCGTGACCTCCGGGCTCCGGATCGGGACCTCGGCCCTCACCACCCGGGGGATGACGGAGCCGGAGATGGTGCAGGTGGCCGACTGGATCGCCGATGTCCTGGAGGCGCCCGACGACGAGGATCGCCAGAAGGAGATCCGGGACGAGGTCCTGGAGCTATGTGGCGCATTCCCCCTCTACCCCGAGCTCCGCAACGCCTGCGGTTGACGCGTAGAGGGGGGACCAGCGAGACTCAGAACACGGTCCTGCCGGGACCGATGACGTCTCGCCAGTGAGGAGCCCGGCAGGGGCGCCGGAGGAAGCCATCCCTGGCGCCCAGGCTCCACATGCCACAGAATTCGGCCATGACTGAAGTCCAATTTGCCGACGAGATCCTGGATCGCCTCCGCCAGCGGAATCCCCGCTACATGGGGAAGGCGTACTTGTTCGTGCTCTCGTCCCTGCATCACGTCATGGAGCACCTGGAGTCGCCCCGCCACATCTCCGGAGCCGAACTGGCGGAGGGCGTGCGAACCCTGGCCCTCAAGGAGTTCGGTCCCATGGCCCGGACCGTCCTGGAGCACTGGGGCATCCACCGTACCGGCGACGTGGGCCGGATCGTCTTCGCCCTGGTGGAGGAAGGGGTCCTGGTCAAGGAGGACGAGGATCGCCTGGACGACTTCGAGAACCTCTTCGACTTCGAGGAGGCCTTCGAGCAGAACTACCCATGGGACGTTCGGGAGTGAGGTTGCCGGGCCCATTGCTCGGACACGCTCATAGCAGAAGAAACATCCAAAATGGGTCGGGGATTACAAGATGCACCGGGGGAGCGTGCTGGCCCGACACCCGGACGGCTGGAACGCCTGCCCCATTCTCGATCTGGACCACGACGACGTGAGGGGTGGACCATGGAAGACGCACGGCCCTTTCCCGCCTGCCAGAAGTGCGGCGCCGGCCTTCTGATT
Source organism: Gemmatimonadota bacterium (assembly GCA_003559555.1). Taxonomy (GTDB): domain Bacteria; phylum Gemmatimonadota; class Gemmatimonadetes; order Longimicrobiales; family Gaopeijiaceae; genus PWLA01. The sequence goes on along the minus strand of PWLA01000262.1, from coordinate 24,421 downwards.
CCCCTTTCCGACTACGGAAGGGACGGGGCGACCATTCGCTACAAGGCGTGGGTTTGCAGCAGTCCCGATTGCGGCTTCAACATCCGCATCGACAACGGCGAGATCAGCTTCGGGCGTGCCATCGGGCAGAGCCAGAAGTGAGCCTGGCCCGGAGGTGAGGCTTGCGTAGCGCCGGTCCGGGGCGGGATGCCGCGACCGCATCCGCCTTCATGGGGCAGGAGCGGGTTCCGGTGCCCACCGGGTCCGAAGCCGCCGCCTTCGACCGTAGAGCCATCGAATCGGCAGGGGTGCCCCAGTCCGTTCTCATGGAGAACGCCGGGCGGGCCGCCGCCACCTTGCTCACTCGCCTATTTCCCCGGGGATCGGTTCTGGTTCTCGCCGGCTCCGGCAACAACGGGGGGGACGGCGTGGTTCTGGCCCGGACCCTCCGGAGCTGGGGGCGCCGGGTCGAGCTGCTGACCGACGCCGGACGTCCCCACCCCGACCCGCTCCTCCACGGCTGGGAGATCCCCGGCGGCCCGATCTCCGATGACTCTGCCGACCTGGCCGTCCGCCTCCAGGGTGCCCACGTGGTGGTGGACGCCCTCCTGGGCACCGGCATTCGTGGCGCACCCCGCCCGCCGCAGGCCCGGCTCATCCGGGCCATGAACGAGTCCGGTCGGCCGGTCCTCGCCCTGGACATCCCGTCCGGGGTGGACGCCGACTCCGGGACCGTGGAAGGGGATGCAGTGCGGGCCCGGGCCACGGTGGCCTTCGGCGCGCCGAAGCGGGGGAGCCTCCTTCACCCCGGCCGGGAGATGGCGGGACGGCTCCTGGCGGTGGAGATCGGGTTTCCGCCCTGGACGGACGAGGATGCCTCCGGACGCCTCCTCACCCCGGGCTGGGCCGGCCGCCATCGGCCTCGCCGTCCCCTGGTCACTCACAAGAACGCCGCCGGTCGGCTCCTCCTGGTGGCTGGCTCATCCCGGATGGGGGGCGCCGCCGTCCTGGCCGCTCGTGGGGCCCTCCGTTCCGGGGTGGGCTACCTGCGGGTGGCGGCGCCCGCGGCTCTCCGAGGGGTGCTCCAGTCCGCCGTTCCCGAAGCGGTGCAGGTGGACCGGGACGACCGGGAGGCGCTCCGGGAGGCTCTGGCCCAGTCCGACGCCCTGGCCGCCGGCCCGGGGCTCGGGACCGAGCCGGCTACGGCCGATCTCCTGGACGAACTCCTGGCGGAGGTGGGATCCCGGCCGGTTCTGCTGGATGCCGACGCCCTGAACCTCCTGGCCGCCGGCCGATTCGGTCGGTGGCGCTCAGACGGGACCGGCCCCGAGGCGGCCCTCCTGACCCCTCACCCCGGCGAGGCGGGTCGCCTCCTGGACCGTTCCAGCGGAGAGGTGGCAGGCGATCCCGTGGGCGCGGCCCGGGAGCTGGCCCGGCGCTGGGACGCCGCCGTCCTCCTGAAGGGCGCCCCCTCCATCGTGGCGCCGCCTCGAGGGGAAGGCCCCCTCTTCTTTTCTGCCACCGGGTCGTCGGATCTGGCCCGGGCCGGGATGGGAGACGTGCTGACGGGTTCGGTGGGGGCCTTCCTGGCCCGGGGGGCCGGTCCAGCGGTGGCCGGAGGGCTGGGGCTCCACTTCACCGGGATGGCGGCTCTCCTGGCCGGCCAGGGCGAGTCGCTGCTTCCCGGTGACGTGGCCGAAGGCCTGGCCCGGGCCCTGGGGTTCGAGGGAGGAGGGGACGGGTCGGTGGAGCTTCCCGCGGTGATCCTGGATCTCCCGCCCCCGTGGTAAGCCCTGCGGCACTGGGACCGGGGCGGGAGTTCGACCAGATCCGTCGAACGCTGGCCGGCGCGCCGCCCCTTCCCGACGACGTCGTGGTGGGCCCGGGGGACGACGCGGCGGTCCTGGCCCCGGACGTGGTGGTCTCCACCGATCTGGCCGTGGAGGGGGTCCACTTTCGCCTGGACTGGATCTCGGCCCGGGAGGCGGGCATACGGGCGGTGGGTGCGGCGGTGAGTGACCTGGCGGCCATGGGAGGAGAGCTCATCGGGGTGCTGGCTTCGGTGGCCACCCCTCCTCCCGGTGACCTGGGTGAGGAGCTCATGGGCGGGGTGCGCAGCCGGACCGAAGAGCTGGGAGGCCACCTTCTGGGCGGCGACCTCACCCGGTCCCCGGGGCCCCTTCTGGTGGACGTGGTGGTACTGGGGCGGGCGCCCCGGCCCCTCCTCCGCTCCGGAGCCCGTGCCGGCGACGAGCTGTGGGTGACGGGCTTCCTGGGTGCCGCCGCCGGCGCGGTGGCCTGCTGGCAGGCCGGCGACCCGCTTCCCCCGGGTCTCCGGCAGGCGTTCGTGCGCCCGGAGCCCCGCCTGCAGGAGGTCCGGTGGCTGACATCCCGGGTCCGGGTCACGGCGGCCATCGACCTCTCCGACGGACTGGCCGGCGATGCCGGACACCTCTCGGCGGCGTCGGCGGTGGCCCTGCGGCTGCAGGCCGGGGCCCTCCCGCTGGCCTCGGATCTGCCGGGAGGTGACACCCTGGAGCTGGCCCTCCACGGAGGCGAGGACTACGAAGTGCTCCTTGCGGTGGCCCCGGGTACGCTCTCCCGGGAGCTGGTGGATGAGTTCGCCCGCCGCTTCCAGCTCCCCCTCACCCGGATCGGAGATGTGGAAACCGGCTCGGGGGTGAGCCTCGTGCCTACCGGGGGCGGTCCCCCGGAAGCCCTGGCGCGGGGGGGATTCGATCACCTGGCAGTCCCGGAGGCGGGAGATCCGTGATCCGGGCCCTCTGGTTCTATCCGGCGGCGGCCGTGCTGACCCTGATCCTGGCAGGCCGGATCGTGGTGGCCTCATGGCTCAAACGCCCGTCGGTGCCCGGCCTCTGCCGGCGGCTCGGACGCCTGTGGGCCCGGACCATCCTCCGCTGGTGCCGGGTTCGGGTCAGCTTCGAGGGGCTGGATCGGGTGAACTGGGACGAGCCCATGATCCTGGTGGCCAACCACCAGTCCTGGTTCGACGTCTTCGCCCTGGCCGGTGAGCTTCCCATCACCCCCAGGTTCATAGCGAAGAAGGAGCTTTCGCGGATTCCGGTCTTCGGACGGGCGTGGCAGAACTGCGGCCACATCGCCGTGGACCGAAGCGATCAGGCTCGGGCCATCGCGTCACTCCAGGACGTGGGGGACCGGCTCGGGGAAGACGGGTTGGCCGTCCTCTTCTTTCCGGAAGGAACCCGCTCCCGGGACGGTCGCCTGCAGCGATTCAAGAAGGGGGCCTTCGTGCTGGCCATCCAGACCCAGGCGCCGGTGGTCCCGCTGGGTATTGTGGGGAGCAGGGCGGTGATGCCCAAGGGGTCGTTCCGGATTCGTCCGGGGCACATCCGCGTCCGGGTGGGCGAGCCCATCGAGACCCGGGGGCTGGTGCACGCCGACCGGAACCGGCTGACGGAGGAAGGACGAGACGCGGTGGCCCGCCTCGCCGCGGACCCGTCGTCGGCCGACGCGGGGGACATTCGCTCCGGTGACGGAGCATCGAATCAGACTGAACCAGGGGAACAGACATGAGCAGATTGGAGATTCGGACGGTGAGGGGACGGGAGATCCTGGATTCCAGGGGCACCCCCACGGTGGAGGCGGAGGTGGAGCTGGCCGACGGGGTGGTCGGAAGGGCGGCCGTCCCTTCAGGCGCCTCCACTGGCGAGCACGAGGCCGTGGAGCTTCGGGACGGTGACCCTGCCCGCTACCTGGGGCGCGGGGTCCGGAAGGCCGTGGGCCACCTGAACGGCGAGATCCGGGAGCTCCTGGTGGGCCGGGACGCCTCCAATCAGGCGGGGCTGGACGAGCTCCTGGTGGAGGCCGACGGGACGCCCAACAAGGGACGCCTGGGCGCCAACGCCATCCTGGGGGCTTCGCTGGCCACGGCCCGCGCGGTGGCCCGGGCCCGGAAGCTTCCCCTCTTCCGCTCCCTGGGCGGCGACGACGCGACCCGCCTTCCGGTGCCCCAGATGAACATCCTGAACGGGGGTTCCCATGCACCCAACAACGTGGACATCCAGGAGTTCATGATCATGCCGGTGGGAGCCGAGACCTTTTCCCACGCTCTCCAGATGGGAGTGGAGGTCTTCCACCACCTCAAGGCGGTCCTCTCGAAGCAGGGCCGGAGCACGGCCGTGGGCGACGAAGGAGGGTTCGCGCCGGACCTTCGCTCCAACGAGGAGGCCGTGGAGGTGGTGCTGGAGGCGGTGGAGAAGGCCGGTTACCGGGCCGGCGACGAGATCCTCCTGGCCCTGGACGCGGCGGCGTCGGAGCTCTTCCAGGACGGGGAATACACCTTCCACTGGTCCTCCGGCGAGCGGCGCGACGCCGCCGGGATGGTGGAGTTCTGGAGTCAGTGGGTGGACCGCTATCCCATCGCGTCGCTGGAGGACGCCCTGGACGAGAACGACTGGGCGGGTTGGAAGACTCTCACCGAGGCGGTGGGCGATCGGGTGCAACTGGTGGGCGATGACCTCTTCGTAACCAACCCCCGCTACCTGGAGCGGGGCATCCGCGAGGGGGTGGCCAACGCCATTCTCATCAAGGTGAATCAGATCGGAACCCTCACCGAGACGCTGGATGCCATTGGCACGGCCCGGGAGGGCGGGTACCGATCGGTCATCTCCCATCGGTCGGGAGAAACCGAGGACGTGTTCATCGCAGACCTGGCGGTGGCCACCGGATCGGGTCAGATTAAGACCGGAAGCGCCTCCCGAACCGATCGGGTGGCAAAATACAACCAGCTCCTTCGTATCGAGGAACAACTGGGCGCCCGGGCCGAATACCCCGGTCGGGGTCTCTGGGACTGAGCCGTATGCTCCGACGATTCGTCTTTCCTGCAGTCTTGATCGTGGCCGCGTACTACGCCCTCTTCGGGGGCGAATACACGGTCCTGGATCTTCGCAGCATCCAGCAGGAGAGTCAGGTGGCCACCGAGCAGCTCCAGGAGCTCCGGGAGCTGGCCGACTCCCTGGCCCTGAGGGCCGACTCTCTGGAGCACGACGACCGGACCCTGGAGACGCTGGCCCGGGAGCGCTTCGGGATGATCCGCGACGGCGAGATCCTCTACCGCTACACTGGAGATGCGGATGCCTCCGGGTCTTGACACCCGGTCCCGGCGACGGTAGCCTTTTTTGCTCATTTGGCCGGAGTAGCTCAGTTGGTTAGAGCAGCGGAATCATAATCCGCGAGTCGGGGGTTCGAGTCCCTCCTCCGGCACTGAAACAGGAGTCGCCCGACGCACACAGTACGTACGGGCCCGCGGTCCCCTCGCGCATCCGTTCGGGGGGTCCGCTTTTTTGGGCCCCGGCGCCACTCGCTTGCCTGGTGCGAGGTCGTGGTGTACTTCTTGATCTGCGGAGCCCGATGGGACGGGCCCGCGATTCCTCGATTCCCGTTCCCCGGATTCACGGTCCATGGATACCAGCGCTCACGCCACCTCGCCGGAAGCCCTCCTGGAAGCCCGCCGCCGATCTCTGCGGGAAACGGTGGGCCGATCCCTCCAGACACCGCCGGCCGACGGCTCACCCCTCACCGAGGAACGGCGCAAGTACCTCTTGGACGAGGTCAAGGACCTCTACTGGAACGACCTGGAGTGGGAGAACGTCACGGGCGAGGAGGAGCTGGAGGGCGGCCACCTCATCGAGCTCACTTTTCCCGGGGTCCTGGCCTTCGTCCGGGGCCTCCTCCTCACCGAGGTCCCCGACGACTCGCCGGTGGGACCCTCTCCCCGGCCCCAGGTGGTGGAGGACTTCCTCCACTTCCTGGCCGGCCGGATCCTGGCGCTGGAGGAGGCGACGGCGGAGGCGGATGGGAACGGTGAAGCACAGGACCTGTCCCTCACCTCGGAGCTCCTGGACCAGGTGCTCCTCACCTACCACGGCATCTCTCCCGAAGATGTGGGTCCCGACCAGCCCGGGAGCCCCTCCACCCAGTCGAACGCTCCGGGGAGGCCTGCGGCGGATCAGAAATGAAGGCCCGGCCGGGACACCCGTACCTGGCCGGCGCTCCCCTCCTGTTCGCCCACAGGGGAGGCGCGCTCCTGGCGCCGGAGAACACGCTGGAGGCGTTCATCGGGGCGGTGGAGACATGGGGGGCGGACGTTCTCGAGATGGACGTCCACCTGACCCGCGATGGCGAGCTGGTGGTGATCCACGACCCCACGGTGGACCGGACCACCGACGGCTCGGGGCCGGTTCGATCGTTCACCCTGGCTGAGCTCCAGGCGCTGGACGCCGGTTTCCGCTATCAGAACTCCAGCGGCGAGACGCCCTTCCGGGGACGAGGCGTGCGGATCCCCCGCTTCCGGACCATTCTGGAGCGCTTCCCCCATACCCGCCTGAACGTGGACGCCAAGGACCCCCGGGCCACCGCTCCACTCATCCGCTTGGTGGAATCCCTGGGTGCCCGCGACCGGGTCCTGCTGGCCTCGGCCGAGGAGGACGGCCGGGCGGATCGGCTGGGCTACCGGGGACCCGTCTCCGCCACTCGGCGGCAGATCCGACTCTTCTACCTCCTCCACCGACTTCCCCTGGGAGGCCCCTACACCCCCGCCACCGACGCCCTGCAGATCCCGTATCGGTGGGAGGGGCGCCAGGTCACCACGCCCCGTCTCATCCGGGAGGCGCATCGCCGGAACCTGCCGGTCCATGTCTGGACGGTGAACGCTCCGGACCTCATGAGTCGCCTCCTGGGATGGGGAGCCGACGCAATCCAGACCGATCGTCCCGACATCCTGGCCCGGATCCTCCACGAGGAGTCCGGGCGCCCGCTCCCGCCGGGGCATCGCGAACGGGACTCGGGCCGGTGACCACCGAGCCCCAGGCGCTGGCCCGCCGGGTGGCGGCTCGCTGGAGGGAGTCCGGATGGGGCGAGGAGGGCGCCCGGGTGGTGGTGGCGGTTTCCGGAGGGCTGGATTCCTGTGTCCTCCTCCATCTCCTTCGCTTTCCCCTGGCGGACCTGGGCCTGCGGCTCACGGTGGCCCACTTCGACCACGCCATGCGTCCGGGAAGCGCCGGCGATGCCCGGTGGGTAAGGGGCCTGGCCCGGGCGTGGAAGCTGCCCATCCACGTTGAGCGGGCCGGCCGGCGCCCCGGGGACGAAGCCGAGGCCCGGACCCTCCGCTACGCCTTCCTCCACCGGGTCCGCCGCCAGGTGGATGCACGGCTGGTGCTCACGGCCCACCACGCCGACGACCAGGTGGAGACCATCCTCTTCCGCATTCTCCGGGGCACCGGGGTGCGGGGGCTGGCCGGGATCGCGGGGCGACGGGAGCCGGGGGTGGCCCGCCCCCTCCTTCGGGAGTTCCGCCAGGAGCTGGAGGCCTACGCCGAACGGGTGGGACTCGGTGGCCGACCCGATCCCACCAACCTGGAGTTGCACGCGGCCCGCAACCGGATCCGGCACGAACTCCTTCCCCGCCTGGAGGAGATCCATCCCGGAGCCCGGCCCGCCATGTTGCGACTGGCCCGTAACGCCCGACGCACCACGGCGGCCCTCGACAGCCTCCTGGAGCCAGTCCTGGATCAACTGGTTCGGGAGCGGGGACCGGGGCGGATCACGGTTGCCAGGGACCCTTTCCTCTCATACCCTTTTCCGGTTCGGAGCGCTATCTTCCGTGCCCTGGCCCGGGAGGCGGGTGTGGCGCTGGGAGAAGCGGGAACCGGGGCCGCCCTGGAGTTTATCAGCCGCGGAGTCAGCGGGGGGCGACTGCAACTTCCGGGATCGGTCCGGCTGGCCAGGGACTTCGACCTCGTTCGCCTGGAGTGGGGAACGGGGCGATCGCTGGATCAGAGGGACCACCCGGAGACGGCGGACGCCCCCTTCACGCTTTCCGCACCCGATCCCGCCGGGCGTGGGATGGCCCGGCTGGGGGGACGGACCCTGGGAGTGGCCTGGGGGCCGAGTCCACCCGAGATGCCGGGGGGGGTGGTGGAAGGCTTCGACGCTCGGCAACTGCACTTCCCCCTGGTGGTGCGCCGTTGGCGGCCGGGGGACCGGACGACCTCCCCTGCGGGACGCCGCAAGCTGAAGAAGCTCTTTGGCGAGCTCCGGCTCTCCGTAGACGTGAGGCGACGAATCCCGGTGGTGGCCGACGGCCGGGACGAAGTGATCTGGATTCCGCGGTGGCACCGGGCGCCGGTGGCCCGACCGCGGACCGACGAAAACATCTGGTACCTCGGGGTCTGGGATGAAGACGGAAACACCTGAACGGGTGGCGAGACTGGCAGGAGCGACGAACTTTCGGCGCGTGGTCTACTCGCAGGAGGAGCTGGCGCGTCGCGTCGGGGAGATGGGCGCCGAGATCTCGGATCATTATCCCGAGGAGGAGGCGATCCTCGTGTTGGGTCTCCTGAAGGGATCCTTTATCTTTCTGGCGGATCTGGTTCGCACCATCCAGCGTCCGCTCCAGGTGGACTTCCTGGTGGCCGCCAGCTACGGCACCGGAATGGTCTCGTCTGGAGAGGTGCAGCTCCTGTACGATCCGGACACCTCCATCGAAGGTCGTCACGTGGTGCTGGTGGAGGACATCGTGGACAGCGGAAACACCCTGCAGCAGATCCTGCCCGTCCTGGAGGACCGGAATCCCGCGAGCCTGGAGGTGTGCGCCCTTCTCCACAAGCGGCTCGTGAAACTGGAGCGGGAACCCCGCTGGGTGGGCTTCAACGCACCCTCCGAGTTCCTGGTGGGGTATGGACTGGATCACGCCGAGGATTTCCGGCACCTGCCCTTCATCGGCAGCCTCTGAAGGCGCCTGGCGTGGCGCGTTCCGCCCTGTGGCGTCCCAACGAACCGAGTATCATCTGATGGCCGACCCCGAGCCGAAGCGTCCGGAACCCCAGAAGAGTCCGTGGTCCCGTATGTCCCGGGCCCTCCCCTTCTGGATGCTCCTGGTGCTGGTCCCCCTGGTCCTCTTCAACTACATGGCCGGCGACGAGGAGGAACACTACGAGTTCTCCTTTTCCGAATTCCGTGCCGAGTTGACCAGGGAGAACGTCCACTCGGTGAAGGTCATCGAGGGCGTCACCATGGAGGGGGAGTTCCGCCGCGCCGTGGAGCGGGACGGAGAAGAGCACACCCACTTCCGGACTCATCTCCTGGGGCCCATCAGCGACAGCCTCATCGAGGACCTGGAGGCCCAGGGAGTCATCCTCACCGGTGAGCCCGAGCAGACCCCGTGGTGGACCTTCCTCATCACCGCGCTCCCCTGGATCATCCTGATCCTGTTCTGGTTCTGGATCATCCGGACCATGCAGGGTGGGGGGAACAAGGCGTTCCAGTTCGGACGGTCCAAGGCCAAGCTGATCTCGCCCGACACCCCCAAGGTCACCTTCGACGACGTGGCCGGGGCGGACGAGGCCAAGCACGAGCTGGAAGAGATCATCGAGTTCCTGAAGGATCCCCAGAAGTTCGGCCGACTGGGGGGGCGACTCCCCAAGGGTGTGCTCCTGGTGGGGCCCCCGGGGACCGGGAAGACGCTTCTGGCCAAGGCCGTGGCCGGCGAGGCGGGCCGGCCCTTCTTCCAGATGTCGGGCTCCGACTTCGTGGAGATGTTCGTGGGGGTGGGAGCTTCCCGGGTCCGGGACCTCTTCGAGCAGGGGAAGACCCACGCTCCCTGCATCATCTTCATTGACGAGATCGATGCCGTGGGCCGACATCGGGGTGCCGGCCTCGGCGGCGGTCACGACGAACGTGAGCAGACGCTGAACCAGCTCCTGGTGGAGATGGATGGCTTCGAGTCCAACGAAGGGGTGATCCTCCTGGCCGCCACCAACCGGGCCGATGTGCTGGATCCGGCCCTCCTGCGGCCCGGTCGCTTCGACCGCCAGGTGGTGGTGGACTCCCCCGACGTCAAGGGACGGGAGATGATCCTCCGGGTCCACGCCCGCAAGCTCCCCCTGGAGGGCGACGTGGACCTCCAGATCATCGCCAAGGGAACGCCCGGACTGTCCGGCGCCGACCTGGCCAACATCTGCAACGAGGCCGCCCTCCTGGCCGCCCGGCGCGACGCCGACACCGTCTCCATGGAGGACTTCGAGCAGGCCAAGGACAAAATCATGCTGGGCACCGAGCGCCGGAGCATGGTTCTCACGGAGAACGAGCGAAAGCTCACCGCCTACCACGAGGCGGGTCACGCCGTCATCGGCCTCCGGGTGCCCGGCCTGGATCCCATTCACAAGGTCACCATCGTGCCCCGGGGGCGGGCCCTGGGGATCACCGCGTCCCTTCCAGAGGAGGACCGCCATTCCTACACCAAGGACTGGCTCGAGGCGCAGCTCTGCATGCTCTTTGGAGGACGGGTGGCCGAGGAGATGATCTTCGGCGCGGAGAAGGTGACGACCGGAGCCGGAAACGACATCGAACGGGCCACCCAGATGGCCCGGCGCATGGTCACCCGGTTCGGAATGTCCGATGCCGTGGGGCTCATGGCCATCGGCGACTCGGATCACCAGGTCTTCCTGGGCCGCGAGATGACCCAGAAGCGCGACATCTCCGAGCACACGGCCCAGCTGGTGGACCAGGAGGTGAAGCGGATCCTGGACGAAGCGCACCAGGAGGCCCGGGAGGTCCTGGGACGGGAGGAGGACCTGCTGGAACGGATCGCCCAGGCACTCCTGGAGCGGGAAACGCTGGATCGGACGGACATCGGGCTCCTGGCAGAGGGCGAGCCCCTGCCCCCCATGGAACCGGTGGAGGACCACGAGTCTTCCCGTCCCCCGGACGCCCCGGCGTCGTCGGCCGTTGCCGAACAGGATCCAGGAGAAACGCGCCCCGACGGCCCGGACGAGGCGGAGGAGGCCCACGGCGCCGACGGCGGAGCCGACGCCGCCGGTGAGCGGGAGAGCCGGGAGTCCTCGGTTCCGAGCCCCACCGCACGTCGCAGCCGCCGGGAGCCGGACCCGGATACCCCTCGGGGATGAGCCCTTCGTCCTGGAGGATCTCCGGTCGCTCCCTTCCCCTGGACGAGCCTCTGGTCATGGGGATCCTCAACGTGACTCCGGACTCCTTCTCCGACGGAGGTGAACTCCAGAGCGTGTCCGACGTCCTCCGCCGGGGGGAGGCCATGGCCCGGGCGGGAGCGGGCATTCTGGACGTGGGCGGCGAGTCCACCCGACCGGGTGCGCCGGCGGTGCCCCTGGAGGAGGAGCTTCGTCGGGTCGTTCCCGTCATCGAAGCCCTGGCACGGAAGCTGGCCCTCCCCATCTCGGTGGACACCCGAAAGGCCGGTGTGGCCCGCCGGGCCCTGGAGGCCGGAGCCGGGGTGGTGAACGACGTTTCGGGCCTGACGTTCGACCGCGAGATGGCGCCGCTGGTGGCCCGGACCGGGGCGGGGCTCGTGATCATGCACATGCGGGGCACGCCCGCCGACATGCGGACACGGGCCCGATATCAGGACCTGGTGGCCGAGGTGATCCGGGAGCTCCTCCAGTCGGTGGAGCGGGCCCGGGCGGCCGGTGTTCCGGACGAGGCCGTCGTCCTGGACCCGGGAATCGGCTTCGCCAAGAACCGGAGCCAGTCCCTCGAGCTCCTGGCGGAGCTGCCGCGGTTGGCGGCTCTGGGCTTCCCCGTCCTGGTGGGACCGTCCCGGAAGAGCTTCCTGGGGGAGCTCCTGGATCTGCCGCCGGAGGAGCGGGTCGTGGGGTCGGCCGTCTCCTGCGCCCTGGCCTGGGAGCGAGGGGCCCGGATCTTCAGGGTCCACGACGTGGAGGAGACGGTCCAGGCTCTCTCCGTGGCCCGGGCCATCACGAAGGCCAGTGCCTCGGGGGACCCACCGGGATCCGCCGGGGTTGTGCATTCAGGCGCGCGTTCGGGGTCGCGCATGGTCGAGGATATCTCGCAGTGAGGGAAGGCGGTTGAGAGCGTTCTGGGAGCAGCTTCAGTTCCTCTGGCCAGGGTGGATCGATCTCATCGAGATCGTCATCGTGGCGGCGCTGGTGTATCGCATATTGCTTCTCCTGCAACGCACCCGGGCCATGCAGATGATCCTGGGCGTGGGCCTCCTGGCGGGCGTCTACGTCCTGGCCCGGCTGCTGGACTTCTCCCTGATCCGCACCCTCCTGGAAACCCTCTTCCAGTATGGCGCCATCGCGGCGTTGGTGGTCTTCCAGCCCGAGCTCCGGGCGGCCCTGGCCCGACTGGGACAGAGCCGCATGCTGAGGCTCTTCGCGAAGCTGGAGGGCCGTCTGGTGGTGGACGAGATCGTGGAGGCGGTGGATCAGCTTTCACGGGCGGGCACCGGCGCCATTATCGCCCTGGAGAACGAGATGGGGCTCGACGAGTACGCCGGCACCGGCAGTCCGGTGAAGGCCCAGGTCTCCTCCGACATGCTCACCACCATTTTCACGCCCCACTCTCCCCTCCACGATGGTGCGGTGATCATCGTGGGCGACACCATCGCGGCGGCGGGAGCGATTCTCCCGCTGACCCAGACGCCGCTGGCCGACAAATCCATGGGAACGCGCCACCGGGCGGCGCTGGGGCTCTCGGAGGAATCGGACGCCCTGGTCATCGTGGTGAGCGAGGAGACGTCCCGCATCTCCATCGCCCAGGCCGGCCGAATGGAGGTGGGCGTCGAGCTGGACCGTCTGCGGGAGGTGCTGGAGGGGAGCCTGCCGGAAGGTCAGAAGGGCATTCAGATGATGGCCAGTCCGGGCTGAACCATGACAGCCCCATGAATCCCCCCGGCGGGCTCCGGGGTACATGGGTCCGAGAGACATCGCCGTCGGCGGCAGGCGGACAGCGACGGTGGCTTGAGAACGGGACGTTGCCGGGGCAGAGCCACGAACCCTTTGACTTGGAGCCATGCAGGCTTCAACCTTCGTTGACAGGGACGGGAACGACCCCGTACATTGCCGCCAACTCATCCAGAACGTGAAACGGTCCCGCGGACTCCGGACGACGCTCCGGCCCGTGGCGCTGCCTGAAAGGAGCCGGGCTTGGACGACCTCGAATACAATCTTCTGACGCTCTTCGCGGACGGAGGGCCCATGATGTACGCCCTCGTCCTCTGTTCGCTGGTGGCCCTCGGCGTGATCATCGCCAAGGGATTCACCCTCTGGGTGGCCCACCGGGATACCGAGCAGATCCTGAGCGAGGTGGCCGAGCTCACCGAACAGGGTCGCATGAACGAAGCGATCCAGCGGTGTGTGGACACGCCCGGGCCCACATCGGCCATTCTCCTGGCCGGCCTCCGTCGGATCGAAGACGGAAAGGTCCGGGAGGACGAGCTGGAGCAGGTCATCAACACCACGGGCACCATCGAGCTGGGTTTCCTCGAGCGGGGTCTTGTGATCCTGGCCACGGTGGCCAACGTGGCACCCCTCATGGGCTTCCTGGGAACGGTGGCCGGCATGATCATGGCCTTCGAGTCCATCGAGATGTCCGGCGACGTGGATCCGACGCTGGTGGCCGGGGGCATCAAGGTGGCGCTTCTGACCACGGCCACCGGGCTCCTCATCGCGATTCCCACGAACATCGGGTACAACTTCTTCGTGACCCGGATCGACAAGCTCATCGTGGACATGGAGCAGGGAACCCAGCAGCTCCTGAACCTGGTCTGGGGCATGGAGGAGCGAGGTGAGTTGGAGATGGTGGGGCGAGCTGTGCCCACTGCCGGACCCACTCGCCAGGAACCCCCTGCAGGCGGGGCCGAGCCCTTCAGCCCGCCGGCCCCCGGACCGGATGAGCCCACGGGGAAGGACCGGCCCGGGGACTGACGGGGGAATGCCCCGGAACCTGCGACTCCGGGGCCTGTATCAAATACATAGTGTGGCCCTGACGCCAAGGAGCGAGCGAGCGTGGCAATTCTGAAGAAACAGTCGAAGGTCAGCGATGAGATCCCTTCCGCCTCCATGGCGGACATCGCGTTCCTCCTCCTGATCTTCTTTCTGGTGACGACGGTGTTCCCCAAGGACCGGGGGCTGCCCATCGTCCTGCCCGAAGAGCAGGAAGAGGTGGAGATCTCCCAGCGGAACATCCTGCACATCAACATCAACCCTGACGGGTCGGTGGGCGTGCGGCGGGGTGACTCCCAGAACGAGTCCTTCCATCGACCGCACCAGATCCAGCAGGTCTGGCGCCAGGAAGTGGCCCAGAACCCGAACCTCATCGCAGGGGTCCGGACCCATCCCGACGCACCCCACCGGTTCATGATCCAGGTGCTGGATGCGTTGCAGATGGCCAACGCCGAACGAATTTCACTCCAGATGGGAGAGGGTTGATCCATGTCGCTCAAAGGTGGAGGACTCGAGCGCAAATCGAAGGCATCGGACCAGATCCCCTCTTCGTCCCTGGCTGATATCGCCTTCCTGCTCCTCATCTTCTTCATGGTGACCACGGTCTTCCGGACCGAGGCCGACCGGCCCATCGAGTGGCCCGAGGCCGAGGCCACCCAGCAGATCGATGAGACCCGGGACAACATCATGTACATCTGGGTGGAGCGGGACGGGGACATCTGGATCAATGATCGTCTGGTCGCCATGGACCAGGTCGCGGACCTCGTGGCCCCCAGGTGGGTAGAATCAGGCAGGCGCCTCCGGATCTCCCTCCGGGCTGATGCTGAGGCGCCATATCGCTACATTGACGCGGTGCAGCGCGAGATTCAGCGGGCCGGAGCCATCTACGTGGTCTTCGCCACCGATCTCGAGCGCCGCATGCAGAGGGAGAGACGATGAGCACTGAGCCGACCGAAAAACAGGAATCCAGCGGGCTGACGCCCTTCGAGACGGCCAATGACCGTCTCAAGCAGTCGTTCGGCTCGTGGTTCTGGGGTTCGATGATGGCGGCTGTGCTGGTCCACTTCGCGGTGATGGCCCTGTGGCCCAACCTCGAGGCATCCGACGTGTCCTTCACCATGGAGGACATGGAGGCGGTGGACCTGCCGCCCGAGATCGAGATTCCCCCGCCCCCCGAGCAGATTCAGCGACCGGCCAACCCGGTGGTCTCCGAGGCGCAGATCGATGACGACGTCACGATCTCGCCCACGACCTTCGACGACAACCAGCCGGATGATCTGCCGCCGCCTCCGTCGGACTCCGGTGCGGGCCTCGGGGAACAGCCCCAGTTCACGCCCTTCACCGTAGCGCCCGAGGTGCGCAACAGGGAAGAGGTGGCGCGGATTCTCCAGCGCGAGTATCCGTCCAGCCTCCGGGACGCCGGGATCGGCGGTACCGTGAACATGCACTTCTTCATCGACGAGAACGGTGACGTGCAGAACGTGGTGGTCCAGGAGAGTTCTGGACACGCCTCCCTGGATGCCGCAGCCGAGCGAGTGGCCATGCAGTTCGAGTTCTCGCCGGCTCTGAACCGGGATCAGCAGGTTCCGGTATGGATCTCGTTGCCCATTACCTTCCAGTCCCGCTGAGTCACCTCCACTGACTCGAGCGGGTGAAGCCCCGCCGGCCCTTCCGTGGCCGGCGGGGCTTCTGCGTGTGTGTTACGGTTCCGTCTTGCCCGCCACTACGATACAATTGGAGGCCATGTACCAGACCCGACTCGAAAAAACCCTCCCACAGGTGCGGGAACGAATCGCCGAGGCCGCCACACGGGCCGGGCGGCAGCCCACGTCGATCCGGCTCGTAGCCGTGACCAAGGGACACCCCCTTGAGGCCATCCGGGCCGCCCTGGCTTGCGGCGTCCGGGAGCTGGGAGAGAACCGCCTGGGGGAGCTGGAAGAGAAGCGCAGAAGGCTGGAGGAGATGGCGGATGGTCCCGGTCCCGACAGCGCGGTACCGCGCTGGCACATGGTGGGGCACCTGCAGCGGCGGAAGGCGCCCGGTGTCCGGAAGGCCGCCCATCTCCTCCACTCCCTCGATTCGTTGCGCCTGGCCCGGCGGCTCGAGCGTACGGCGCCCGATGGTTGCGACCCCCTGCCGACCCTCATCCAGGTCAACACCTCCGGAGAGGAGAGCAAATACGGCTTCACGCCGGAGGACTTCCGGAGCCAGGTGGAAGAGATCCTGGAGATGCCCTCCCTGGAAGTGCAGGGCCTCATGACCATGGCGCCACTCACGGAGGATCGAGATCTCATCCGGACCACCTTCCGCCGGCTCCGGGAGCTCCAGGAGGAGGCCCGGGAGACGCATGCCGACTACCGGGGCCGGGAGCTCTCGATGGGCATGTCCAACGACTACGAGCTGGCCGTGGAGGAGGGGAGCACCCTGGTTCGCCTCGGCACGGTCCTTTTCGGGGAGCGACCGGAATGATGGACCTGACACCGCTGGACGTTCGAAAGAAGCGAGGCGACTTTCGTCGAGGGCTCCGGGGCTATGATCCCGAGGAGGTGGACCAGTTCCTGGAGCTGGTGTCGGAGCGCCTCGAGGAGGTGGTCAAGGAGAACCTGACCCTGCGGGAGCGGGTGGAACGACTGGGCCAGCAGGTGGAGGGCCAGGAAGGCCGGGAGAAGGCGGTGCAGGAGGCGCTGGTGACGGCACAGGAGCTCCGGGAGGAGATCCGGGACCAGGCGCGCCGGGAGGCGGACCTCACCCTCCGGGAGGCCCGGGGCGAGGCCGAAGAACTTCGTCGCGCCGCTCAGGAGGAGGCCCGCCGCGCCCGGGACGACGCGGAGCGGCTTCTTGCGGAGCGACGGCACGAGCTCGTGGAGCTGAATCGCGCCCGATCCCGCTTCCTCCGGGCCTTCCGCTCGCTCCTTGAACGGGAGATGGACGCCCTGGAGCTGGAAGAGGAGAAGACTCCGGCCGACGACTTTCCGCCCCTGCCGGACGAGGCCGATCCAGCGGATGACGACCCGGCCGACGATGACGCCCCGAATGCCGATGACGATCCGGCCGACGAAGACGCCCGATCCTGACCTGAACCCCTGATGCGCATGACCTATCCCCACGTCCCCGACACTCTCATCGAGATGGAGGAGGGGCTCCTCCAGCGGTGGCGCCAGGACGATCTCTTCGCCCTGACCATGGAGGCCACGGCCGACGGCGAGCCCTTCGTCTTCTATGAGGGCCCGCCCACGGCCAACGGTCGTCCCGGACTCCACCACATCATCTCCCGGACCATCAAGGACCTGGTGTGCCGACATCGGACCATGCTGGGTCGCAGCGTGACCCGGATCGCCGGGTGGGACACCCACGGGCTCCCGGTGGAGATCGAGGCCGAGAAGAAACTGGGGATCTCGGGGAAGCCGGAGATCGAAGAGGTGGGGATCGCCGAATTCAACCGGGTCTGTCGGGAGTCGGTCTTCACGTACAAGGAGGAATGGGAGCGGCTGTCCGAGCGAATCGGATACTGGTTGGACTACTCCCGGCCCTACGTGACCTTCCATGCCGAATACATCGAGTCGGTCTGGGCGATCCTGAAGAAGCTGGCGGACCGGGGTCTCCTCTACCGCGGCCACAAGTCAGTCCCCTATTGCCCCCGCTGCGGGACCGCCCTCTCCTCGCACGAGGTGGCGCAGGGCTACGAGGAGGTTGCCGATCCTTCGCTCTTCTTCCTCTGTCCCTGGGTCGAGGACGAAGGCGGCGAGGACCGGGCCTTTCTGGCCTGGACCACCACGCCCTGGACGGTGCCCTCCAACACGGCGCTGGCCGTACGGGAGGACCTGGACTACGCCGAGGTGGCCTGGGGTGACTGGCGGATCGTGCTGGCCGAGTCCCGCGTGGAGGAGATCTTCGGCGCCGATACCCCCATCCTCCGGCGCTACACCGGCAAGCAGCTGGTGGGACGACGCTACCAGCGTCCCCTGGACCTGGTGGAGGTGCCGGAGGAGGAGGCCGAGCGGGCCTGGCTGGTGGTGGCCGAGGACTTCGTCTCCGATGCCGAAGGGACCGGAATCGTGCACATGGCCCCGGCCTTCGGCGCCGACGACTACGCTGCCGGACAGCGGCACGGCTTTCCCCTCCTCCGGCCGGTGGACGATTCCGGACGATTCCGGGAGGAGATCCCGGTGGTGGGGGGCACCTTCGTGAAGGAGGCGGATCCCCTCCTGGTGGAGGAGCTGCGCACCCGGGAGCGGCTGTTCCGGATCGAGGAGGTGGTCCACTCCTACCCCCACTGCTGGCGCTGCTCGTCTCCCCTGATCTACATGGCCCGGGACTCGTGGTTTGCCGCCACCTCCACCCTGAAGGACGTCATGCTGGACAACAACCGGAAGGTGGAGTGGCACCCTCCGGAGGTGGGCGAAGGCCGGATGGGCGAGTGGCTGGCCAACAACGTGGACTGGGCGCTCTCCCGGGACCGTTTCTGGGGCACGCCGCTTCCGGTCTGGGTCAACGACCGGGATCCGACCCAGGTGGAGTGGATCGGCTCGCTGGAGGAGCTCTCCGAGAAGGTGGGGGGGCTGCCCGACGACTTCGATCCCCATCGGCCCTTCATCGACGACCTCACCTGGCCCGCCGCCGACGGGAAGGGGGTCATGCGTCGGGACCCGGTGGTGGTGGACGTCTGGTTCGACTCCGGCGCCATGCCCTACGCCCAGTGGCACTGGCCCCACGAGAACGACGAGACCTTCTGGAACCACTTTCCCGCCGACTTCATCTGCGAGGGACTGGACCAGACCCGGGGATGGTTCTATTCGCTCCTGGCCATCGCCTCCATGCTGGATCTGGGGCCGGCCTACCGCAACGTGATGGTGAACGGCCTCATTCTGGACGCAGATGGCCAGAAGATGTCCAAGTCCAAGGGCAACACGGTGGATCCCTGGGACGCCATCGATGAGTTCGGCACCGATGCGCTTCGCTGGTACCTCATCGTCTCATCCAACCCGTGGGTGCCGAAGCGGTACGATCCGGAAGGCGTCCGGGAGGCAGCCCGGAAGTTCTTCGATACCGCGCTGAACACGTACCGGTTCTTTTCCCTCTACGCAAACGTGGAGGAGTGGAGTCCGTCCGACCCCGTGCCGGCGCCGGAGGAGCGCACGATCCTGGATCGCTGGCTTCTCTCCCGGCTGCACAGGACGGTGCGCGAGGTGGCTCGGGAACTGAGCGAGTACCAGCTCACCCGGGCCTACCGGCTGGTGGGCGACTTCCTGAACGAGGACCTCTCGAACTGGTTCGTGCGTCGCTCACGGCCGCGGTTCTGGGGAAACGCCGACGACGCCGATGCCCGGGCTGCCTTCCGCACCCTGTGGGAGGCGCTGGTGGCGGTGGCCCGACTCACGGCCCCCGTCACTCCCTTCGTGGCCGACTGGCTCCACCGGGCCCTCACCGACGACGAGAGCGTTCACCTGGCGGCCTTCCCGGAAGCCGACGAAGCCCTCCTGGACGCCGACCTGGAAGTCGAGATGACCACGGTCCGGACGCTGGTGTCGCTGGGCCGTTCGGCCCGGGAAGATGTCCGGATCCGGGTCCGACAGCCGCTACCGCGGCTCCACGCCGTGCTTCCCCAGGGGAGCCGGGTGCCCCGGGACGAGCTCCTGGAACTCCTTCGGGAGGAGCTGAACGTGAAGGAGGTCTCGCTCCTGGACTCCACCGACTCCCTGGTGGAGCTCCAGGCCCGCCCCGACTTCCGGGTCCTGGGTCCCCGGTTCCAGCAGCAGAGCCAGGAGGCCGGCGACGCCATCCGCGCGCTGAGCTCGGCGGAACTGGCGGCGTTCCGGGACGGCGGGTCGGTGACGGTGGAAGTGGCGGGAGAGGAGATCCCCCTGGAAGGCGACTGGCTCGAGATCGAGCGAAAGGCCGCCGGGGACCTGGTGGTGAAGGCGCAGGAGGGATACACGGCGGCGCTGGATCCCACCCTGGACAAGGACCTCCGTATCGAGGGAATGGCCCGGGAGCTGGTGAACCGCATCCAGCGGCTCCGACGGGATGCCGGACTCGAGATCACCGACCGGATCCGATTGCGGGTGGAGGGCCCCGGTCCGGTGGCGGACGCCGTGGAGCGCTTCCACGGCTTCATTGCCGGCGAGACACTGGCGCTGGAGCTGCAGGGACCTGCGGACGACGCCTCTGGGGAGTACCAGGCAACCCTGGCCGATGAGGTCGACGGAACGGAGCTGAGGGTCTCGCTGAGTCGCGTCGCCGGGTCCGGCGAGTGATTGACCCCCGCCCCGCGAGATGGCAATGAAGACGACCGACGAGGCGGAAGAGCGCACGCTGGTGGTCCCGGAGGGGGATGAGGGGACCCGCCTGGACCTCTGGCTGGCCGGTCAGCTGGAATTATCCCGGACCCGAATCGCCCGGCTCCTGGAGAAGGGTTGGATCTCTCTGAACGGAGAGGTTCCCCGGAAATCCGAGCCTGTGACGCCGGGGGATCGGATCCGGGTGCGCATTCCGCCCCCCGAACCGGCCCGGGCCGAGCCCGAGGATCTCCCACTGGACGTGGTGTGGGAGGACGAGCATCTCCTGGTGGTGAACAAGGCCGCGGGGATGGTGGTGCATCCGGCCCCGGGACATCCCAGGGGAACCCTGGTGAACGCGCTCCTCCACCACGTGGATGACCTCTCGGGGATCGGGGGCACCCGCCGTCCCGGGATCGTGCATCGGCTGGACCGGGACACCTCCGGCCTCCTGGTGGTGGCCAAGGACGACCCAACCCATCGCGCCCTCTCGCAGCTGCTCAAGCAGCGTAGAGTGAAGCGGTTCTACCTGGCGGCCTCGTGGGGACACCTGGATCGGAGTCCCCGGAAGATCGAGGGCCCCATCGGCCGGGATCCGTCGAACCGCCAGCGGATGGCGGTGGTGGAGAAGGGGGGGCGGCGGGCGGTGACCCATGTCCGGGTCCAGGAGAGCTGGCCCACCGCCGAGCTCCTGGAAGTGGGACTCGAGACGGGTCGCACACACCAGATCCGGGTGCACCTGGCCCACATCGGACATCCGGTGGTGGCTGACGAACTCTACGGGAAGGGGTGGGAGAAGGGAATGGGCGGCCGCCACCGGCAGTGGGCCCGGGCGCTGGCGAGCCGGACGCCCCGGCAGTTCCTTCACGCCTATCGGCTGGCCTTCCGGCACCCGGCCACCGGTGAGATCCAGCGCTTCCACGCTCCGCTTCCCTCGGATCTGGACGAGGTAGCCCGCTGGGCCCGGGAATCGGTGGAGGCCTGACACCGATCTACCGCCTGCATGGGGGGTAGGGGCTGGAGCGTTGTGCTCCCTGGGGAGCTTGCCAATACCTTGCAGTCATGAGAAGCTGAGTGTGGACGTGCAGAAACCCGGAGTGGGAGCCTCAGGAGAACGGAATCAGATGAACTTCGACCCGCGGATGACCTTCGACAGCTTTGTGGTGGGGCCGGCCAACCGTCTGGCCAGCGCCGCCGCACGCCGTGTGGCCGAGCATCCCGGTCGGAGCTACAACCCCCTCTTCATGTATTCCGCCTCCGGTCTGGGGAAGTCCCACATCCTCACGGCGATCGCCCACCATGCCCTCCGGCAGGATCCGGAGCGGGAGGTGGTGCTGCAGCCTCTGGAGGTGTTCCTGGGTGAGCTGACGGAGGCGCTGGAACGGGGCCAGGGGATCGAGCTGGAGGCCCGCTACGCGTCCCTGGACATCCTCCTCCTGGACGACGTGCAGTTTCTGGCCGGCCAGAAACAGGCCCAGGAGATGCTTCTACGGACCCTGGACGGGATCACGTCCAGGGGCGGGCAGGTGGCTCTGGCCTCGGACCGCCCCCCCGCCGACATGGAGGATCTGGACGCCCGGCTCCTCTCCCGCTTCTCGGGAGGTCTCATCGTGGACCTGGGGCCTCCGGACCTGGAGACCCGGGTGGCCATCGTGAGGCGGAAGGCCAGGGACCGGGGCGCCGAACTGGCACCGGGCGTGGCCGAGGTGCTGGCCCGTTCGGCCTTCCGGAACGTTCGGGAGCTCCAGGGCGCCCTGAATCGGGTCCTGGTCCTGCAGGAGCTGGAGGACCGGGCCGTGACGGTGGAAGAGCTTCCGGAGGCGGTGGGTGGTCTTCCCCAGGCCCACCTGGAGGCTCCAGACGAGCCGGAGGAGCCCCAGTGGCGCCGACGGCTCCGCCGGATGGTGGAAGAAGCCGAGGCGGAGGGATTCGTGGTCCGAAGCCTGAGCCGAATGCTCGAGGGGGACCAGGAGCCCGAGGGATGGGAGAAGGCGCTGGAGCGGTATTCCGCCAACCTGGAGCGGAGTCGGGAGATCGCCCGTGAGCTGGAGGAGCTGGGCAACCCCTGGCCCGAGGCGGCAGCCACCCTCCTTCGGGATCCGGGTCGCCTGGACGAGTCGGAGTCGCTCCTGGCGTCGGCGCGAGAGCGGGCACGCCCCTTCGCCGACGTTCCTCCGGGACCGGATCTCTCAGAGCTCGAGGCCCATGTGCCGGCGCTGGCCCAGCGGGCTGCCGACCGGCTCCTTACCGCCGAGCGCCCGGACTACAATCCGCTGTACGTGCACTCGGCGGACCCTCATCGAGCCCGGATCTTTCTGGAGGCGGTGGGACGAACGCATCGGAGCCGAGCTCCGGAGGCTCGAGTGGCCCTCATCTCGGTGGAGGCCTTCTCCAACGAGTTCGTGGATGCCATCTCGGAGGGTGTGGCCGGGGCCTGGCGGGAGCGCTGGTGGACGGTGGAGGTGCTCCTCCTGCACGGACTGGAGCGCCTCACGGTGACCGAACGGGCCCAGGAGGAGTTCTTCCACCTCTTCGAGGCGCTGAGACGCCGCGATGCCAGGATCTTTCTGGCTTCGGACCGGCTTCCCTCCGAGATGGAGCAATTGGATGACCGCCTCCGCTCCCGCTTCGAAGGGGGCTTGGTGGTGGAACTGGGCGACGACCCCCTCCCCGACGATCTGGTCACGGAACGGCGGCCCGAGCCCGAGGACGAGCCGGTTCTGGCGACCGGTTCCCTGGATGACGAGGTCGTGGTGCCAGCCGACGAGATGGATGACCTGGCCGCTCTCAAGGAGCTGGCAGGCGTCGGACGAGCTCGGCGAAGGACCGACCGCTCCCGGGAGCCCGAGGGTCCCCCGGAAGACGAAGATGGCGACGACAAGCCATGGACCCCCTCCCGGGAGCGGGTGGTATGGGACTGGCCCTCGGTGGACGATCGGGTGGTGGAGGACTTCTGATGAGGGGAAAGGTCGGCGGATCGATCCCCAGTCACGCAGGGAGACGGGATGGCGATTGAGGGAAAGCTTCAGGACGTTGGTCTGGCGGACATCTGCCAGCTTCTGGCCATGGGCCGGAAGACGGGCCGTCTCTCGGTGACGGATCGTTCCAACTTCGGACACGTCTATTTCGAGGACGGTGTGGTGGTGCACGCCACCGTGCTGAACCGACGCGAGCGCCTGGGCGAGCTCCTGGTTCGCAACGACGCCGTATCGGAGGAGGCCATGGCCGAAGCCCGGGCCCGGGACGATGACACGGGGACGCACTACACCCGGCTCCTGGTGGATCGGGGCGACCTCTCCCCTTCCGACCTGGAGCGCTTTGCCCGGATCGAGGTGGAGGAGGCGGTCTACGAGCTCTTCGCCTGGGAGAAGGGTTCGTTCCACTTCCGCACCGGCGAATCCCCGGACGAGGCCATTCCGACCAAGGTGGCCATCCCGGCAGAGAACCTCCTCCTGGAGGGGGCCCGCCGCGTGGACGAGTGGACGCAGATCCGCGAGAAGATCCCCTCCCTCTCCATGATCTTCCAGGTGGCCCGCGATCCCCGCAACGATCCGGAGGTCGAGCTGTCACCCCAGCAGGAACGTGTCCTGGGCTTGCTGGATGGCCAGCGCACGGTCCACCGGATCGTCCGGGATTCGGGGATGGTGCAGTTCGAGGTGGCACGCAACATCTACGAGATGATCCGGGAGGGATGGGTCCGATCCGCTGGCGAGGGCCGGGAGGAGGTGGCGGAACCGGCCGAGACGGCATCGGAGGCGAAGCAGCACCTGGAGCTGGGCCGGGCCTTCTACGGCACCGAGATGTACCAGGACGCCGAGCGGGAGCTGAAGGCTTGCCTGGAAGAGGACCCGGGACAGGTCGAGGCCCTGGACCGACTGGCGGTCATCGCCCTCCGGGACGGCAGGGACCAGGAGAGCCTGGAGCTCCTGGACCGGGCCATCGATGTGGGGGGCGCCTCCTACTCCCGGCTCCGGAATCGTGCGCTGGCGCTGGAGCGCCTGGATCGTGCCCAGGAGGCACTGGAGGCACTGGAGGCCGCCACGCCACCCGAAGGCCGGGAGGCGGATCTCCGTCTGGCCCGGGGAGTGGCGCTGGTGAAGAACGGGCGGGTGGACGAAGCCCTGGACGAATTCCGGGGGTGCCGGGCGGCCGCGAGCGAGACGGACGGCTCCGAGCTGCCTCCCCTCTTCTACGCCTACAGCATCCTGGCGGCGGCCATGGCCGGCCACGAGGACGAGGCGCTGCGGCTGGGACGGGAGGGGCTTACCCACCACCCCTGGTCGGGGCCCATCCTGGTGAACCTGGGGGTGGTCCTGGAAGAGCGGGGGGAGGCCGCGGCGGCGGAGGCCCTGTATCTGCGGGCCGTGGGCGAATCCCTCACACCGCCTCAGGCGCACCGGAATCTGG
>PWLA01000106.1 GCA_003559555.1 Gemmatimonadota bacterium | reverse complement strand
TTTTAGAAGGCCGTCGAGAGGGAACAGACCCGGATGTCGTGTGTCCCGGTGTGCACCAGCAGCGTCGCGCCCGGAGAGCCGGAGCGCTGCATCAGATCCCGCATGAGTGCCCTTTCGCCGTCCCAGGGATACCCGTAGACCAGATCGAAGTCGGCGAGCTCGTACCCCAGATCGGGGTAGGCCGACGGCCCATCACCCAGGGTCCCGGATCGTCCGTCGCCGTCCAGGGGGGTCCACCGATAGCCTTCGGGGAGAAAGCTCCCGGCGGAGAAACGTGCGCCGGAACCGTGGCGCTCGGCGAGCCCACGAGCCACCCGAACCAGGTCGGCGTCAAGTTCGATCCCGCAGGCCTCGAAACCCAGCAGGTCGGCCATGATGGTCACTACGCCGGTTGCGGAACCCCATTCAAGAAAGCGTCGGGGGGCCAGGGAGGCCCCGGGCCTGACCGGTGTCTGAGCGAGCAGCGCCTCGAGGATCCGTTCGTAGTTTCCAGGAATGAAGGGGTGCCATTTCTTCTGCCGCACCTCCACCTCGAACCGGTCCCACATCTCCCGGCCTTCTTGGAACAGGGCCGTCAGCCGCGCTCGCAGTTGGGGGTCCAGTGGAAGCGGACTCGACCGGACGGCTCCTGCCGCTTCCACGGGCGGAGCCTCGGGGGTTTGGACCCCCGCTCTCTTCGAACCGCTCGGGGAAGGGTCGAACGTCAACGGGAACGGACTTCGCGTAGCATCCATCTCCTGCTCCAGCGTGAAGGTGGATGCGGGTGCGAGCCGAACGCCCTGTCCCGAATCTCCTTCTTCCTACACCATGGACCGCGGATCGATGCCCGCTTCATCCGCCGGGCCCGGACACCCTTCACGCCGGCGGCTTCGAAGCTCTGGTTTGCGACCGATCGAGGTCAGGACGCATGTTAGGCCCCGAGTGAGAGATTGCCGCACCTCGGATTGGCTGCGAACTTTCGGCAGTATCACCCCAGCGTCTGCGGCTGGATGCACCACCGGCCTTCTGGACCCAACGAGGAGCTCACCTGGTGACCTCATCATCCGGCGGTCCCGATCCCCTCCCGCCGGGAGCCGTTCATACTCTCCTGGAGGAGACTCGTGTGCTTCTGTACCTCCGGGTGGCGCAGGACGGGTCCATCCGGGCCGTCAATCGCATGCTCGTCCGTTGGTCCGGAATCCCGGAGAGCGACCTTGTGGGAACGCCGGTCCTCCGACTCCTTGTGGAGGACGACAAGCCGCGGATGAAGCGCTGGCTGGAAGGGGGCAGCACCCTTCCTTCGGAGCCCACACTCCTGAATTTCGTGTCCGTCCGCCACGAGGTGCACACGCTACGTTGCCGACTCTTCGGTCACGGTGACGACGTGGTGGTCGTGGGTGAACCCGACGTGGAGGAGGATCGCACGGTGACCGAGGAACTGCTCCTCCTGAACAACGAGCTGAGCGTTCTTTCGAGGGAGAGTGCCCGCCGAAACCGGGAGCTGGAGGTCGCTCGGCGGGAGCTGGCCGAGACGCTGGCGGAGCTGGAGAACTCCTACTGGCACATGCAGAAGATCCAGGAATATATGCCGGTCTGCATGCGTTGCGGCAAGATGAAGACCGGTGACTCGGAGTGGGAGTCGCTGCTGGAATACCTCCGGTCCAACGAGATCCTGGTGAGTCACGGGTACTGCCCCGCCTGTGCCGACGAGGTCATGGACGAGGAGTCGATCCCATGACCGGGTCTCCGGATTACGGCCGTCGGCGGGATGTGGCCAGGCGGATTCGGGCCCACCGGGCCGAGCTGGCCGACCAGATCACCGACGACTTCCTCCGGCGCCATCCCGATTGGCTGGACCGCTACGGTGACCGGGCGCGGGCCCGGGGGGTCGAAGATGCACGTTTCCACCTGGACTTCCTGGCGGGGGCCGTGGAGAGCGGATCTCCCGGCGCCTTCGCCGACTACGGACGGTGGACGGCGGAGGTCCTGGACGCCCGGGGAATCGACCCGGCGTTCGTGGCGGAGAACCTGGAGCAGGTGGGCGACGCCCTCCAGGAGGTCCTGGATCCGGAGGACCGGGAGTTCGTGAGTGCGACGCTGCGGCCCGGGATCCAGGCAGCCCGGGAGGTAGGGAGTGGGGCATCCCAGGAGGGGGATCGGGCGACCCCGGAGCGTCTGGAAGGGAAGAGTTCGACTGACGGAGATGACGGGGCAGCGATCGTCGCCGATGATCTCGCTTTGAGCCGCTCGCTCTACGTGCAATCGATTCTTCAGGGGGACAAGCGGGCCGCCGTGACGGTGGTCGAGGAGGCGCTTCGGAACCATCCGGTGACCGCGGTATACCGCCGGATCGTGGAGGAGGCCCAGGGCGAGGTGGGCCGTCTGTGGGCCCGGAACGAGATCACGGTGGCCCGGGAGCACATGGCGACGGCCGTGAGCCAGTACGTCCTGGGCGAGCTCTACTCACACCTGCCGAGCCCGGAGCGGATCGTGGGGCGAGCAGTGATCACCGGGGTGGAGGGGGAGCACCATCAGCTCGGGGCCAACATGGTGGCGGACCTCCTGGAGGCAGAGGGCTGGTCGGTCCGTTTTCTGGGCACCCAGATGCCCCACCGGGACATCGTAGAGGCCGTGGGTGAGCACGACGCCCAGGTGGTGGGGGTTTCGGCCACCATGCTCTTCAATGTCTCGAGTGTCTCGAACCTGATCCGGGACCTGCGGGGGTCTGTGGGGACGGGCCTGCGGATCGTGGTGGGTGGGCGTGCATTTGGTGCCAGTCCCGAACTCTGGCAGGAGATCGGGGCCGACGGGGCCGGTGGAAACCTGGACGAGGCCCTCGCCGTCTTCCGTGAACTGGGCACCTGAAGGAAGGGCCATGTTCGTCTTCGTATCGCACCTGACCGTGCCGGAGGACGACCACCGGGAGTTGGAGCGGCATTTCCGGGAGCGCTCCCGGTTGGTGGACGATTTCCCAGGCTTCCTCTACCTGCAGCTTCTCAAGCCCAAGGCCGGGGAGGCCACCCACACCTTCCTCACAGCCTGGCGGGACCGGGCCGCGTTTCAGGCCTACATGAAGAGCCGCGAGCACGCCGTATCCCATTCACGGGAGCCCAAGGAGATCATGGCCCGAACCGCGGTCCGGCACGAAGCCTACGAGGTCATGATGGACTCTCGCTCCGTGCCGGGGTGGCTGGGGGATGCGGCCGATCCCTGACCATTGCCGCCGGCCCGTGACGGCTCCGACCCTTCACCTCCCCACCACCTCCACGGCCGGTGAGCGCCGGCCGTGGAGAGTCCCGGGAAGGCTCTACCGTGCGATCCGGACGCCCAGGAAGAGGGTCCGGGGGAGGCCCGGGCGTGCCCCGGCCGGCCGCCGCGCCGCCACGTAGTGACGATCGGTCAGGTTCTGAATGCCCGCGTACAGCGAGGTCCCGCTCGGCCCGGAGAGGTCGTACCTGCCCTGCAGGTTGAGCACCAGATTGGCATCGGTGCCCTGGCGCTCGGAGATGGCACCCTGGCCGGCCCGGGTCCGCATGGCGCTGGCTCCGTTGCCGCTGAGGGTGACGCTCCAGGCGCCGTCCTCGATCCCCAGGCTGCCTGAAAGCTGATGGGTGGGAAGGTAGGGAAGATGATCTCCCTCCTCCACCGTTCCCCACGCGCCGAAGTCGCTCTCGAACGATGTCTGGAAGGTGGCCCGGGTGAAGGTGTACGCCAGGTTCACCGGAAGCCGAACCGGCAGCTCCAGGGCGGAGGTGAGATCGTAGTCCAGTGAGGTCTCCACGCCGAAGGTCTGAACCTCACCTCCGTTGAAGAGGTGGCCGGTGCCGGTGCCCCCGCCGGCCAGCGTGGCCTCCCCCAGGATGTTGCGGTAGTCGCTGAAGAAGCCAGCCACCTGGAGTGCCAGCCCGTGAGACCGGAGACGGGTCCCCACCTCGTAGTTCACGCTCTCCTCGGGTCGGGTCTCCTGGGCGGCTCCGGGCCCTGGAGGGCCGAAGCCCCGGTGGACTCCGCCGAAGAGGTGGAAGGACGGAGTCAGCTCAAAGGCGGCCCCGACCCCGGGAATGAACGAGGAGACCGAGTGTTCCCGCACGCTGGTGGGCTCGTCCCGATTGGGTTCGTCAGTGGGATAGTCGGTGCGGGTCAGCTCGATCTGCTCGTAGCGCACCCCGGGGACCAGGGTGAGACGTCCAAGCTGCATCTCGTCCTGCAGGTGGATGGAGAGAGCCCGGGCATGGCCCACCCGGTTCGCCTGGGTGCCCGGGGTTCCCTCTGAGGTCAGAACGGGGGTTCCCTGAACCATCTGGTAGCCGTCCTCCCACTGGAAGCGGTCCTCCTCGTCCTCGTGGAGGCGGACGCCCAGCTCCAGGTCATGGCTCATCCGGTCCCCGTCCAGCCGGAGGCCCAGCACGGACTGCACGCCCCGGGACAGGTACTCCCGATTATTGGCCCGGGCCCTGAAGGCGTCAGGGGCACTGTCGGCGCCCTTGAGGACGGCCAACTCATCCGCGTAACCCTCCGGATCGTCCAGGACGGCCCCGATGCCGGTGCCCATGATGCTGTGAAGCTTGTACCAGTTTCGGGCGAAGGTATTGCGGTAGAGGGTCGTGGTCACATCCAGGCTCGGAGAGGGCTGGACGAAGTGGCGGAGCTGGATCTGGGTGTGCTCCGTATCCATCTGGTCCGGTCCGGAGGCCGGATACCGCAACAGAGCATTGGCACGGAAGTCATCGTGGGTGAGCCCCAGGTACGTCTCGTTGGACAGCTCGTCGTGGTAGCCCAGCTTGAGCTCCAGCTCCTGGTACCTGGGTCCGTCGCGGTCGGTGTTCAGGCGGAACTTGGCCAGGTAGTCCCCGATGCGGAAGCCGGTGTCGCCCCCTCCCGGGAGTTCCTTGAACCCGTCGGTGCGGGCCTGATAGGTCTCCACCAGCCAGCCAAAGTGGTCCCCCGAGTCCCCACCGCGGAGATGGGCCTTCATGGAGCGGTCTTCGCCTCCCTGGGCATCCAGATTCCAGGATGCCTGCTCGGGAATCGAGGCCGAGACCAGGTTGACGGCGCCGCCGATGGTGCGGGGACCGTAGCGGATCTGGCTGGAGCCCTTTC
This sequence comes from Gemmatimonadota bacterium, assembly GCA_003559555.1. Taxonomy (GTDB): domain Bacteria; phylum Gemmatimonadota; class Gemmatimonadetes; order Longimicrobiales; family Gaopeijiaceae; genus PWLA01. The sequence goes on along the minus strand of PWLA01000106.1, from coordinate 3,907 downwards.
GCACTTCGATAGCCTCCATCCGGCCCGCGACGGGAAAGTAGTACGCCGCCGGCGCGGCGTAGGGAGCCGGGGCGATGAGGATGCCATCCTCCATGAGGGTGACCTTGGATGCTCGCTCCACCCCCGTGCCCCGCATGCCGATGTGCGGCCGCAGACCGTAGCCTTCCTCGTCATGGACGTTCACACCGGGAATCCTTCTGAGCATGTCATGGACATTGTCGAAGGCCAGCTTCTGGGCCTCCAGATCCTGCAGGCTCAGGAAGTGGGCGGACCCGGGGATCGCCTCCAGGTTGAGGGGGTCTCCCACCATCCGGATCCTCCGGGATCGCACCAGTACCGGATCGAGACCCACCGGCCGGGGGGCCAGGGTGATCTCCACCACCGTTCGGCCAGTGGACGCCACCTCCACGCTCCGGGTTTCGGTGGCGAATCCCAGCCGGCTGACGCTGAGGCGCACCGTCCCCGCTGGAACCGAGCGGAAGTAGAAGTACCCCCGCCGGTCTGCCGTGGCGCTCAGGCCCTGGCCTTCGATCTCCACCCGCGCTCCGGAGATCGGTGCGGCCGATTCGACCGACACCACCCGGCCCTCGAGGCGCGCCGTCCCCTCCTCGCCCTCCTGGCCGGCCAGGAGAGCGGGGAAGGCCAGAATCAGGCAGGCGAAGAGAGGGGCGAGGAGGGCGCTGACCCGGGAGGCGCGTCTCGTGGAGGATGCTGTACACTGCCTCCGGGACGCGTGCATATCGGGAGCAGAACGGGACGAATCTATGGACGGCATAGCCGGTTTCACCAAGCGTCGGTACGGGACATATCAAGAACGATTCTTGATAGTTGAGAACGGTTCTCAACCTCAACAGGCAAGCTATCCCGGGGGTTACCCCCCGTCAAGTGTGGAAATCCCACACCTGGGGTCCCGAGTCGGAGGTCCGTTGCACCCCCGAGGGTACTGGTGCGCCGCCGTGGACCCGGGTCGGCCCGAAACAGGAGGTCGTCCCCGGGCGGTGGCCAACATCCCCACTTGTGGTTACTTGTTGCAACCTCCAGGGGCGGGAACCGGCCTTCCGCCTCCATACGAGCGTCCGTCGTTCGCCCAACACCATACGATGCCGAAACCAACATTTGTCCCGTACAGCACCTACAAGGAGTACCCACCTGACGAGATGGCCGAACGCGCCCGGGCGTTCCATCAACTGGTCGCCCGACGCCGGACCGTGCGGGAGTTCTCAGACCGTCCCGTGTCCCGGGAGGTGGTTGAGAAGGCGCTACTGGCGGCTGGAACGGCACCCAATGGAGCCAACCTGCAGCCCTGGCATTTCGTGGTGGTGTCCAGGCCTGAGCTGAAGCGCCGGATCCGGGAGGCCGCCGAGGCGGAGGAGCGGGAGTTCTACGAGCGCCGGGCGCCCAGGGAGTGGCTCGAGGCGCTGGCTCCCCTGGGCACCGATCCGCAGAAGCCGTTTTTGGAGCGAGCCCCCTACCTCATCGCCATTTTCGAGCGCCGCTACGGGATACGGCCCGATGGGACGAGAATCAAGCACTATTACGTCACCGAGTCGGTGGGAATCGCTACGGGGATCCTCATCACGGCGCTGCACCACGCGGGGCTCGCCACCCTCACCCACACACCGAGCCCCATGGGCTTTCTGAACGAGCTACTGGGGCGCCCGGACAACGAGCGGCCGTTCTTGCTCCTGGTTACCGGCTTTCCCGAGGAGGGGGCACGGGTCCCCGAGGCGGCTCTCCGGAAGAAGCCCCTGGGGGAGATCGCCACCTTCGTGGAGTGACGACCTCCGGTCAGGCGTCACGGCCCTTGCCCTGGGGTGACGTTGAATCCCCGGGTGGCACCTCCCATCACTCCCGGGGGAAGTCCACCCGGACGGCCACTTCCCGGAACTCCTCCAGGCTCTGGGTGACGCTCCCGCCGGGCCACCGGAATTCCGCGGAACCGGCGTGGGTCCGGTAGGCCACCGTATACAGGGTGCCCCAACCCTTCTGGAACTGGGCGCTGTAGAGGGGTGCTTTCAGGAAGCGCTGCGTGAGCGAGTCCAGGGTCTCGGTTTCGTCTTCCAGGCACTCCCCCAGGTAGTGCTCCCGTTCCAGGCTGGCCGTGGCTCCGGCGTATTCCTTCCACTCCACTCGCCGCTGGTGATTGGTGGCCAGGGGCCGGCGGGTCACGATGGGGGCCCGATCGGGCGACAGGAAGAGGGTGGCGAAGTCCCCGATGCGGTCCACCACCGTGACGTTATAGGCCATGTGGGTCGGGACCCGCCGGAGCACCTTCACGGCATCCCGGGTGGATTCGCATACTTCCAGGACGTAGCGAAGAATAAGGGGCATTCCGAAGCCCTCACCCACGGCCCGCCGCCCACCAAAGGCCAGCGATGCGGCGAGGCCGGCCTCGTTGATGCCGTCGAGGGCACCCCACATGCAGTCGGTCATGGCGATGACCTTCTGAGCGTTCCACTGGCTCTTCAGAGTCACGCCTTCGCACAGGGTGGGATCGTAGTCGTAGTTGCGCACCAGGGCCGGCTCGGCCCCCCGCCACACGCCCTGTGAGCAGGCCGTGAGGAAGGGAGGCGGACGATACAGGCTCAGGAACCGAGCCTCCAGGTCGCCCCCGCCCGTCAACTCCACCAACTCGTCATAGGTGGATTCCAGCTCGGGCATGTGCTCCCGCAGCGCCTTCCTGCAGGTCACATAGCCGGGCCGGGCTGCATCGCCCTCCCGCAGGTACCACTTCCGATATGCCGGCCAGAACCGTCGGAAGAGGGCCTGCCACTTCTCACCCGGGGTGCTTTCTTGGACCGCCGTGAAGATGAGGCTGATGGCCTTGGCCCGTTCTCGAGGGGAAGGGCCTCCCCCCAGGGCCGGCGGCAGCTTCTTCAGGGCCCGTTCAGAGGATCTTGAAATTTCCGACCTCCACCAGTTGCGCCGCCTCAGGCTCGTCCATGGGGTCCACCGGTACCGACTGGTACTGGCCCACGATGCCGTCGATCCAGGCTCGGGCCCGGTCGTTCAACTCGTGGTCATCCGTCATGAGTCGCCCAGGGGTGATGAGGATTCCCAGGTCCGCGCCCTTGTAGCGGTAATCCCCCTCCCGGCTGATCCGGAGGAAGAATCCCCTGTTCTCCTCCTCCACCGTCCGCCGATGGGTCTGCACCCGGAGAAACTCGATTTCCCCCGAATCGTTCATCTCCCAGATCCCGGAGCGGGGAGCCCGGGTCACGTGCTCCACCGTGTCGTCGGTGTGCTTGATCACGAGCTGGCTCCACGAGTCGATGTTCTCGGAGGAGGCCCACCGGGCGTTCAGCGCCTCCACATCCAACTCGAAGTCCACGTCGGACCACTCCAGGAGATGGAAGAGAAAGAGGGGGGCGTCGGCGTGGGCGAAGGCCGCCAGGTTCGTCATGGCGCTGGCCCCGGTGATCCGGGGGTTAACCTCCCCGAGGTAGACCTCGTCGGTATCCAGGTCCGTGAGGAAGTCCAGCTCGAAGTAGCCCCGGTACCCCAGCCGTCCCAGCTCGTCGCCGAACCTCACGGTGGCTTCCCGGGCCCGTTCCCGGACCTCGGCGGGAAAGGCCCCGGGGAACACCTCGTTGCCGCACCAGCCTCCCCGGTAGGGCGTGAGTTCGGGGAATCCCACCAGCTCGGTCATGAGCGGACCCACGATGGTTCCGTGCCGGGTTACGCACGCTTCCAGCGCCGACCCACGGCACCGGATGCGCTTCATCACCTTCACCTCGCCCTTGTCGGTGATCTCGTCGGCGTGGCGGTTCCAGTCTTCCTCGTTGGAGATGAAGAACGTGGTGTGCCCCGAGTCTCCGAAGGCGGTCTGGATGACCAGGTCGTCCCCCAGCTCGCTGGAGACCTCCCGGAGGTGCTCGTAGCTCTTCACTTTGCTCAGCACGTTGGG
>PWLA01000103.1 GCA_003559555.1 Gemmatimonadota bacterium | reverse complement strand
GGTTGGGATCTGCCGAGTAGATGCCGTCGACGTCGGTCCAGATGGTCACCTGGCGGACCTCCAGCGCCGCGCCGACGATGGCGGCGGTGAAGTCCGATCCCCCCCGGCCCAGCGTGGTGGTGCGACCCTCGTCGTCGGCGCCGATGAAGCCCTGCATCACCGGAACCACGCCCTGCGAGACCAGGGGGAAGAGGTGCTTCCATGCCAGCCGGACAGTGACTTCGTCCCGGGGCACCGCCTGGCCGAAGCCGGCGTCGGTGCGCACCACCTTCCGGGCATCGATTTCCCGGGCCGGAATCCCCAGACGCTGGAGGGCGCTGGTCATCAGGGCAGCGGAGAGGTCCTCTCCTCGGGCCACCAGGGCGTCGGTGCGGCTCCGGGTGTCCGATTCGCCTCCCAGTTCGGCCGCCAGCCCTTCGGCAATGGTCTCGATGCGTTCTTCGAGATCGAGGGCCTGGACGGACGAGCCGGGGTGGGCGCTTCCGACCTCCTCCAGCAGCTCCCGGGCTGCGTCCCGATGTCGGTCCAGCAGGGCTTCCAGAGCTTCGTTCCGGGTCGTGCCGGAGGGAAGGGCGGCGATCCGCGTCAGCTCGGTGGTGACTCCGGCCATGGCGGAGACCACGACCACCGGAGTGCCCTCGGCCGCTGCCACCAGCCGGGCGGACGCCAGGATCCTCGGGCCGCCCTGCAACGACGTTCCGCCAAACTTGAACACCACGGGCCCAGGGTCGGTCACTCTGACAGTCTTGTGGATGAGTAACTCGTTGTTGAGGGACGATTTGGCAGAACGGAGGCCCGTCCGCCCTGGCATGCCTCCTGCAACATTGCAAGGGCGGAGTTGGCACCGTTTCGCGGCGCGCTCAGCAAAGGGCCGCCTGCGGAATCTGGCAAAGGTTCACCCCAATGCAACAAGGAGGAGCGAGTCATGGCGATCACACGGTATCGCAACCGGAGCTGGCCGACGGCCTGGCAGGAGCTCGAGGACATGTCCAACCGCCTGAACCGGATGTTCGGCGACGCCACCGCCGGTGAAGGTGACGGCACCAGCTGGGTTCCTGCGGTGAACGTCGAGGAGACCAAGGACGAGCTGGTGCTCACCGCCGAGTTGCCGGGGATGCATGAAGGAGACGTGGAAATCGAGCTGGAGAACAACGTTCTCACCATCCACGGTACCAAGGAGCAGGAGCGGGAGCAGAAGGATGACCGGCGCTACCACCTGTGGGAGCGGCGCTGGGGCAGCTTCCAGCGGTCCTTCACCCTCCCCCGCACGGTGAATGGCGAGAACATCAGCGCCACGTTCGAGAACGGAGTCCTCACCGTGCACATGCCCAAGGTGGCCGAGGCCAAGAGCCGCCGGATCGAGATCCGGTCCGAGTCCAGCGCCTGACGGATCCGCGCAGTCCTGGGCCGTCGGCCCGAGCACCCTCCGACCCGCACCCTGCGGGCCGGGGGGTGTTCTCGTTTGCCCCTTCCGTTACCCTCTCAGGCACTCCTCCAGCCGGCTCGTCAGCTCCGGTGAGTTGCCGGCCAGGACGCTTCCCCCGGCCACTGGATCCAGGGGGCCGCCCTCCATCGACTGCGCCACCCCACCGGCTTCGTCCAGGATGGCCAATCCTCCGGCGATGTCCCAGCCGCTCAACTGAAGCTCCCAGAAGGCGTCCAGCGAGCCCTGGGCCAGGTAGCAGAGGTCCAGGGCCGCCGATCCGCCTCGCCGGATTCCCGACGTGGCCGGGAGGACCCGCTGGAACTGCTGGGCATACTCCGGCAATCGGTCCAGGAGTTTGAAGGGAAAACCGGTCCCTACCAGGGCGAAGCGCAGCTCCCGGGTTCGGGAGACCCGGATCCGGTCGCCGTTCCGGTAGGCCCCCTCGTCGCGGGCGGCCCACCACCGCTCTCCGGTGGCCGCCGCCACCACCGCGCCGGCGATGGGCTTGCCGTCCAGAACCACACCCACCGAGCTGGCGTAGGCCGGGTGGCCATGGAGAAAGTTGGTGGTTCCGTCCAGCGGGTCGACGACCCAGGTGGGAACCCGACGGTCGGTCCGGATCCTCGGCCGGGTCCCGGTGGGTTCGTCGCCAGCGGTGCTCCCCGAGTCTTCTTCTTCAGCCAGAACCGGGTGATCCGGAAACTCGGATCGGATCCGGGCCACCGCGGCCTCCTGGGCTTCGGTGTCCACCTGGGACACGTAGTCCGACGCGGCGGTCTTTTCACGGGCGTCTTCGGAGCGAATCCGACCGGCCCACACTCGATGGACCCGTGCGGCGGACTCGGCGGCGGCCAGCGCGGTCTGGAGGAGTTGACGCATCTGTCGGGGTCGAAGGCTGGAGGAAGGGGGGCGGGGATGTGGCGTGAAGCGTCGAGGCCTCGGCACTTCAAAGCCGCCCCGTCCCGGGCTAACTTAGCGGCTCACCTGCATAACGACCACGATGCGGGCCCGGGGTTCCGACCTGCAGGGGCCGTCGAGGGGCTTCGACCAGAACCATGGCTGATCCAAAGACAGCAAAGAAGGGAGCCGGGACCGGAGAGCCGGAGACCGCCTCCAGGGTCTTCAGCGGCATGCAGCCCTCCGGGGAGGCGCACCTGGGGAACTACCTGGGAGCGCTTCGCCAATGGGTCCGGCTCCAGGATGACCACGAGTGCTTCTTCTGCATCGTGGACCAGCACGCCATCACCGGCGAGTTCTCGCCGGAGGAGCTTCCGGCCCGGGTGTTCGACCTGGCGGTGAGCTTCCTGGCGGTGGGGCTCGACCCGGAACGGAGCACCATCTTCGTCCAGTCCGATGTGGCCGAACACACCGAGCTGGCCTGGCTCCTCAACGCCGTGGCGCCGGTGGGCGAGCTGGAGCGGATGACCCAGTACAAGGACAAGTCGGCCCGGCTGGAGTCGATTCCGGCGGGGCTCCTGAACTACCCAATTCTGCAGGCCGCCGACATCCTCCTCTATCAGGCCACCGCCGTCCCGGTGGGGGAGGACCAGTTGCAGCACCTGGAGCTGACCCGGGAGATCGCCCGCCGCTGGAATGGGCGGTTCGGCCAACTCTTCCCCGAGCCCCGGCCCATTCTGAGCGATGCCGGGCGGATCCTGGGGCTCGACGGGAACGCCAAGATGAGCAAGTCGCTGGGCAACACGGTGGGAATCCTGGCCGAGCCCGAGCAGGTCTGGGACCGGGTTCGCACCGCCGTCACCGACCCCCAGCGGGTTCGCCGTGACGACCCGGGACGGCCCGAGGTGTGCAACGTCTTCAGCCTCCACAAGCACTTTACCGAGCCGGACCGGATTCCCGACATCGCAGGGCAGTGCCGGGCCGGGACCCGGGGATGCGTGGAGTGCAAGAAGATCCTGTCCGATTCCATCGCGGACCATTTTGCCGAGGCCCGCGCGCGTGCCGCCGAACTCCGTGATGATCCCCGGGAGGTCTACCGGATCCTGGAGGAGGGAGCGGAGCGTGCCCGCCAGGAGGCCCGGTCCACCATCCGGCAGGTCCGGGAGCGGATGGGGATGGACTGGGCCTCACGGCGGCCGGACTGAGCCCGCCCGTCGGGGAGCCGGTGGTAGCGGCATCGGGCGGTGCCTCCCTATCTTTGCCCACAGTCAGCCTTCCGCTACGGACTCCATCTGCCAGATGACCCCATGACAGAGATCTTCAAGGCCGCCATCCAGCGGGGGGCCAGCGACATCCACCTGAAGGCGGGAGACGTGGTCCGGGCCCGGATTCACGGACAGCTCGTGCCTCTCACCCAGCAGCGCCTCAGCCAGGAGCAGGTGCGGGCCCTGGCGCTGAAGCTCATCCCCCGGGAGTCGGATCGGGAGCGCATCGACGATCTCACGGACCTGGACTGCTCCTGGGGGCTCTCGGGGCTCGGGCGCTTCCGGGTCAATATCCTGCGGCAGCGGGGAACCCTCATGATCGTGATGCGGGTCATTCCCTTCGACGTCCCCAGTTTCGAGGAGCTGAGGCTGCCCTCGGTGCTGGAGACCATCTCGGAGCATGACCGGGGACTGATCCTGGTCACCGGGGTGACCGGTTCCGGAAAGAGCTCCACCATGGCGGCCATGGTGCAGCACATCAATCAGCACGCCTCCAAGCACGTGGTGACGCTGGAGAACCCCATCGAATTCCTGCACCGTGACCGGAAGTCGTCCATCACCCAGCGGGACGTGGGCACCGACACCATGAACTTCAATGACGGGCTCCGGGCGGCGCTGCGGCAGGATCCCGACGTGATCCTCATCGGGGAGATGCGCGATACGGAGACCATCGACATCGCCCTGAAGGCGGCCGAGACCGGCCACCTGGTCATCTCCACCGTCCACACCCAGGACTCGGTCCAGACCATCAGCCGGCTCATCGCCGTCTTCGACCGCTCGGAGCAGGAGATGGTCCGGATTCGCCTCTCCGAGACGCTCCAGGCCATCATCGCGCAGCGCCTGTTGCCCATGGCAGACCGGTCGGGCCGGGTGGTGGCGTGCGAGGTGATGGTGGTGACGGGCACGATCCGGGACTGCATCCGCGATCCGGAACGGGTGCCGGAGATCACCGACCTCATCGCCGAGGGCCGGGAGCACTACGGCTCCCAGACCTTCGATCAGCACCTGGCCGAGCTGGTTCACCGGGAGATGGTCACCTTCGACGTGGCCAAGGCTGCCGCCAGCAATCCTTCGGACTTCGAGCTGAAGATGAAGTTCCTGGGGGAGGGCTCGGGCGAGCCCAGGGACCAGGCGATGGACCAGATGTACAGCGACCCCACCTTCTCTCGCGATGGCTGATCTGGAGGCACCATGGAGCTGAGCGGAATCCTGATCCCGGCTGCCACCCCCTTCGATTCGGTCACGGGCGAGCTGGACGCGCTGGCCTTCCGGGCCAACATCCGAAGCTGGTTGGAGCATCCCGTCCGGGGCGTGGTGGTGGGAGGCTCCACCGGCGAGGCCGTCCTGCTGGATCGGACGGAACGGAGGGTCGCCCTGGAGTCCGCTCGGAGCGTGATTCCCTCGGACCGCCTCCTGGTGGCCGGTACCGGCGCCGAATCGACCCGAGCCACCCGGACGCTGACCCGGGATGCCCGGGAGGCCGGTGCCGACGCCGTGCTGGTGCAGCCTCCGGCCTACTACCGAAGCGCCATGACCCCGGGCGTGCTCCGGGACCACTACCTGGCGGTGGCCGACGACGCCGGGGTGCCGGTGATCCTCTATCAGGTCCCCCTGCGCTTCAGCACGGTGGAGCTGGCCTCGGGCCTGGTGGCCGAGCTCTCCGAGCATTCCAACATCATCGGGGTGAAGGACTCCCGGGGCGACCTGGATCTTTTGGCGGAGTACGTCACCGGTGCCCGGGCGGACTTCCAGGTGCTGGTGGGCAACGGGGCGACCCTCTATCCGTCCCTGGAGGTTGGGGCGGTGGGAGGGATCCTGGGGGTGGCCAACCTGGTGCCGCAGTGGAGCGCGGACCTGCATCGGGCCTTCGTGGAGGGCCGGGGGGCCGAAGCCGGGCGGCTGCAGGAGAAGGTGGGCCCGCTCCACAAGGGGATCGTGGCCCGCTGGGGCGTTCCCGGGGTCAAGGCCGCCCTCGAGCTCCTCGGCCTCCACGGGGGGCCGCCCCGGCCTCCTCTCCGGTCCCTGGACGAAAAGGGACGTCGCGAGGTGGAGGCGGCCCTGGAGGTGGCGGGGTTGCTGGGGGGGTGACGCCTGCCCGGTAGCGGCGTCCCCACCTTTCTTGACACCCTGATCGGCCGGGGGTACCTTCTCCTCAAGGATCCAGCAGCGAGCGAAGCTGCGTCCAGCGAGCCCCTCCCTCCGGGAAGGGCTTTTTTCATGTCCATGGGGGTCGGTCCCACCGCTTCGGCTTCCCCGGTCCGGCGCGGCACGAGGGCAGACCCAGGAAGGAGTGATCAAGACGGTGTACGAACCAGCCGGATCCAGCCCCTGCGTGGTCGTCGTCGGCTGCCAGTGGGGCGACGAGGGGAAAGGAAAGATCGTCGACGTCCTGGCCGAGGAGGTGGACGTTGTGGCCCGCTATCAGGGGGGGGCCAACGCCGGCCACACCGTTCACGTCGGTGACGACGAGTTCATCCTCCACCAGATCCCCTCTGGGATCCTGCATCCGGCCAAGCGTTGCCTCCTGGGAAACGGGGTGGTCCTCGACCTGATCCAGTTCTTCGAGGAGTACGACGCCCTCCTGCGGCGGGGGATCGAGGTGGAAGGCCGGGTGGGCGTCAGCCGCCGAGCCCACCTTCTGCTCCCCTACCACCGGGTCCTGGATCGGGCCCTGGAGGACGAGGCGGCCGACAAGATCGGGACCACCGGCCGTGGGATCGGGCCGGCCTACGAGGACAAGGCGGGACGGCGGGGGATCCGTGTGGCGGACCTGGAGGACGAGGACCGCTTCCGCGAGCTGGTGGCTCGGGGCGTGGCCCGGGCCCGAGGCCGACTGGTGGAGCTGGGACGGGAGGAGGATGATGACCTGGACCAGGCCGTGGAGAAGGTGGCCCGTCTCCGGGAGCGCCTCCTGGCCCTCTCCACCGACACGGGTCGCGAGGTGGATCTGGCGTTGGCCCGGGACCAGCGGGTCCTCCTGGAGGGAGCCCAGGGCACGGCGCTGGACCTGGACCACGGCACCTACCCGTACGTGACCTCCTCCAACACCACTGCGGCGGCTGCGGCCACCGGGATCGGGGTGGGTCCCACCCGGATCCGGTCGGTCCTGGGGGTCGTCAAGGCCTACACCACCCGGGTGGGCAACGGCCCTCTCCCCACCGAGTTCGACCCCGAGATGGACGAGCGGATGCGGGAGCTGGGAGGAGAGTTCGGCGCCACCACCGGCCGGCCCCGGCGCTGCGGGTGGTTCGACGCGGTCCTGGCCCGGCACGCCGCCCGGGTGAATGGGCTGACCGGGCTGGCGGTGACCAAGCTGGACGTTCTGGACTCGCTTCCGGAGGTCTCGGTGGCCACCGGGTACCGCACGCCGGCGGGAGTGGTGGAGGAGTTTCCCGCCGACACCTGGGGGCTGGAATCGGTAGAGCCGATCCTGGAGACCCACGAGGGGTGGGAGGTGCCCACCACCGGGGCCCGGAGCCTGGAGGATCTGCCCCGGAACGCCCGGCGCTACCTGGACCGGATCCAGGAACTCACCGGCGCCCCCATTGAAATGGTCTCGGTGGGGACCCGACGGAGTCAGATCGTTCGGGTCGCCTGACCTTCACAAGGTGCATGTCGACCATTAACTTGAAAAGCTCTACACCTGTGCGGTCCAGACGCACGGTTCACGAAACGAATGACCACCGAGGGTTCGACGGTTCATGTTCGAAGAGTTGAGCGAGAAGCTGGATTCCGTGCTGGGGAAGTTCCGCCAGCGCGGGGTGCTCAACGAGTCCATGATCAAGGAGGGACTCCGGGAAATCCGGCGGGTCCTCCTCGAAGCCGACGTCAACTACAAGGTCACCCGGGAGTTCCTGAAGCGGGTCGAGGAGCGGGCCCTGGGAGCGGCGGTCCTCAAGTCGGTCTCGCCGGGCCAGCAGATCGTCAAGATCGTGCAGGACGAGCTGGCCGAGTTGCTGGGGGAAGGGAGACCGACCCTGGAGTGGGCATCGACGCCGCCCACCGTGATCCTGGTGGTGGGATTGCAGGGTTCGGGGAAGACGACCACGGCAGCCAAACTGGCCCGTCGCCTCCTCCGGGAGGGTCGGGAGCCCATGCTGGCGGCCTGTGATCTGGTTCGGCCGGCAGCGGTGGAACAGCTCACCACCCTGGCCGAGCAGATCCAGGTGCCCATCCACGCCGGGACGGCGGGAGGGGACCCGGTGGAGACGGCCCGGGAGGCGCTGGCGGCGGCTCGGGAGCAGAAGCGGGCGGTGCTCATCGTGGACACCGCCGGCCGGCTGCAGATCGACGAGCCGCTGATGGACGAGTTGGGACGGATCCGCGATGCGGTTTCGCCCGACGAGATCCTCTTCGTGGCTGACGCCATGACGGGGCAGGAGGCGGTGCGGATCGCCCAGGGCTTCGACGACGCCCTGGGGGTGAGCGGAATCGTGCTCACCAAGATGGACGGTGACGCCCGGGGCGGCGCGGCCCTCTCCATCCGGAGCGTGGTGGGAAAGCCCATCAAGTTCGTGGGTGTGGGAGAGGGCGTGGACGACCTGGACGCCGCCGACCCCGAGCGCCTGGCCGGCCGGATCCTCCAGAAGGGGGATGTGGTGGGACTGGTGGAGCGGGCCGAGCGAGCGGTGGCCGACGAGGATGCGGCCCAGCTCGAAGCGAAGGTGATGGGCAAGGGGAAGTTCAACCTTGAAGACTTTCTCGTGGCCATGCGGCAGGTGCAGAAGATGGGTCCCCTGGACCAGCTCATGAAGCTGATCCCGGGGATGAAGAACAAACTGCCGGTCGGGGACATGGACCCCAAGCGGCTGAAGCACACCGAGGCCATCATTCTCTCGATGACCCCGGACGAGCGACGCCGACCGGAGATCATCGGCCGGTCACGACGGGTCCGCATCGCCCGGGGTAGTGGTCGTTCGGTGGCGGAGGTGAATCGCCTCCTGAAGCAGTTCAAGCAGATGCAGAAGATGATGAAGAAGATGAAGGGAATGCAGGGAATGCCGGGGATGAAGGGGATGCTGTCCCGCTAGGCCCCGGCCGGACCTCTTGAGCCCGTCACGCGGACGGGCCGCAACGCAGGCAAACAGAAGAGACACACATGGCCGTTCGTATTCGACTCCGGCGCATGGGCCGGAAAAAGCAGCCGCATTATCGCGTGGTGGTGGCCGATCGGGCCAAGGCCCGCGATGGTGGCTTCGTAGAGAGCCTCGGTTACTACCAGCCCCTCACCCAGCCGGCTCGCGTGGTCCTGGACCTGGACCGGGTGGACTACTGGCTGGAGCAGGGCGCCACGCCCTCCGACACCGTGAAGACCCTGCTGGCCAAGGCCCGCATGGGTGGTGACGAGACCATCGCCTTCGGCGAGGTGGACCTGGAGGAGAAGAAGGCCAGGGAAGCCGAGGAGCTGGCGGCTCGCCGGAAGGCCGAGAAGGAGATGGCCGAGGACGAGGCCAAGGCCGAGGCCGAGGAAGCCAAGGCCGAGGCAGAGGCAGCC
>PWLA01000176.1 GCA_003559555.1 Gemmatimonadota bacterium | reverse complement strand
GTCGTCGCCGTCCTCCCATGGATCCCGCGCCGGGCGCTCCCAGGGCTGGGCCTTCGGCGGCAGGAGGTGGGAGCGCACGATGTGCCAGAGGGCGGCCACCCCGTCCTTCCACCCGATCTTCTTGCCGTCGGCGTAGCTCCGGCCGCGGTAGCTGATGGGCAGCTCGTAGATCCGGGCGCCGGCCTGGGACAGCCGGGCGGTGAGCTCGGGCTCGATGCCGAAGCGCTCCCGGGTCAGTGGAAGGGTCTCGAGGAGGTCCCGCCGGACCATCTTGTAGCAGGTCTCCATGTCGGTGAGGTTCAGATCGGTGAAGACGTTGCTGAGCAGCGTCAGGAACCGATTCCCCTGGTAGTGCCAGAAGAGGTGCACCCGGTGGGGACCGCCCAGGAAGCGGGATCCGTACACGGCGTCCGCCCATCCCCTCAGGATAGGTTCCAGGAGCGCAGGAAGCTCGAAGGGGTCGTACTCCAGGTCGGCGTCCTGGACTACCACCACGTCGCCGGTGGCGTGGGCGAAGCCGGTCCGGAGCGCCGCCCCCTTCCCCCGGTTCTCCTCGTGCAGGACCAGGGTGTCGATCTGGCCCTCCTTCTCCAGTCGGGGCAACAGCTCCCGGGTGCCGTCGGTAGAGCCGTCGTCCACCACCACCACCTGCAGGCTCAAGGGGAGCTGCCGAACCCGTTCCAGGACCCGCTCCACCGTCTTGCGTTCGTTGTAGACCGGGATGACGACGGAAAGCGCCACCCGATCCCAGGGAAGCTTCCGATCCGGCGGTGTGGGCCGTCCGTCCGCCCCCTTCCGCCACACCGGGATCCCGGTCCGCGCGTCCGCTGGCTCCGCGTCCCGCTCCCCCACCGATCCCCCGTCGACGTCCGCTCCGCTCATCCGTCCTGGAGCCCGTAGCGGCTGATCTTCCGGTACAGCGTCGAGGGGTCGATGCCCAGCACGTCGGCGGCCCGGCTCTTGTTGCCCCCCTCGGCTTGCAGCACCCACTGGATGTAGGCCCGCTCGATGGTCTCCATGGGCGGGTTGGGCGGATCCGTCTCCGAGACGAGCTGGGGGGTGGGCGGCTCGGTGATCCGGACCGGGAGGGCCTCGGCTCCGATCTCCTTTCCCTTGCTCAGCACCGACGCCCGCTCCAGGGCGTTCTCCAGCTCCCGCACGTTCCCGGGCCAGTCGTGCGCCAGAAGCGCATCCATGGCCTCGTCGCTCAACTCCCGGGGCTCCTCGTCCTCACCGGCCATCTTCTTCAGGAAGTGCCGGGCCAGCAGGGGCACGTCCTCCCGGCGCTCCCGGAGCGGGGGCAGGTTGGCCTGGATCACATTCAACCGGTAGTAGAGGTCGCTCCGGAAACGGCCGGCCCGGATCTCCTCCTCCAGGTCCTGGTTGGTGGCCGCCAGGATGCGCACGTCCACCTGCACGGACTTGGTAGACCCCACCGGCGTCACTTCCCGCTCCTGGATCGCCCGGAGGAGCTTTACCTGGGTCTTGGGCACCATCTCGCCGATCTCGTCCAGGAAGAAGGTGCCCCCGGAAGCCGCCGCCAGGAGGCCCTCCTTGTCTCGCACCGCACCGGTGAACGATCCCTTCACATGCCCGAACAGCTCGCTCTCCAGGAGGCTCTCGGGAAGCGCGCCGCAGTTGATGGAGTAGAAGGGTCGATCGCTCCGATCCGAGCGGGCGTGGATGAAGCGGGCCACCACCTCCTTCCCCGTCCCGCTCTCTCCGCTGATGAGGACGGTGGAGTCGGTGGGAGCCGCTGTCTCGGCCAGCTCCAGCACCTCCAAGAAGGACCGGGACTTGCCGATGGGCCGGTCGCCCCCTCCCCGGGACCTCAGCTTGATCTCCTTCTTGAGCTTCCGGTTCTCCACCTTCAGGTTGCGGGCCTCCAGCGCCCGCCGGCAGATGGCCAGGAGCTCATCGTTGGAGAAGGGCTTCTGGAGATAGTAGTAGGCCCCCTCGTTCACCGCCCGCATGGCGGACTGGAGCGAGGCCTGGGCCGTCATGAGGATCACCGGCAGCTCGGGATCGAGCTCCTGGGCCCGGGTCAGGATCTCCAGCCCCGTCACCCCGGGCATGCGGATGTCGGTGATGACCAGGTCCGGAATCTTCTCCTCCAGGGCCGCCACCCCGGCTTTTCCGCCGAGCGCCGTGCGCACTTCGTAGCCCTCCCCCCGCAGGAGGATCTCCACGGTCTCGACAATCCCCGATTCGTCATCGATCAGAAGGATGGCGGGGGCCTGCTCAGACATTCTCTACCTCGAACATTCGAAGTCTCCGTTCATGGAAGGTATTCAGGCGCCGGCGTCCGGCGCGTCTCATCGCTCTTCCGCCCGTCCCATGGGGGCCGGCGCGGAAGTTTCTTCGTTCGGGTCTCGTTCCACCTCGTGCGCCGACTCCCCCGCCTCTCCGCCTGCCCGGGGGTGCGGGGGAGGATGGGCCGGGAGGTAGAGGATGAATTCGGCGCCGCGACCCTCGGGCTGCTCCAGGACGATGGCTCCCCCGTGGGCCTCGGCGGCCCGGTGGACCATGGCCAGCCCCAGACCGCTTCCCCCCTGCCGGGTGGTGAAAAACGGATCGAAGAGCCGGGTCACCGATTCGGCTGGCACCCCGGGTCCGTGGTCCCGGATCCGGACCCGAACCGGCTTCTCCACCCCCAGCTCAGGAGCTCGCAGGCTCCCTCTCAGATCCTCAACCCGAACCTCCACCGTCTCCCCGTCCGGCGAGAACTGCACCGCATTCAGGAGCAGGTTCAGGAGGGCCCGGTGCAGGATGTCCGGATCCCCCTCGATATCCAGGAAGTCGGGCGCTCCCTCCATGGCCACCTCCACCTCGCAATTCTCGGCCTCCGGATGCTGGCACACCACCGTCACCGCATCTTCCACCAGCCCCACCAGGTCCAGGCGCTCCCGGCGACCCATCTGAACCCGGCTGAAGTCGATGAAGTCCGACAGGAGGCGGCTCAGGCGACCGGACTCGCGCACCACCATGTTGGAGAGCTTGTTCCGGTCCTCGTCGCTGATGCGAGGGCTGGTGAACTGCTCCACGGCGCTCCGGATCGAGGCCAGGGGGTTGCGGATCTCGTGGGCCATGGAGGCCGCCAGCTCGGCCACCGCCTCCAGCCGCTCGTTCTGCCGGTCCAGCAGGGCCAGCCGCTGGGAGTCGGTGATGTCCTGAAAGATGGCCGTCACGGCCCGGGGCTCCCCCTCCGCCTCCCGCAGGGTCGTGGCGACCCCCAGAATGATCCGCTCTCCGTCCCGAACGGCCGTAGCCGTCTCCCGATAGAAGGGCATTCCCTTCTCGAAGGAAAGCCGGAAGAGGCCCGCCAGCTCCGGCGCCACCTCCTCCACCCGCTCCAGTACCGGCGCGCCCAGCCACTGCCGGGCATCGATCCCCAGGAGCGCTTCCCCTGCCGGGTTCATGTAGACCAGACGCTCGCCCTCGTCCACCGTCAGGACACCGGAGCTCACCGTGGCCAGCACCTCGCTGGTGTCCAGGCGCAGACGCCGCAACTCCGACTCCACCGCGCCCAGCGCCGTGCCCGTCCGCCGGAGGCGATCCCCCAACACACCGGCGATGCCGGCCACCACGCCAAAGAGCCCCAGCTGAAGGAACATGGTTCCGGAGAAGGCATCCATCCCCTGTCCCCACACCGCGTCCGTCAGGTAGAGGAGGACGCAGAGGCCGCCGATGAAGGCCACTCCCGGAAAGGGCAGGATGACGGCAGCCACAGCGATGACCGGAATGTACAGGGCGGCGAAGATGCTCCCGACCCCTCCGGTGATGTGCACGACGGCGCTGATCATCACCGTGTCGAAGGTCACCTGCGCGTAGAGGAAGCTTCGCCGCGGCGGTCCCGGCTGGCGGTAGCGGTCCGCCACCCCCCACACGGTGACCAGGAGGGCCGACACGAAGACCACGGTGGCCACCAGGGTGTCGAAGGGAACCGCCTCCTCCCAGACCACCAGGGCGCCGCCGAAGATGCCGCCGGCCAGCGTCATCCGCCCGATGTAGATCCAGCGGAGGATCGAGCGGGTCGAGTACCGGGGCTGGGGCTCGGCCTGCGACGACCTCCGATCGGGCTGGACGCGACGATCCTTCCCGCGCCTCGTCCGCCGCTCGCCGCCGTTCCCACCCACGGCTCCGGCCTCCCTCACCGGGAACTCACCCGCAGCACGGTGAGCTCCACCATCAGATCCCGGATCTTCCGGAGCTGGGTTTCCACCAGGGCGAGGCCTTCGGCCAGCTCCGTTCCGGGCTCGTTGTCCATCTGCATGAACTGGGTCTCGGCCAGCGCCGAGGTGAGGGCATTGTTGACGTCGTGGCGAACCTTGGAGAGATCCAGGAGAACCTTCCGGTGGCTCAGGTACCCCGAGTCCATCCCCGTGGACTCCAGGCGCCTGGAGACCTGATCCAGGTCCTCGGGATATCCCAGGGAGATGGGCAGCACCCGAATTCGCACCTGCCCCTCGTCTTCCCCGGACTCGCCCGCATCTTCGACCTCCGACCCTTCCAGCGGTTCGAGCCAGAGGAGCGCCCACGGATCCCCGATCCGGCCCAGCGACGATACCACCTCGCCCAGCCGTTCCGGGGAAGTCTTGGAAGGCAGGACCAACCACCCTCCACCCTCCGGCAGACTGTCCGGAAGGGCACTGGGATCCAGGGCCTCGCCGCCCACAGCCAGCAGATCCAGGGCCTTCCGTTCGCTTGGGCTCAGCTCCACTCCGGGCGACGCCACGAGAAGGCGAACGGAATGATCAGGTGCGGACACGGAAAGAACCTCGGCGACCAGGGGAGACAGGGGGGAGTCGGGACTCCAGGCGGCCCGAACTCCGACGCACGCTTCTCTACCCCGGAGTTTAGGAATCCAGGGGCCCGCGCGCCACCGGTGGCCCCGGAACCCGATCCACCCCATACTCGGGGAAGGAGGCCCCCGGGGGGCCGGCGGTTGGTGGCCGCCCCCTCCCGTCCCGACTCCTCCAACCGCGCCCATACCCCATGCCGCCATCCCGCCGTCCCTCGCACGCCACCACCCTCTTCCGGCTGGCCGGCGCCGCGGTGATGGTCCTGACCCTGCTCCCCCTGTACCGGTACCTGGACCATCCCGCCACCGGAGCCTTCGGAGCCTCGACCCTCCGAGCCACCGAGGCCCAGGTCCAGTTCCTGTGGCGTGCCAGCCTCGTCCTCGTGTGTGGGGTGGCGCTGGCGACGCTGGTGTTTTCCGACGAACGGCTGGGGCGCTGGGTACGAGGCGCCGGCCGCATCCTGACGGCGAGTTCCCAGCGGATCTTTTCCGCCGCAGTGGGCGCAATTGCCGCCGGGGCCGTCGCCCTCCAGCACCTCCTGGTCTTCCAGGGCCGACCCAACCTCATGGACGCCGCAGCCCAGCTCATCCACGCCCGATACCTGGCCCGGGGCCGGCTGGCGGGACCCGGGGCCCACGTCCTGGAGGGTGGCTTCTGGTATTTTCCGAATACCGTGGCCTCCCCGAACGGGTGGGTCTCCCACTTTCCCCCCGGCCATTCGCTGGTCCTGGCCCCCGGACTCGCCGTGGGAGCCGCCTGGCTGGGGCCGGTGGTGGTGGCAGGACTCACCGGATGGCTCACCGCCCGCCTGGCCTTCCGGCTCCTGCCGGAGCGACCGCTGGTGGCCCGGGGCGGAGCCCTGCTGGGCGCCCTCTCCCCCCTGCTCATCCTGCAAACTGCCTCCTTCATGAACCACGGCACCGCCGCGCTCCTGGGGGTGGCCACCGTTCTGGCGGCGCTCAGGGCTCGGGAGGAGGGATGGCCGTGGGCCGCCGCCACCGGAGCCGGAGTCACGGGCCTCCTTCTGGTCCGACCCCTGGGGGCAGTGGCCGTGTGCGTCGTGGTGGTCCTTCTGGTCTGGCTGCCCCGGGAGACGCCGGGCCTGCGACGGATGGCCGGCTGGTGCGGAGCCGCCGTCCTGGCCGGGCTTCCCCTCCTTCTCCTCCACGGCTGGTACAACGCTTACTTCTTCGGCCACCCCCTCACCTTCGGTTACCACTCCACGTTCGGGGAGGCGGCAGGGCTGGGCCTGGGGCTGGACCCGTGGGGGAACCGATTCGGCCCCCGGGAATCGCTGGCCTACACCTCCGCCGACCTCTCCAGCCTGAACCGGAACCTGGTGGAGTTCCCCCTCCCGGCGATCACGCTGGTGGGATTGGCGCTCCTCCTGGGCATGGGCCGGGAGTGGCGCGTCCGCGTCCTGGCCGGCTGGGCCCTCCTGCCGGTGGCCCTGAGTGCCTTCTACTGGCATCACGGCAACTTCATGGGGCCCCGCATGCTGGCCGAGTTCGCACCGACCTGGGGGCTCCTGGTGGCGGCCGCCCTGGCCTACCTGGTGGAGCGCCTCCCCCGCCGGGACGGCCGGGGACTGGTGGTCAATCCCCGTCGGGCAGGCCAGCTCCTGGTGCTGGGCGCGGCCATGGGCGCCCTCGTCCTGGGTCCCCATCGGATGAGCGGGATGGGAGGCGACCTCTCTGCCGGATATCGGCTGGCCGAGCCCGCAGCCCCTCCCGGCGCAGTGGTCTTCGTCACCGGATCCTGGGGCGGGCGCATCACCGCCGAGCTCGTCTCCCACGGCGTCCCTCAGGGAGTGGCCGAAACCGCCCTCCGGCAGAACTCCACCTGCACCGTGGAGACCCATCGACAGGGCTTTCGCCAGGGAGAAGGGCCACTGGCGGCATACCGGGACCGGGACGGCAGGGGCCAGTGGGAGATCCCTCCGGAGGCGGCTGAGGCCCCGTCCGCCGCCCGGCTCCCCCCCCTGGACCTGGTCCGGCGACCGCCCCCCTACGAGGGTCTTCAGGAAGGCCAGGTAGGTCAGGGGACCCGGATCCGGTACATCCCGCAGGAGGAGCTCTCGGACGCGTGTGTCCGGCAGATCCGGGCCGACGAGCGGGGAGGGATCATCGACGCGGGCCACCTCCACTGGCTGGGAGGACTACCGGAGATCGAAGGAGGCCGGACGATCTACGTGCGGGAGATGGGGCCGGAGCTGAACACCCGGGTCCTGGAGCGCTATCCGGACCGGCCGACCTACGTCCTCCTTCGGCGGGACCGCATCTCGCCGCTGGAGCTGGTCCCCTACGACGAGGCCATGACCTTCCTCTGGGGTGGGGCCTGACGGTCCGAGCGGGGCGTACGGGCCGCTCAGTTTCCTGTCGGTACCCGGAGCACCTGACCGGGATGGATCTGTCCGGATCCGCCGATCCCGTTCACCCGGCGCAGCTCGTTCACGGTGGTCCCGTGGCGGCGGGCGATGGTCCAGAGCGACTCCCCCCGGGCCACCCGGTGCTCCACCACGGCGGAAGCACCTCCCCCACTACCGGCCGCCGGGATGGTGAGCTCCTGGCCCACCAGGATGCGGCTCCCCCTGAGCCCGTTGGCCGCCTGGAGTTCCGCTTCGCTCACCCCGTACTGCCGAGCAATGGTCCAGAGCGACTGCCCCCGGGTCACCCGGTGGGTGAGCGGCTGGGCGTCCGAACCGTCGCTCTCCGGGACCACCAGTTCCTGACCGGCGAAGATCCGGGTCCCCTGGAGGCCATTGGCTCGCTGGAGGGATCCCTGGCTCACCCCGTAACGCCGGGCGATGGTCCAGAGCGATTCCCCACTGGCCACCCGGTGGGTGAGCTCCTCGCCGGCGTGCTCCCGCTGGCCCGATCCGGCGGACCCATCCTCACTGTCGCCCTCGTCGCCGTTGGCCTGCTCATCGGGCCCGGCTTCGGCCCCCTGGTCGAGCCCTTCCGAAACCTCCGGCTCCGCCTCGTCGACCTCTGTTTCGGCGGCCTGCGCGGTAACGGTCCGGGCCTCGGCCGGCACCTCCCGGTAGACCGGGATCCGCAGCTCCTGACCGGCAAGAATGCGACTTCCCCTCAGTCCGTTCTCGGACCGGATCCGGGTCACCGTGCTCTCGTACCTCGAGGCGATGGCGGTGAGATTCTCGCCCCGTCGTACCCGGTGGGTCACCCACTCCAGCTCCACTTCCGGGTCGCCCCGGCCGGCCTGGGCCCCCACGCTCTCATCGCCAGTCCGGGCCGCCACGTACTGGGCGTAGGGCTGGGGATAGAGCGCCACGTGGTAGTGGGGCGGATTCCGTTCGTAGATCGCCTCCAGGACAGCCTGGCCCTCCAACGTGAGGAGGGTGGATTCGAGCCAGGAACGGCACCGGGCGTTTCCGCTTCGCCGAAAATCCACCGCCATCCCCGTCGGATGCACCGAGCGGGACGAGGCGTTGGGGGGCTGGTTCGAGAGGGGTCGGGTCAGGCTGGTCACCACGAGCCGCTCGCCACAGGCCGACCGATACTGGGCCGACAGGCGCTGCAGAAAGAGCCGAACCTCGGGCCGGGCGTAGGGGAAGGAGACGTTGGCGATCCCCAGGTTCTCCGTGGGTCGGATCGGTACCAGGTACCCCAGCTCCACGAAGCGGCGGACCTGGGCCGGGGTCTCCAGCAGGGTGAAGTCATGGGCCCGGGCCTGCTCGTTCTGGCGGTCCAACGAGGCCGCCGAACCCCTCAGCGACTGGGCCTCCGCAGGCTGGAACCCGGCAACCACCAGAACGGCCGCCACGGTGGCCACCACCACGCCGAGCCCCCGGCGGGGGGAGCCGGACCGGAACGCCGAGCAAATCCCAGGAGAAGCGGTCATGGACGGGTCGGGTCGGAGTGACGAAGTCCTGAATGAATAAACATTTGATTATCACCGGGCAAGTACCGTAGGAGCGGAAACGGCCGCCCGATCGGACTCCTGGCGCATCGGGAGCCGACACACCGATCCAACGCGGCGCGCTTCCGGAGTCCTACTCCTCCCTTCCCCCTGGCGTCACGCTGATGGTCCGCTCGGTCCGGTTGAACTCGCCCGGCACCGGGACCCCTTCCGGATCCAGGAGCTCGAGCCCGATCGTGTGCTCCCCGGCCGGGAGTCCCACCAGAATGTGCGGCGCCCAGCTCGTGATGAGGGTCTCGCCCATCCCGTCCACGAAGAGGCGTACCCGGTAGCCCTCCGGCGACAATCTCACTCCGGAGAGGTAGAAATCCACCAGGATGGAGTCGGCATCGGCGCCAGTGTACTCTCCCACGGGCCGGGAGTACGTCAGGAGAGGCTCATCCGGCTCCACCAGGGGCCGCCGCTCTCCCTCTCCC
>PWLA01000138.1 GCA_003559555.1 Gemmatimonadota bacterium | reverse complement strand
ATGATGAAGGGCTTGAAGAGCTCCACCGCCATGGCCTTGGGCAGGCCGCACTGGTGGAGGTCCAGCTCCGGACCCACCACGATGACCGACCGGCCCGAGTAGTCCACCCGCTTCCCCAGCAGGTTCTGGCGGAAGCGTCCCTGCTTGCCCTTCAGCATGTCGGAGAGCGACTTGAGGGGCCGCTTGCCCCGTCCGCGAATGGCCTTGGAGCGGCGCCCATTGTCGAAGAGGGCGTCCACGGCCTCCTGCAGCATCCGCTTCTCGTTGCGGAGGATGACCTCCGGCGCCTTCATGTCGATCAGCTTCTTGAGCCGGTTGTTCCGGTTGATCACCCGGCGGTAGAGATCGTTCAGGTCCGAGGTGGCGAACCGGCCCCCGTCCAGGGGGACCAGCGGACGCAGGTCCGGGGGAATCACCGGGAGCACGTCCATGACCATCCACTCGGGACGGTTGCGGCCCTCGATGCTTTCGCCCGAGTTGCGCAGCGCGTCCACGACCTTGAGCCGCTTCAGCTTCTTCTTCTTGCGGTGCTGCGAGGTCTCGGTCTTGATCTCGTGACGGAGCCAGTCGGCCAGGCGATCCAGCCCCTTCCCGTCGGAGTTCTTGTAGATGACCGCCCGCTCCGGCGTGTCCAGCTCCTTCAGGAGGGTGCGCACGGCGTCGGCCCCGATCTGGGCCGTGAAGTCGTCGTCGCCCTCCTCCCGGGCCTTGACCCGCAGGTCGTAGTACTCGTCCTCGTCCAGCAGGTCCAGGTACTCCAGCTCCTGCTTCCCGGGGTGGGTCACCACGTAGTTGGCGTAGTAGATGACCTTCTCCAGGTCACGCAGCGACATCCCCACCAGGTAGCCCAGCTGCGAGGGGAGCGTCTTGAAGAACCAGATGTGGCAGACGGGCACGGCCAGCTCGATGTGGCCCATCCGCTCGCGGCGGACCTTGGAGAGGGTGACCTCCACCCCGCAGCGATCACAGACGTGGCCGCGGAACCGGATCCGCTTGAACTTGCCGCAGTGGCACTCCCAGTCCTTTACAGGACCGAAGATGCGCTCGCAGAACAGGCCGTCCTTCTCCGGCTTGAAGGAGCGGTAGTTGATGGTTTCGGGCTTGGTGACCTCACCGTAGGACCAGCTCCGCACTTCGTCGGCGGAAGCGATCCTGAGCTGAATGAAGTCGAAGTCCGCGTCGCGGGCGTCTCTGGACCGGGGAAAGTCGATCATACGTTCGATTCCCGTAGATAAAAGTGGCGTTCCTCAAAGAGCATCGGGACCATCGGCCCGGACACGCAGGTCCGGACCGACGGGGACGACCGACGCCTATGCATTCTTCCCCAGGGTGACCGAGAGGCCCAGCGCCTGGAGTTCCTTCACCAGGACGTTGAACGACTCCGGCACGCCGGGATCCGGGAGGTTGTCTCCCTTGACGATGGCCTCGTAGACCTTGGAGCGACCGCTCACGTCGTCGGACTTCACCGTGAGGATCTCCTGCAGCGTATGGGCGGCGCCGTAGGCCTCCAGCGCCCATACCTCCATCTCACCGAAGCGCTGACCACCGAACTGGGCCTTACCGGCCAGCGGCTGCTGCGTCACCAGCGAGTAGGGTCCGATGCTCCGGGCGTGGATCTTGTCGTCCACCAGGTGGGCCAGCTTGAGCATGTACATGGCCCCCACCGTGACCGGGAAGTCAAAGCGCTGTCCGCTGCGCCCGTCCCTGAGCCAGATCTTGCCGTCGGGCCGCACCTCGGCCCGGGCCAGGAGCTGAAGGACCGCGTCTTCCAGTCCCTCGCTCAACTTCTTCTTGCCGGCGATGGCCGCCACGGCAGGGAGGAATTCCTCCAGCTCCTCACCCTCCCGCTCGGCCCAGCGACGCCCCATCTCAACCACAAAGCCCGCCAGCGCCTTCACCTCGGCCGCCGGACCCTTGGGCAGGTCGCTGGTCAGGTACCGATCCAGCGAGGCGCCCAGGCCCCGGACTTCGTCCTCGGACCCGGGTCCGCCTCCGTTGACGGAGGGTTCGGGGGCCGGCTCGGGAGCGATCATGGTCTCGCCGGGCTCCACCTTCTGGGCGCCTTCCATCAGCACCCGGAGGCGCTCCATGTCGGCAAAGGGCACCTCCACGTCGAGCCCCTTGGCCTTGGCCGCCCAGGCCAGGCCGGCCAGCTTGATCAGGAGGCCGATCTCGTTCTCGGACGCCCCCTGGAAGACCGGGGTCTTGGCCTCGAAGCCAAGCACCTGCGCCGCCCACCCCAGGTGGGTCTCCAGGACCTGCCCCACATTCATGCGGGAGGGCACGCCCAGGGGGTTCAGGGCGATGTCCACCGGGGAACCGTCCGGGAGGAAGGGCATGTCCTCCTCGGGAGCGATCCGGGCGATGATGCCCTTGTTCCCGTGTCGGCCGGCCATCTTGTCGCCGACGGCGATCTTCCGCTTCTCGGCCAGATAGACCTTCACCAACTGAACCACGCCCGGGGGAAGCTCGTCGGGCTGAAAGACCTTGTCGATCTGCTCCTCGGTGCTCTTGCGCACCTTGTCCACCCGGTCGGTGGCCACGTCCACCAGGTTCCGGATCCGCTCGGAGATCTCCTTGTTCTGCACCTTGAGGGTGCCCAGGTCCGTCTCCCGCAGATTCAGCTTGTCGAGCTCCGCCTTGGTGAGCTTGGTGCCTTCGGGAATGATGGGCTCCACCGAGCCCTTCCGGAGGCAGAGAGCCACGGTCTGAAGGTGCAGCAGCTCCTTGAGCTCCTCGTCGCGGGCTTCCAGGATCCGGCGGATCTCGTCGCGCTCCCACTGCCGGAGCTCACCGATCCGTGCCCCGTGCTCCTTCTCCAGGAGGGGATCGTCGATCCGGCGGCTGAACACCTTCACGTCGATGACGTCGCCGCTCATCCCGGGGGGAATCCGCAGCGAAGAGTCCTTCACGTCCTTGGCCTTCTCACCGAAGATGGCGGTGAGGAGCTTCTCCTCGGGAGAGAGCTCAGTCTCACCCTTGGGGGTGATCTTGCCGGCCAGGACATCGCCCGACTTGACCCGGGCGCCGATCCGCACGATCCCCCGCTCGTCCAGATCCGTCAGGGCATCTTCGGAGACGTTGGGGATCTCCCGGGTGATCTCCTCCATCCCCCGCTTGGTGTCGCGGACGTGGAGCTCCAGCTCCTGAATGTGAATGGAGGTGAGGACGTCATCCTTCACCAACCGCTCGGAGAGGACGATGGCGTCCTCGAAGTTGTAGCCGAACCAGGGCATGAAGGCCACGGTCAGGTTCCGGCCCAGGGCCAGCTCACCGTGATCGGTGGAGGGTCCGTCGGCCAGGATATCACCCGGCTCCACCTGGTCACCCTTCTCCACCAGGGGCCGCTGGTTGATGGCGGTGTCCTGGTTTGTCCGCCAGAACTTCTTGAGCTTGTAGCGGTCGAACTGGGCCAGCTTGGCCAGGGGCGTGTCCGTCTCCTTGGCCTGCACCGCTCCGGTGTCGATGACGATCTCGTCGGCGGTGACTCGCACCACCTGACCGCCCCGGCGGGCAGTGATCACGGCACCCGAGTCCCGGGCCACCTTGGCCTCGAGGCCGGTGCCTACCACCGGTGCGTCGGTGAACAGGAGGGGCACGGCCTGCCGCTGCATGTTCGAACCCATGAGGGCCCGGTTGGCGTCGTCGTGCTCCAGGAAGGGGATGAGGGCCGCCGCCACCGACACGAGCTGGTCGGTGGCCACGTCCATGTAGTCGATGTCCTTGGGCTCCAGGAGGGGGAAGTCACCCCGCTCCCGACAGAGGACGTACTCGTTCAGGAAGTTTCCGTCGGCGTCCAGAGGGGCGTTGGCCTGGGCGATCCGGACCTCCTCCTCCTCGTTGGCGCTCAGCCACTCGATCTCGTCGGTGACCTTGCCGTCCACCACCGTACGGTAGGGCGTCTCGATGAAGCCCAGGTCGTTGACCCGGGCGTTGGTGGTGAGCGACGAGATAAGCCCGATGTTGGGGCCCTCCGGCGTCTCCACCGGGCAGAGGCGCCCGTAGTGGGAGTAGTGCACGTCCCGGACCTCGAAGCCCGCCCGTTCCCGGGAAAGGCCGCCGGGTCCCAGCGCCGAAACCCGCCGCTTGTGGGTCATCTCGCCCAGCGGGTTCGTCTGGTCCATGAACTGGGAGAGCTGTGACGAGCCGAAGAAGGCCTGGATGACCGCCGAAACCGTCCGGGCGTTCACCAGGTCGTCGATGGAGATCTTCTCCGGGTCGGTGTTGATGGACATCCGCTCCCGAACGAGCCGGGCCATGCGGGACAGGCCCACCGAGAGCTGGTTGGCGATGAGCTCACCCACGGTCCGCACCCGGCGGTTGCCCAGGTGATCGATGTCGTCGGTGAATCCCCGGCCCTCGCTCAGCTCGATGAGGTAGCCCAGGATGGCCACGAAGTCCTCCCGGGTAAGCACCGTGGTGCTTCCGGGCTCGTCCAGTCCCAGCCGCTGATTGATCTTGTAGCGGCCCACCCGGCCCAGATCATACCGCTTGGGGTTGAAGAAGACCCGCTCCAGCGCCTCCCGGGCCGTCTCCACGTTCGGTGCCTCGCCCGGGCGGAGGAGGGAGTAGATGGCGTAGAGGGCCTCCTCCTCGGTGTTGGTGGGGTCCTTGGCCAGCGTGCGGGTGACGATGGGGCTCTGCCGCTCGGTATCGGCATCGGCGTGGGTATGGTAGATCTCGATCTTCTTCACGCCGGCCCGCTTGAGCCGGTCCATGGCGTCCCGGTCCAGCTCCCTGCCATGGTCCAGGAGAATCTCGCCGGTCTCGTCGTTGACGATCTCCTGGGCCAGGATCGAGCCCTCCAGGTCCGAACCGGGCTCCAGCTTGGCCTTGGTGATCTTCACGCTGACGGTATCGAAGAAGAGCTCGTAGATATCCCGGTCGGTGCCGTAGCCGAAGGCCCGCAGCAGCGCCGTGGCCGGGAACTTCTTCTTCTTGTCGATGTGGACGTAGCAGATGTCGTTGATGTCGATGGCGAACTCCACCCACGACCCCCGGAAGGGGATGATCCGGGCGCTGTTCAACCGCGTCCCGTTGGGGTGGATGTTCTCCTCAAAGACGACACCCGGCGACCGGTGGAGCTGGCTCACCACCACCCGCTCGGCCCCGTTGATGATGAAGGTTCCGAGCTCGGTCAGCAGCGGGAGATCACCGAGATAGACCTCTTTCTCGATGATGTCCTTGGGCCGACGCTCGTCCTCCTCAACGTCTTCCCACACGACCAGACGCAGCGTGGCCTTCAGTGGCGACGCGTAGGTCATGTCGCGCTCGATGCACTCCTCTACCGAGTACTTGGGCTCACCCAGGTCGGCGGAGACGTATTCGAGGCTGAAGTTGTCGTTGACGTCGGAGATCGGGAAGATCTCGCCAAAGACCCGGTCCAGGCTGAAATCCCACTGCTTTTCCGGATCTTCTTCGCTCTCGACCAACTTGTCGAAGGAGCGACGCTGAACGTCCAGAAGGTTGGGCATCGGCATGACCGGGTGAAGCTTGGCAAAGTTCACCACGGGACGGGAAGCGTTCCGAAGTTCCAACAGGGACCCCCCTTGGAGGTCCGGACCGGGGAAGGGTCCGGAGAAATGAAACACGAATCGGGGCATGCGCCGCGATCCCCGATTCGCCCTTGGGCGTCGGAGATGCGCGCTGACCCGGCTTTGTAACCGGACGGCTCACCGGAGGAGCGACGCGCGTCGCCCCTCCGGTCCGCCCTGGCCCCCGGAGTGTGGACCCCGGGTGCGGGGTTGACGTTCCCGCGTTACTTCAACTCTACGGTGGCGCCCTGGTCCTCGAGCTTGGACTTGATCTCTTCGGCCTCGTCCTTGCTCACGGCCTCTCGGACCGTCGACGGCGCGTTGTCCACCAACTCCTTGGCCTCCTTGAGACCCAGGCTCGTGACCTCGCGGATCACCTTGATGACCTGGATCTTCTTGTCGCCGATGCCGGAGAGGATCACGTCGAACTCGTCCTTCTCCTCCTCCTGCTCGGCCCCGGCCGCGGGACCGGCGGCGGCCGGTGCGGCTGCCGCCACGGCGGTGACGTTGAACTTCTCCTTGAATGCCTCAACGAACTCGGACAGCTCGAGAACCGTCATGTTCCCGATGGTGTCGAGCAACTCTTCCTGGTTGGTAGCCATTACCACTGTCTCCTTGATGTGCCCGGGCTCGGTGCCGGGGATTGGGCTTGCTCATCTTCCCGCTATTCTGCGTCGGGCCGTTGGCGGCTCCGGACTCGCGGAAGGAACGATCTGGAGTGGACCTCGTGGGAGGCCTACTCCTCCTCCGCTCTCTCTTCCCGGAGGGCCTCCAGCAGACCCATGGTCTCCTGGAGCTTGGCGCCGAGGGCGCCGGCCAGCGCCGCCATGGGCGCCTCGAGGGCTCCGGCCAACTGGGCCAGGAGCTCGTCACGAGAGGGCAGCTTCGCCAGCCGCTCGAACTGCGAGAGCTCGACCAGCCTGCGATCCACCATCCCGGCCTTGAATGCGGGCCGGTCATCGTGCTCCTTGGCGAACTCCGTCAGCGCCTTGGCCGAAGCCACGGGCCCGTCGTCCGCCAGAATCAGGGCCGTCGGCCCCTTGAGGTGCTCCGAGAGATCCGGAAGCTCCTCGTCGATTCCCTGGAGGGCCCGGAGCACCAGGCGGTTCTTGACCACCACGTACTCGGCCCCGGATTCGTGGAGCCGGTCCCGGAGCACGGTCATGGACTTGACGTCCAGGCCGCTGAAATCCGTGAGGTACAGGACGGGAGCCTTCTGGATCCGGTCCTGGACCTCCTGGACGAATGCTTCCTTGTCGGACCGCTTCATGGCAGCCTCCGACGATAGATGTTGGGCTCGATGGAGACCCCGGGGCCCATGGTACTGGACACCGTGACCGCCTGGACGTAACCGCCCTTCGCGGCGGCAGGCCGGGCCCGCATGATGGAGTCCATGAAGGCGGCCAGGTTCTCTTCCAGTTGATCCAGCTCGAAGGAGAGCTTGCCTAAAGGCGCGTGCACGTTTCCGGACTTGTCCACCCGGAACTCGATCTTACCCGCCTTGATGTCCGAAACGGCTCGCTCCACGTCCATGGTCACCGTGCCGGCCTTCGGGGTGGGCATGAGACCCCGGGGACCCAGAATGCGTCCCAGCGGTCCCACCTTCCCCATCTGGTCCGGTGTGGCCACCACCACGTCGAACTCGAGCCAGCCCTCCTGAATCTTCTGGGCGTACTCGGCCCCCACGTAGTCGGCTCCGGCGGCCTCGGCCTCGGCGGCCTTCTCTCCCTCGGCGATGACCAGGACCCGGACCGTCTTTCCCGTCCCGTGGGGCAATACCACCGTACCCCGGACGATCTGGTCGGCCTGCTTGGGATCCACCGAGAGACGGGTTGCGATCTCCACCGTCTCGTCGAAGCTGGCGAAGGAGAGGTCCTTGACCAGCTCCAGTGCCTGTCCCGGCGTGAACTTGACGCCGATAGGGACCTTCTCCCTGGCGTCGCGATATTTCTTTCCCTGTTTCGGCATGTCGTCGAACCGTCGTGTGTCATCCTCCCACCCGTGGCGGTTCACACCGGGTGGTTGTTCGGATGCCGGCCTTCTGTGAGCGCCGGTCAAGGTGTCCTTCGTGTCCGTCTCCGGGTCAGCCCTCGACCTGAATTCCCATGCTCCGGGCGGTCCCGGCGATCATCCGGATCGCCGCGTCCATGTCCCGGGCGTTCAAATCCTCCATCTTGGTCTCGGCGATCTCCTGCAACTGGGCTCGGTTCACCGTGGCCACCTTCTCCCGGTGGGGCACGCCCGATGCCTTGTCGATGCCGGCGGCCTTCTTCAGAAGGACGGCGGCCGGGGGCGTCTTGGTGATGAAGGTGAAGGAGCGGTCTGCATAGACCGTGATCTCCACCGGGATCGTGAGCCCGGCCTTCTGCTGAGTCTGCGAGTTGAACTGCTTGCAGAACTCCATGATGTTCACGCCGTGCTGGCCCAATGCCGGGCCCACCGGGGGGGCCGGGTTGGCCTGCCCACCGGGCACGTGCAGCTTGATGAATCCCACGACCTTCTTCGCCATCGTCTGGTTCCCTCGGCGCGCTTCGCGCGCTCATTATCTATGGGGTGTCAGTATCCCTTCAACTGGGTGAAATCCAGCTCCACCGAAGTGGGGCGACCGAAGAGGGAGACCTCCACCTTCGCCTTTCCTTTGTCCGCGTAGACTTCCTGAACCGTGCCCGAAAAGTCGGTGAAGGGCCCGCCGGTGATCTCAACCACCTGTCCGGCCCGGAAGGGAGCCTCTTCCTCCTTCTCTTCGGCTCCCTCCACCTCGACGCCCAGGATCTTGTTGATCTCCTCCTCCCGGAGGGGTTGGGGGTCGCGGCCCGATCCCACGAACTTGATCACGCCCTGCACGTTGTTGATCAGGTGCTGGGTGCGATCGTTCAGGTGCATCTTGACCAGGACGTAGCCCGGGTAGAGCCGGCGGGTCACCTCGACCCGCTTCCCGTCCTTGATCTCCATGACCTCTTGAGTGGGGACCAGGACCTCCTGGACCTCCTTCTCCTCGGGCGTCTCGCCCTCCTCCTCGTCGATCTTTCGTTGGATCAGGCGCTGGACCTTGTTCTCATGCCCCGAATAGCTCTGGATCGCATACCACTTAGCCTCCGCCATATATGAGCCTCAGGCTCCGAAAAGTCCCATGATGAAGTCGATGAGGAACCGGGAGGCGATATCCATGAGCCAGATCACCAGCGCCACCATCAGGCAGAACACGATCACCACCAGGGTGGCGTTCTTGAGCTGAGGCCAGTCGGGCCAGGTGACCCGCTGGAGCTCCGTCCAGCACTCCTGGACGAATTCGTTGGCGCGCTTCAGCTGTGCGACCATGGATGCCTACTTGGTTTCCTTGTGCGGGGTGTGCTTGCGGCACCGCGGACAGAACTTGCGATACTCCACCCGTTGCGGGTGAAGCCGCTTGTTCTTCGTCTGGCTGTAGTTCCGCTCCTCGCACTCTGAACACGCGAGGGTGATTTGATCCCGAGGCATTGTACTCTCTTCAGTCGATGATGTCGGTGACTACTCCGGCGCCCACGGTGCGTCCGCCCTCGCGGATCGCGAACCGCAGCTCCTTCTCCATGGCGATGGGGCTGATCAGCTCCACCTCCATCTGCACGTTGTCTCCCGGCATCACCATCTCCACCCCGTCAGGCAGATGCGCCGAGCCCGTCACGTCCGTCGTCCGGAAGT
>PWLA01000102.1 GCA_003559555.1 Gemmatimonadota bacterium | reverse complement strand
GGTGCCACGGGGCGTTGACGCGTCCGGGGGCGGTATCTAGGTTTCTAGGCTGTTACCCTACGCGACCCGAGGCCAGGACCGACGGTATCCGAATGGACGACACCCACGGAAGAGGGCCGATGCTCATCCTTTCCGGACGAGCGAACCGGCCCCTGGCCGAGGAGATTGGCGAACTCCTCGGCGAAGAGGTTGATGCGGCGCACATCCACGACTTCGCCGACGGCGAGATCTTCGTCCGGATCGACCGGAATGCCCGGGGCCGGGATGTGTTCATCATCCAGCCCACGGTGGCACCGGCCGACAACATCATGGAGCTTCTCCTCCTGATCGATGCGGCGAAGCGCGCCTCGGCGGCCCGGATCACCGCGGTGATCCCGTACTTCGGATACGGCAGACAGGATCGGAAGGACCAGCCGAGGGTGGCCATCGGCGCCAAGCTGGCCGCCAACCTGGTGGTGACGGCCGGCGCGGATCGGGTGCTGGGAATCGACTTCCATCAGCACCAGATCCAGGGGTTCTTCGACATCCCGGTGGACCACTTGTACGCGGCGCCCGTCCTCACCGAGTACTTCCGGCAGAAGGAGCTGGAAGATCTCGTGGTGGTGGCGCCGGACGTGGGGTCGGCCAAGATGGCAAGGGGGTTCGCCAAGCGTCTCGAGGCCACCTTCGCCATCATCGACAAGCGCCGTCCCGCCCACAACCAGTCCGAGGTGCTGACGGTGGTGGGTGATGTGGACGGCCGCAATTGCCTGATCACCGACGACATGGTGGACACCGCCGGGACCATGACCTCGGCGGTTCGGGCGCTGCACGACCGGGGGGCGAAGGCGGTCTACGCCTGCGCCACCCATGCGCTCCTCTCGGGGAACGCGGTGGAGAAGCTCTCCTCGGCCCCTCTCACGGAGCTGGTGGTGACCAACACCATCTACGTTCCCGAGGGGCGACGATTCCCGGAGTTGACGGTACTTTCGGTGGCCGAGCTTCTGGCTCGGGCCATCGAGTACATCTACTCCAACGATTCGGTGAGCCAGCTCTTCGAGATCCGCACCGACGAAGACTGAACCATGGCCGGATGCCCGGGGCGAATGCCCGGGGTGCCGGACCAGACCACGGGCCCTGCAGGCCCCCGCACGGAAGGAAGAAACATGAGTACGCAGGTAACGCTCAAGGCCGAGTCCCGCGAGGAATCGGGGAAGGGTGTGGCCCGGAAGCTCCGGGCCGCCGGAAAGCTTCCCGCCATCGTCTACGGGGGCGACGAGGATACCGTCTCCCTCACCCTGGACGCCAACGACACCTCGCATCTCTTCCACTCCATCTCGGTGGAGAACACCATCGTGAACCTGGATGTGGACGGGGCGAAGGCGCCGGTCCCCACCCTGATTCGTGAGATCCAGACCCACCCCTTCAAGCCCGAGATCCTGCACGTGGACTTCCTGCGGATCCAGGCCGGGGTGGAAATCGAGCTGGATATCCCCATCCACCTGGAGGGGACGCCCATCGGGGTGAAGGACCAGGGTGGCGTGCTGGAGCAGACGATCTACATGCTTCCGGTCTCCTGCCTCCCCACGGCGATTCCCGACTTCATCGAGGCCGACGTCTCGGGGCTGGAGATCAACGAGTCGCTGCATGTGAGCGACCTGGATATCCCGGAGGGCGTCGAGGTGCTGATGGACCTGGCCCGGACCGTGTGCTCGATCCAGACTCCCAGCCTCGCGCCCGTCGAAGAGGAGCCCGAGGAAGAAGAGGAAGTGGAGGAGCCGGAGCTGGTGGGCGAGGAGCCCGACGAGGAGGCCGAAGGCGAGGCTGCCGAGGACGAAGAGCCCGAAGACTGACGGATCCGGGATCCGGTCGTCGTTCTGATGAAGATCGTCATGGGGCTGGGCAATCCCGGTCCCCGGTACGACGATACCCGGCACAATGTGGGATGGTGGGCCGCGGATCGGATGGCCCACGACTGGGACTTCGGGCCTTTCAGACAGGAGGGGCCGGGCCTGGTCACCGGCGGCGTGGTCGCGGGCCAGGAAGTCCTTCTGGTCAAGCCCACCACGTACATGAACCGGAGCGGGATGGCCCTCCGACCCCACCTGGGTCGGGAGGGCTTCTCCGTGTCCAGGGACCTGATGGTGGTGGTGGATGACGCCACCCGGCCCGCGGGAAGCGTTCGTCTGCGACCGCAGGGGAGTGCCGGGGGCCACAACGGGCTCAAGAGCATCGAAGCCCTGCTGGGCCACAAGGAGTACCCGCGGCTCAGGATCGGAGTCGGTCGGCCGCCCGAGGGCCAGGACCTGGTGTCCTGGGTGCTCTCGCCCATGGCCGCCGAAGACGAGGACCGGGTTCTGGAGGTGCTGGCCGACCTTCCGGAGGCCCTGGAGTTGTGGATGGAAGAAGGAATGGAGTCGGCCATGAATCGGATCAATCGATGAACTAACGGGGCCGGAACAACGGGAGAGGGGTCGGGTCCCCTGGGCGCCGACCCTCCTGCCGGACACGGACGATTCGCCACCGGGCGGCTCGTCCACCGGCCAGAACGCGGACCCTTCAAGAGGGGGAAGCTGGACGCATGGACTTTGTAGCCCTGACCTCAGGTGCCTGGATCCTGGGGGTGATCGGACTGCTGATCGCCCTCGTCATCTATCTCTACGTCAAGAAGCAGCCCTCCGGCAGCGATCTCATGATCGACCTGGCCGAGCAGATCCACGAGGGCGCCATGACCTTTCTCCGGAGGGAGTATACGGTCCTGGCGATCTTCGTCCTGGTGGTGGCCGGCCTTCTGGCCTGGGCCATCGGGGTGGCCAGCTCCCTGGCGTACATCGCCGGGGCCGTCAGCTCGGCCCTGGCCGGCTACATGGGGATGGAGGCGGCCACCCGGGCCAATGTTCGGACCTCCCATGCCGCCAACACCGAGGGCCAGGCGAAGGCGCTGCGCGTCTCCTTCCTCGGTGCCTCGGTCATGGGGCTCGCTGTGGCCTCGCTGGGATTGCTCGGCCTGGGGATCTTCTACGTGGTGATGGCCGTCGGGGCGTCACCGGTCGAGCTGGTGCGTTTCGGAGAGGTGGTCGCCGGGTTCGCCATGGGCGCATCGTCCATCGCGCTGTTTGCTCGTGTCGGTGGCGGGATCTTCACCAAGGCCGCCGACGTGGGGGCTGACCTGGTGGGGAAGGTGGAGGCGGGAATCCCCGAGGACGACCCCCGCAACCCCGCCACCATCGCCGACAACGTGGGCGACAACGTGGGTGACGTGGCCGGGATGGGTGCCGACATCTTCGAGTCCTACGTGGGCTCCATCGTGGCCACCATCGCCATCGGGGCCACGGCCGGCGTGATGGCCGCCAACGTGGTGGAAGCGGTGGCACTTCCGCTCTTTACCGTGATGGTGGGACTCGTGGCGTCGCTGGTGGGGATCGCCAGCCTCAAGCTGATGGAAAACATCGATCCGGCGGCAGCCCTCCGGAACATGACCTTCATCGCCGCCGGGGTCTTCCTGTTGATCATGTACTTCGTGGTGGTGGGAATGGGCTTCGAGCTCCAGAACCCGGCCACGGGTGAAAGCTATCCCGCCACGGGCCCCTTCTGGGCCATCCTGGCCGGAACCGTCGTGGGGATCCTCATCGGGCTCGTCACCGAGCATTACACCGGGGGCAAGCCCATCCGGGCCATCGCCGAGGCCAGCGGGACGGGCTCGGCGACGAACATCATCACCGGCCTGGCTCTGGGGATGCACTCGGCGGCCATTCCTGTCTTCCTCATCGCCGGCGCCATCTTCGTGGCCTTCGAGGTGTCGGGTCTCTACGGAATCGGAATCGCTGCGGTGGGAATGCTGGCCACCGTGGGGGTGACCATGTCGGTGGATGCCTACGGACCGGTGGCGGACAACGCCGGTGGAATCACCGAGATGGCCGGGCTGGGGAAGGAGACCCGGGCCATCACCGACTCGCTGGACTCCATCGGGAACACCACGGCCGCCATCGGAAAGGGATTCGCCATCGGTTCGGCCGCCCTCACGGCGCTGGCCCTCTTCTCGGCCTACACGGCGGCGGTGGGCCTGCAGGAGACGGGGATCGACCTGGTGAGTCCCGCCGTGGTCATCGGGCTCTTCCTGGGAGGCACGCTGCCCTTCCTGGTGGCGGCCATGACCATGACGGCGGTGGGGCGCGCCGCCGCCGGGATGGTGGCCGAGGTCCGGCGCCAGTTCAAGGAGATCCCGGGCTTGATGGAGGGGGAGGCCAAGCCCGATTCTGCCCGCTGTGTGGACATCTCCACCAGGGCGGCCCTCCGGGAGATGATTCTGCCCGGCGTGGTGGCCGTGGCGGCCCCCATCCTGGTGGGCTGGCTCCTGGGTGTGGAAGCCCTGGGTGGTCTTCTGGCAGGTGCCCTGGTCACTGGGGTTCTGATGGCCCTCTTCATGGCCAACTCCGGCGGGGCGTGGGACAACGCCAAGAAGCTCATCGAGGCAGGCGAGTACGGCGGAAAGGGCTCCGAGAGCCACAAGGCCGCCGTGGTGGGCGACACGGTGGGAGATCCCTTCAAGGACACCTCCGGTCCCTCGCTCAACATCCTGATCAAGCTCATGAGCGTGGTGGCGCTGGTGATGGCGCCCTTCTTCGTCCGGATCCACGGCGAAGGCGGCGACCCTGTGGGTGCCCTTCTGGAGGTGCTGCAGCGGATCTTCGTGGGCTGATTCCCGCCCCCGGGTGCGTTCCCGGGTGAAGGGGCGCTGAACAACGACGCCCGGCTTCCCTCGAGGGAGGCCGGGCGTCGTCTTCTTCGGACACTACCGGTCAGGGGCGACCGGTGGGGTGGGGGTCATCAGGGGCTCCACCCCACCGTCGGTCCTAGTTCCTACTCCGGCACTCGCAAGACTTATCGGCCACCGGCCGATCCGCGCGGCCGCACCCCACTTCCCGATCAGACTGCTGGGGGCAGGTACGAGGGGTCAGCTCATGGGAACGTACTGCATGAGCCGATCCTCCACCCGGTCGAAGATCTCCTCCAGCGACTCGCCGGTGATGGTCAGACCGTGGTTCTTCAGCCCCACTACTGCGCGGGAAGGCTCCTTGTGCTCCCGGACGATATCGGCCACTGCCTTCCCCA
The DNA here is from genome assembly GCA_003559555.1 of Gemmatimonadota bacterium. Taxonomy (GTDB): domain Bacteria; phylum Gemmatimonadota; class Gemmatimonadetes; order Longimicrobiales; family Gaopeijiaceae; genus PWLA01. The sequence goes on along the minus strand of PWLA01000102.1, from coordinate 25,102 downwards.
GCTCATAGGTGCCGCAGGGGTAGTTGAACTCGGTGGAGGGCACGCCGTCGATCCAGGCGTGCACGTGCAGAATGGCGCCCACATCGGGATGCTCCTGGTAGATCATCCAGTGCTCGATGGCGTCGACGCTCACCCGACGGGGCTCCACGTGCGGGGGCACCGACACCACCATGGCCCCCTTCTCCCGGTCGTAGTCCTTGACCAGGAGGATGTCACGCCCCACCTCCTGCAGGTTGGACTTGTCCACCCCTGAGGCGCTCATCCAGAAGCGTCGTTCGTCGAGCCGAGCCGAGATGTTGCCGTACGAGAGCCCGCCCAGTCCGTACAGGCGCTTCAGGTGACGGCGGTCCCGGTCCGAGAGGATCTCGTCGATGGGGAAGGGAGCAGGAAGAAGGTTCAGGGCGTCGAGACGCTTGCCCGCCTCCCGGATGGATCGGGTGATCTCGTCACCGTCCCAGAGCTCCGGCGGGAGGTCGGTGTGGAAGACGTTGTCGATGATCAGGTGCGAATTGGCCAACGGTTCGATGCGGGAGTAGACCTGTTCGAAGAAGGCCTCCCGATCGTCGTTTCCCGGCACCCGGTAGTGCCCCTGCTCCGGGGTGATGAAGTGGGCGTCGGGATTGGAATCGCCCGGGCCCGTGAGGCCGATTACCAGGTTGGAGAGTGAGCGGATCAGGAGGGGATAGCCCTGGGGAATGGCCTCGTGGACGGTCTTCTCTCCTGGCTCCAACTCGGTGACCGCGACCACGAAAACGGCCTGGGCACGGCGTCGGAAGGGACGAGGTTCGTCCCGAGGGAAGACGTTCACCACCAGTGAGGCTTCGTCGGGATCGTCCACGAAGTCGTGACCGTTTCGAGTCATGACCGAACGAAGTCCGTCGACGAACCAGCGAAAACGTTCGCTATCGTACTGTCCTGCAAAGGAATAATCCATGGATATCCAGTTCCCGGCCAGGGAGCGTGCCCCCCCTGGATGGGGGACGAGCCCCGAGAACCGTTTGCTCACGTAACCCGGCAAAGGTCGATTGAACGGTGCCCGGCCGCAAGGTGTCATCTCGTTCCGCGGACAGAAAGGTCCACTCGGCCACCGGAGGAGTCCGGTCTGGGAGACTGTTGAAGAACTGGAGCGCGCCACCGTTGGGAGCGCCAGGGGGCCAGCGGGCACCCGCCAGGGGCGGGTCGTGCGGCTCACCGCAGGCATAGCGGGCGAGCTACGTCGAGGCGAGCCGGGGCTTTGACCGCTCCCACCGGAGCTTCTACCTTTCGTTCGGCTGGCGTGTCCTTGAGGTGTGCTCCGGGGACGCGCCTTTTGCGTTCGCACCGCACCGGTGCAAAAACGATCTCCAGAGAGGCGTCGACGACGACGGCTCTGCAATCATAGACGCAGGTCCATATGCTCAAGGCCGGTATCGTGGGGCTTCCCAACGTGGGGAAGTCCTCGCTCTTCAACGCACTCACGGCGCAAAGCGCCCCATCCCAGAACTATCCCTTCTGTACCGTCGACCCGAACGTGGGCGTGGTGGAGGTCCCGGATCCCCGGCTCGATCGGATCTTCGAGTTGGTGGAGGCCGGGGAGCGGGTCCCCACCGTGGTGCAGTTCGTGGACATCGCCGGCCTGGTGGAAGGGGCGTCGGAGGGCGAAGGTCTGGGCAACAAGTTCCTGGGCAACATCCGGGAGGTGGACGCCGTCGTCCACGTCCTGCGCTGCTTCGATGACCCGGACGTGACCCACGTGCTGGGTGAGGTGGATCCGCTCCGGGATCGGGAGGTGGTGAACACCGAGCTGGCGCTGGCGGACCTGGAGACCGTCACGCGCCGGATGGAAACCACGTCCCGGAAGGCGAAAACCGGCGAGCGGGAGGCCCAGGCCGAACACGCCCTGCTGGAGCGGCTGGAAACCCAGTTGAGCCGGGGGGGACCTGTCCGGGCACTGGAGTTTGGTCCGTCGGAGCGGCAGATCCTGCGCACCCTGCAGCTCCTGACCGCCAAACCGGTGCTGTATCTGGCCAATGTGGCGGAAGAGAATCTTCCGGACGGGGAGAATCAGTGGACCCGGCGGCTCCAGGAGGCCTTGGCCGAGGAGGAGCCCGAGGCCGGGATGGTGGCGGTCTGTTCGGCCATCGAAGCGGAGCTGGCCGAGCTGAAGCCAGAGGAGCGGGACGAATTTCTGGCGGACCTGGGGCTCCCGGAGCCCGGGCTCCACCGGCTCATCCGGGCCACGTATGATCTCCTGGACCTCATCACCTTCTTCACCGCAGGTGAGAAGCAGGCTCGGGCCTGGACCGTGCGCAAAGGTGCCCTGGCGCCGGAGGCGGCCGGAACGATCCACTCCGACTTCGAGCGGGGCTTCATCCGGGCCGAGACCATCTCCTACCGGGAGTTCGAGGAGCTGGGCTCCATGAAGGCGGCTCGGGAGAAGGGCCGGATTCGCTCCGAGGGGAAGGATTACGTGGTCCAGGACGGCGATATCATCCTTTTCCGGTTCAACGTCTGAGCCGCGCAGCCGCGCGGGTCTGCGAAAGCTGTCAGCTCGGGGTGTTGAACGCGAGGTCCGCCTTCAATATCTTCTAATGCTTCACCCGCTCCGCCACACTGGCGGGGCCCGTTCACGTTCAACGGACCAAGGGACCCAGCACGCCTATGAAGAATTACGAGGTCGTCTACATCTTCCACCCCTCCCTGGACGAGGAGTCGGTGGAAGGCAAGCTCGAGCGCTTTCACGACGTGGTTTCCGGGCCGAAGGGCGCCGAGGTGACCGCAGTGGACCACTGGGGCATCCGCCAGCTCGCCTACGAAGTCCGGGACCAGAACCAGGGCTACTACGTGGTTGCGCAGTTCGTCACCGAGCCCACCACGCTGAGTGAGTTCGAACGCCTGCTGAAGCTCGACGAGGAGCTCATGCGGTTCCTTGTGGTGCTCAGCGAGGGGGAGCCCACGTCGGGTCAGTCCATCATGGCGGAGGTGTTCGAGTCGGATGATCCCGACCGCGATGATCATGATGATGATGATGACGACGAGGACGACCACGAGGACGAGGATGAGGATGACCTGGACGACGACGACTCTCCCCCGGAATTTGCAGGGGGAAGGGGGCGGCGTCGTCGGGTGGAGGGTCCCCGGATCGAGGTGCTGAACTACAAGGACGTCTCGACCCTGTCCCGCTTCGTGACGGAGCAGGGCAAGATTCTTCCCAAGCGGACCACCAAGGTGACGGCCCGGTTCCAGCGGGATCTGGGCACGGCGGTGAAGCGGGCTCGCTTTCTCGCCCTTCTCCCCTACGTGCAGCATCACGACCAATAGGTGTGCGCAGGGAGTCCGACCCATCGGCGATGAAGCGGCCCCCGGTCCGGTAGGCTCATTCCATGGCGAAACGTACCATGGTCGAGGAAGGGTCGAACGGGCGACGGTGGCTCCGCCCCCTGGGGCTGTTCGCCCTGGTCCTGGCGCTGGCGGTGGGCCACCCACTGGTTCTGGTGGGTGTTCCCTTCGCACTCCTCTCCTTTCTGGCTCCCGGGCCTCGGTTGCGGAGTCTGATCGCAGGGGCCGTGGTCTTCGCCCTGATCTTCGCGGGAGCCCCCTCGGAGGGACTCTGGCATCTGGAGCGGGGTTGGACGATTCTGGCAGGCGGCTGGTTCGTGGCGGTAACCATGGCCTGGCCTGGCCTGCCCCTGGTGCAGCGGTCCCTCCTGAGTGTGGGGGGGGCCACGGCCTGGGGCGCTGGAACGCTCCTGTTCCTGGACGGATGGACCGTGGCCCAGAGCCGAATCCAGGAGCGGTTGGACGCCGGGGCCGCGGCCACCCTCGACCTGGTGGGTGGAAGCCTGGAGGGATCCGGCGACGGGGTGGGGCAGGCTTTTTCCGACGCCGTGGTCCGGACGGCGGAGCTGCAGGGGCTGGTGTTCCCGGCCCTCCTGGCGCTGGCCACCGTGGCGGCGCTCGCGGTGGCGTGGTGGTTGCACTTGAGGCTGGCGGCGGGCTCGGATCGAGGGCTCGGACCGCTTCGCCTGTTTCGGTTTCCGGATCCCCTGATCTGGGTGCTGGTGGGAGGATTCGTCCTGGTGGCCTTCACCGGATGGAGCGAGGGGTGGGGGCGGTTCGGGACGAATCTGATAGTATTCATGGGAGGGCTGTACGCTCTCCGGGGGGCGGGCGTGGTGCTCTTCTTCACCGGGGGTCTTTCCCTGACGGGCGGGATTCTCGTGGGAGTGGCGGCGATTCTGGCCCCTCCGCTCATCCTCGCCGGCACCATGGCACTGGGTGTCGGCGACTCGTGGTTCGACCTCCGGAGTCGGCGAAGGCCTCCGGATGCGGTCGGATCGGACTAGATGCTCAAGGAGTCAACGAATGAAGGTCATTTTGAAGCAACAGGTCGACAACCTCGGCGAGTCCGGGGAGGTGGTCACGGTGAAGCCGGGCTATGCCCGCAATTTCCTTCTTCCCCAGGGACTCGCCTATGAAGCTTCCGAGGCCAACCTGCGGCGAATCGAAGAGGAGCGGAAGCAGGCCGAGGAGCGTTCCCGCCGCGACTATCTGGAGGGACGCCGCCGCGCCTCGCAACTGGAAGGGGTATCCCTCACATTCCACGAGCGTGCGTCGGAAGAAGGACGGCTCTTCGGTTCGGTCACGGTCGCCGATGTGGCCGACCGCCTGAACGAGGGCTCGCTGGACTTCGAGGTGGACCGCCGTCAGGTGGTGCTGGAGGAACCCCTCAAGGAGGTGGGACTCTATCAGGTGCCCCTGAAGCTACACGACGAGGTGGAGGTCGAGGTGGAGGTCCGTGTCGAGCGACAGGAGGACTAGTCGTACGATGGGTGCGGAGCCTGCGGAGACCGGTCAGGAGACCATCGACTTTCCCCCCGGACTGGAGCGGGCGGCGGAGCTGGCGCTGGAGCGGAAGGCGGAGGATGTGCTGGGGATGGACCTCCGGGGCATCTCAACGGCCACCGAGTTCTTCCTCCTGGCCACCGGGAAGTCGGACATTCACGTCAAGGCCATCGCAGACCACGTCATCGATGAACTGAAGAAGGAGTCGGTGCGTCCCAGCCATGTGGAAGGACTCCGGGACGGACGCTGGATCCTCATCGACTACTTCGACTTCGTGGTGCACATCTTCCATACGAGCGCCCGTGATTTCTACCAGCTCGAGGTGCTCTGGGGAGACGCGCCCACCCGGGGCTTCAACGATTGAGGCGACGGGTGACTCGTCGCCCCACCACCACCCCGATTGCCCCGCATCGGAGCGGGGCATTACCTTCGGCTCCGATGAGGCGTCCGTTCGAGGACCGACCCGGGTCTCGGACGGGGTCTGACGCGGCCGGCGGGGAGACCGTACGGTCGCCGGGACTTCTATCCAGGTGATGGCCATGTCGTCCGACTTGCAGACCGTGGTACCCTTCGACATTGATGGCGAGGGCCTGCCCGAGGCCCTGAGCGCGTCGGTGGCCGACGAGGCCGACGCCGGCCTGGTGCTGGCGCTCCTGGCCGATCCGGCGACCAGAGAGAGTGGATGGGCGCCTCAGGCCGCCCTGGCGTTGGCTCGGGGGTGGAGCCGGGCGGGACGTCGGGTGCTCCTCCTGGACGGCAATCTGGCCGATCCGGTCCTCCACGCGCTCCTGGATGAACCCAACGGGGAAGGGGTGACCGACGCCGTCCTCTACGGAGTCTCTCCCGCCCGCATGGTCCGAAGCCGCGAGGAAGGCTTCCTCTTCGCCTCGGCCGGGACAGCGGTTGCGGACCCCTCCTCGGTTCTCCGGCATCCCCGCTGGCGGTCCGTTCTCGGGGCTTGTCGGGAGTCCGGTGCGCTGGTTCTCCTCTATCTGCCGGCCGGCACTCCCGGTGCCGACACCCTGGCGGGAGAAGGGGACCGGGTGTTTCGCCTGAGGTCGGCCCTCTCGGCCAGCGCCGGGGGGACGCCGCCGGATCATTGGGTCCTGCACCCCCCTCGCACCGACCGGACGAGCGTCGCAGCCCAGGAGGTCAGGGAGGCGGAGGTGGAGGCCGGCCCGCCGGCTGTCGAGGGCGCCGGTTCCCAGGCGGCGGCAGCCGTTGGCGGAGCGACAGACCGGGAGGGCGCCGACGAGGCTTCCACTTCCACTTCCACTTCCGGTTCCCCGGCTGGAGGCGACACGGCGAAGCCCGAGGCGCCGGTCCGTGAGACGACCGGTGCGTCCGCCCGCAGCTCGGGTCTCGAACCGCGGCCGGTGAAGCGGCGGATCTCCGTGCTGGCTGTGGTGCTCCTCATCCTCCTGCTCCTCCTGGTGGGAGGGATCGTAGCCGCTGCCTTCCTGGGCCTGCTCGAAATCCCGGGGATCACACCTCCTGCCGACGCCGCCCTTCTTTCGGACCACCCCGTCGGGAGTTCATGAAGCTCAAGACCCTGGGCCTCCACGGCTTCAAATCCTTCGCAGATCGGACCGAGATCGCCTTCCACGACGGCATCACCGCCATCGTGGGGCCCAACGGATGCGGAAAATCCAACATCTCCGATGCCGTCCGATGGGTGCTGGGCGAGCAGCGGCCCTCGGCCATCCGGGGAGCCAAGATGGAGGAGGCCATCTTCCAGGGAACGGTGAACCGACGCCCGGTCCACCGAGGCTCCGTGACCATGGAGCTCTCCAATCCCAACGGAGCCCTCCCGGTGCCCTACGCGGAGGTGGAGATTGCCCGGACGGTCTATCGGGACGGAGGCTCGGACTACCAGCTGAACCGTTCCTCGTGCCGGCTCCGGGACATCCAGGAGCTCTGCCGCGATACCGGGCTCGGAGCCAACGCCTACGCGGTCATCGAGAACCGGATGATCGACGCCATCCTCTCGGATCGGGCCGAAGAGCGCCGGGGGCTCTTCGAGGAAGCCGCCGGGATCGGCAAGTACAAGGATCGGCGAAAGGCGGCGGCCCGGCGGCTGGAGCGGGCCGAGATGGATCTACAGCGCCTGGAAGATCTCATCGGCGAGGTGGAGAGCAAGGTCCGGTCATTGGCTCGCCAGAAGGGTCGAGCGGAGCGCTATCATGCCCTCCGGAAGCGGCGCCTCGATGTGGAGGTGACGGTGGTTCGGAGCCGACTGGACAAGCATTCCGACCGATTGGCCGAGGTGCGACGGCTCCTGGCCGGGGAGCTCCAGGAGGGGGAGAGCCTCCAGGCCGAGATCGCCACGGCTGAGGCCCGGGTGGAGTCGCTCCGGGTGGACCAGGTGGAGGCCCAGCGAGCCCGGGGTGAGGTGGCGGCCCGGGTGGAGGCCCTCCAGACGGATCTGGTTCGCTGGGAGCGAGAGCTGGCCGTGGCCGCCGAGCGCACCAGCCACGCCCGACGCCGCCTGGAGCAGATCGACGAAGAACGAACCGAGGCGAAGGAGCGTGCCGACCGGGCCGAGGCCGAGCGGGATGCGCTGGCGGCCCGCACGACTGCAGAGACCGAGGCGTTGGGGGAACTCCGTGAGAAGGTGGCCCGGAGCCGGGAGGAAGCCGATGAAGTCCGGGAGCGCTTCCTGGAGGCGCGCAAACGTGCTGGTACGCTGGAGGATCGGGAGCGGGAGGTGACTCGCCGCATGGCTCAGCTGGAGGGGGACGCCCGCGCCGCCGAAGCCCAGGCCGGGGAGCTGGCGGTCCGGATGAGTCACCTGGAGCAGGAGCTGGAGCAGGCCCGGGAGGCCCTGGGAGAGCTCCGGTCCCAGGGAGACCTCTTCACCGACCGGGTGGAGACGCTGGCCGGCGAGGCGGACGAAGCCCGGATTCGGGTCGCTCAGCGCGAGGAGGCGGTGGAGGCGGCCCGGCGAACGCTGGAGGAAGCCCGGGAAGCGGAGATCAGTGCTCAGGACGAGGCTGCGGCGCTGGCGACCCGGGTCTCTGCGCTGCAGCGGATGGAACGGGACCGGGAGGGGATGGATCCGGTCCTCAAGGCCCTCCTGGCCGAGCCGCCCAGCGGGGTCCTGGGGGTGCTGGCCGACTATCTGTCGGCCCCGGCCCCCGTCATGGCGGCGGTGGAGGGCTACCTGGGCGTCGCCAGCCGAGGCGTGGTGGTCCGGGACGCCCGAGCCGCCGAACGGGTCCATCGGTGGTTCCGGGACGACTGGTCGGGAGGCGGCGGGCTCATCGTCCTCCCCCTGGACGGGGTTCCGGAGGCCGGCGAGGGGGGGACCCTCCTGGACGAGGTGGAGCCTCGGGGCGAAGGGGCGCCCTGGATCCGTGCGCTCCTGGCCGGCGTGGACCTGGTGGAGGGCGCTGATGGGCCGGACGGATGGGATGCCTTGATGGCGGCTCCCCGGCGGAACGTAGTGGCACCCGACGGAACCTCCCGGACCCGGAGCGGACTCCTTCGCCTGGGCAACCCCCTGGGCGCCACCGGACTCCTGGAGCGGAAGGAGGAGCTTCGGGGGTTGGAGGCGGAGGCGGAGGTGGCCCGGAGCCGGGCGGAAGACCGTCGTCGGGCCCGGGAGGCTGCGGGCACGGCCCTGCGGGAGACCGAAGCGGAACTGGAGCGGGCCCGAAAGGAGCTCCGGGAGACGGAGGACGCCCACCGGGAGGCTCGCTCCACCGAAGAGGAGCGGAATCGTCAGCGAACCCGGATGACCCGGACCCTGGAGGAGTTGGAGCGTCAAGCCGAGGCCACGGCCACCGGACGCACCCGGGCACTGGAGCGGGCCGAGGCGGCCCGGTCGGAGCGGACCGAGCTCACTCGGCAGGAGGAGAGCCTGAGCCAGGAGCGGTCTCGGGCCCGGAGCCATCTCGAGACGGTGCAGGAGGAGTGGGAGGAGGTCCGGTCGCGGGTTTCGGCCCTCACCGTGGACGAGACCCGACTGGAAGGTGAGGTGAGGCGGCTGGAGGAGCGGGGACAGGAGCTGGAGCGAACGGCCCGCCAGGCCCGGGAACGTCTGGAGGCCCTCGACCGGGAGGAAGCCAGGCTGGAGGCCGAACTGAAGGCGGCCGCCGAGTTGCGGACCCGGGGAGAGGAGGAAACCCGGCGGCTCTTCCAGGAACGAGACGAGGCCACGACCCGGCTGAAAGAGCGGGATGCGGCCCTCGAGACGCTCCACGAGGCCCTGGCCGAGGCTGAGAAGCGGGTTCGGCAGGCCCGGGGTCGGGAGCGGGAGGCCTCAGAGGTGCGTCATCAACTCGAACTGGAGGCCCGGGAGCTGGACGGAACGATCGGTCGCATTCAGGACCGGCTCGAGGGCGAGTGGGGTCGGCCCCTGGAACGCCTCCTCGAGGAAGCCGAACCGGTGGAGGGCGAGGTGGAGGAGCTTCAGGACGAACTCCGGGAGATCGTTCAGAAGCTGGACCGACTCGGACCGGTGAACATGCTGGCGGTGGAGGAGCATGAGGAGGAGTCCACGCGCCTGGCCTTCCTCCGGGAACAACGGGACGATCTGGTGGATGCCCGGGATGATCTCCGGTCGGCCATCCGGGAGATCAACCAGACGGCCATCCGGCTCTTTCACGAGACCTTCGAGGGGATCAGGGAGAACTTCAGGGCCACCTTCCTTCGCCTCTTCGAGGGCGGGGAGTGCGACCTCTGGCTCAGCGAGCCCGACGATCCGTTGGAGTCGGACATCGAGATCCACGCATCGCCTCGTGGGAAGCGGACGCAGCGCATCGACCTGCTCTCCGGGGGGGAGCGGGCGCTGACCGCCCTGGCCCTTCTCTTCGGCATCTACCTGGTCAAGCCCTCACCCTTCTGCGTGCTGGACGAGGTGGATGCTCCCCTGGACGAATCCAACATCGGACGCTTCATTCGCCTGTTGCAGGAGTTCAAGGAGCAGACCCAGTTCATCGTGATCACTCACAATCCCCGGACCATCGAGTCCGCCGACTGGATCTACGGCGTGACCATGGAGGAGCCGGGAGTGAGCTCCATCGTGGGGGTCCAACTGGACCAGGCGCTGGAGGGCAGCGGTGTCGTGGTCTGAAGCCGAATCGGACCGCCGTTCGGAGACACCGGCAGGAGACTCCGCTTCGGTTCAGGTGACGATCCTGGGTTCGGGGACCCTTCTCCCGGACGACGGGCACCGCTCTGCGGCCCATCTGGTGGAGGGCTCGGGGTTCAGCCTCCTCATGGACTGCGGGAGCGGAACGGTCCACGGGATGGACCGGGACGGGGTGCGCTGGCGGGAGCTGACCCAGGTGGCCATATCCCACTTCCACACCGATCACTTTGGTGACCTGCCGGCGCTCATGTGGGCGTTGAAGCACGGGGCGGCAGATGGCCGGGACGAGCCCCTCACCGTGCTGGGACCCCGGGGGCTTCGCCGCACCCTGGGGCTTCTGGCCGAGGCCTACGGGGAGTTCATTCTGGATCCGGGCTTTCCGGTGGAGCTGGTGGAGCTGGAGCCGGGAGGGGTGTGGGGTGACGGGGACGCCGGGATTCGCCTTCGGGCCCACGAGGCAAGGCACACGCCGGAGGCGCTGGCATTCCTGGTCGATGCCGGCGAGGTGAAGGTGGGCTACACCGGAGATACGGGGCCGCTTCCGGTGCTGGGCACCTTCTTCCAGGGGGTGCGGCTTCTCATTGCCGAGTGCGCCCTGTCCGACGGATCGGAGGTCGAATCTCACCTGAGTCCCACCGGAGTGGCGAGCCTGCTCCGGGACGTTCGCCCCGATCTGACGGTCCTGACCCACCTCTACCCCGAGGTGGACCGAGACGGCCTTCCGGATCTCATCCGGGGGCTGGGGTATACCGGAAAGGTGCTTGTGGGGCACGACGGCCTGCGGATTCAGATTCGCCCCGGCCACGCCCCCGTTCCCGCGGTCGACTGATTCGACCGCACTCCCGATCGACAGCGAGTGAATTATGCTGGTGGTAATGAAGCAAAGTGCGTCCGATGACGAGATCGGACAGGTGGTCGAGACCATCGAGGCCATGGGCTACGACGCCCGGCCCATTCCCGGAAAGCAGCGGACCGCCGTGGGCCTGATCGGAAACGACGGGCGGGTGGATTCGGCCCGCCTGGAGGGACTGGGAGGGGTGCTCGAGGTCATCGTGGTCAGCCATCCCTACAAGCAGGTTTCGCGGGAGTGGAAGGCCGAGGACACGGTTGTGACCCTCCCCAACGGGACCCGCATCGGGGGTCGGGAGATCGCCATCATGGCAGGTCCCTGCGCAGTGGAGAGCGAGGAGCAGATCGTCGGTGTGGCCCGAACCCTGCGCGCCATGGGTGCCACGATCCTGAGAGGTGGCGCCTTCAAGCCCCGAACCTCGCCCTATTCCTTCCAGGGGCTGGGTGAGGAAGGATTGGTGCTGCTGGCCCGAGCCCGGGAGGCATCGGGGATGGCGGTGGTGACCGAAGCGCTGGATCCGGAGGGTGTGGAGCTGGTGACGCGCTACGCGGACATCATCCAGATCGGGGCCAGGAACATGCAGAACTACCCTCTCCTGCGGCGAGCCGGCCAGTCGGACAAGCCGGTGCTCCTCAAGCGGGGGATGTCGGCCACCATCAAGGAGCTTCTCCTGGCCGCCGAATACCTCCTGGCCGAGGGCAATAGCCAGGTGATTCTCTGCGAGCGGGGCGTTCGGAGCTTTGACACCCATACCCGGAATCTCCTGGATCTGACGGCCATTCCGGTGGTGAAGTCCCTTTCGCACCTCCCCATCATCGCCGACCCCAGCCACGGTACCGGGATCCGGGCCAAGGTGACGCCCATGGCCCGTGCGGCGGTGGCCGCCGGGGCGGACGGACTCATGGTGGAGGTGCACCCGAATCCGGAGATGGCCCTCTCCGATGGCGCCCAGTCCCTCTACCCCGAGCAGTTCCAGGAACTCATGGACCAGATTCAGGTCATTTCCCGGGCCCTGGACCGGGAGCTGGTGCCGGGACTCCCGGAGCGGGCGCCGGCGCAGGTGTAGCGGTCTGACAGGGAAGGGGGGGGCGGCCGCGCGAATCGCCCCTCCGCTGGGCCAGACTCCTGGAATTCCGAGCCGACGGGTGGCCCGGGATCGCACCGTCCGGTCTTCCTATCCTCCCGTCCCCGGGGCGCTCGCACCTTCATGGTGCAGGTCGGGGGCCGCCCACCCGGATCCGCTACTGCCGCAGGCTGCGAGAATCGGCAGGGCGCCGACCCAGGAGACACCGCCGTCGTGTGGTGACGGTCGTGCGGTGGTGCGCCGGAACCACGGGCGCTGGGATCACGCATGGTGGGACCACGCGCGGCAAGGTCACGCGCAGGGTCAGGCCTAAGGTCACGCGCAAGGTCGCGCATGGGGAGGTTGAAGGGGTGCACCGGAACGAGGGGGCGGTTCGCAGGGGCCGATGGGGCGAGACGGTGGCGGCAAATCATCTCCGGCGTCGGGGTTGGACGGTCCTTTCCCAGAACTGGCGGGACGGGCCCAGGGAGCTGGACCTTGTCGTCCGAAGGGGACCGACGCTGGCCTTCGTCGAGGTCAAGACCCGTACCGGATATGGGGACCACACCGGAGGCCATCCGTTGGAGAGCCTCACCTGGAGGAAGCGTCGGGAGGTGGAGCGGGCGGCCCGAGCCTGGCTGGGGTGGTACCGGGATGTGCGCGATGGGAAGGAAGAGGTGCTTCCCCCTCCTCCGTCCGCGGTACAAGCGGCGGCCCGGGAGCCTTGGCCGCGGGAGATCCGGTTCGATGCGGTGGTGGTCCGCCTGGAGGCGGGACGCCCGGCCCGGATCGAACATGTCCCAGATGCCTGGCGACCGGGCTGGGATCGGCGATAGCCCACGCTCGGTGCCCAGGATGCGGTCCGGTACTTCGGCCACGGGTCAGTGCCCGGGCCAGGGTTCAGTGCCCCGGACGGGGTCACCGGTTGACTCGTCGCCACGTTCACCATTAGCTTGAAGGCGTGCCCCAGGTTCGCAGATCGAAAACCCACGAAACCCGTCAGGACCTCGCCGGTAGCAGCGGTAAGTGTGGTGATCGTTGCTGCGGTTCGCCTGGGGCATTTTTTTTCTTCCAGTTACGCCTTGCGCATCTAGATGCGGCGGGCCTCAGGCCCTGACCCCATCCTCTCCTTTTCTGCGCCATGGCCCATACCGCACTGGCTCGCCGATACCGTCCCCGTCGCTTTGCCGACGTGGCCACGCAGGAGCACGTCTCCGAGACGCTGCGCCGTGCCGTCTCCGGCGGACGCGTCGGCCACGCCTACCTCTTCTGTGGGCCTCGGGGAGTCGGCAAGACCACCCTGGCGCGCGTGCTGGCCATGGCTCTCAACTGCCAGGACCGGAGCCCCGAAGGTGAACCCTGCGGCGAATGCGAGAGCTGCAGCCGGATCTGGGCCGGCTCCACCGCGCTGGACGTGGTGGAGATCGACGCGGCCTCCAATCGAGGCGTGGACGACGCCAGGGATCTGCGATCCAGGGCCATGTATGCCCCCTCCGAGGAGGGGCGCTTCAAGGTCTACATCGTGGACGAGGCCCATATGCTCACCCGGGAGGCCTGGAACGCCCTCCTGAAGGTGCTGGAAGAGCCCCCCGACCGGGTCATCTTCATCTTCGCCACCACCGAGCCCGAAAAGATCGAGCAGACGGCGGCCCCGATCCTCTCTCGCTGTCAGCGCTTCGACTTCCGGAGGGTGGGTGTGCCGGAGATCGTGGAGCGGCTCTCCGAGGTTCTGACACGTGAGGGGACCGAAGCCCCCGACGACGCCCTGCGGCTCATCGCTCGCAAGGCCGACGGTGGAATGCGCGACGCACTCTCCCTTACCGATCAGGTGCTGGCCCTGTCCGACGGATCGGCCGTGGACGTGGAGACGGTCCGGAAGATCCTGGGCGTGGTGGAGGAGGAGCGTTTTCTGCAGCTCATGGACCTGCTGGCGGCCCAGGATCAGGCCGGAATCTTCCAGCTCATCGAAGACCTCCTGGATCAGGGCTACGACCTGGTCGAGTTCTACGGTGGGGTGGTGGAGGTGCTTCGGTTCCTCCTGCGGATCCGGGTCGGCGGCCAGGTGCCCGAGCTGGCCGAGGAGAGCCTCCCCGAGTGGGAGGAACGAGCCCGGCGATTTGCCTCCGGCGACCTGGTGCGAATGCTGGGAATGGCGGCGGAGCTGGAGGCCGGAGGCAGTCTCAGGCGCAGCTCTCAGCCGCGGGTGCTTCTGGAGCTCCTTCTCCTGCGGTTCTCATACCTGGACCGCACCGTTGAGCTGGAGGAGCTTCTGCGAGCGGTGGGAGGCGAGGAGAGCGGGGGCCCCGATGTCCGGCCTTCTGCCGGTCGCCCGAACGGCCCGCCGTCCGCCCCTCCGTCCCGTCCTTCGACCGATGCCTCACCCCGGGACCGACCCAGCCCGCCGTCCGTTTCGGGATCAGGGCCTCCGCCCGACTCGCGAGCCCGGACATCCGACGGGAATGGCCCCGCTGGGGCCCGATCCGCGGAGGCCGATGACTCTCCGGCAGCGGTGGCCGAAGTACCCGACGCGGCCGATGGGGAAGGGGCCGCCGAAGGGTCTCAGCCGGCGGCCCCGGAGGATCTCCGGGCCGGATGGCGAGATCTGCTGGCTTCAGGGGAGGGGATTCCGCCCGGGCTCTCGCCCTTCCTGATGGGAGCGGAGGTGGGGGTCACCGGGGAGGGAGTCCTGGAGGTAGCCCTTCCCCCCGGTCCGGCGTTGGAGCGCCTCTCGACTCCGGAGGAACTCGGGGCGCTCCGTGGCGCGTTGGCTCGCCACGTGGAGGGTGAAGCCCGCCTGGTGGTCGTGGAAGCCCCGGTCCCCGAGGCCTCGGAGGAGAGCCGCGTGTCGCAGGGAGAAGTGCGGGAGGGCCGGCTCGGAGACCTCCTTGAAGAGGAACCGGGCCTCCGGGGAGCGGTAGAAGGATGGGACCTGGAGATCGTTGATTGACGCCTGATCCGGGAGGCCTGTTCCGGGCCGCCCGGCCACGTTTTCGAAAGGATAGATCGGATGAACATGCAGCAACTCCTCAAGATGGGACAGCAGATGCAGTCCCAGATGTCCGAAATTCAGGAAAACCTGGACAAGGAGGAGGTGTCCGCCTCGTCAGGAGGAGGAATGGTCACCGCAACCGTTGACGGGAAGGGGAGCATCAAGGGAATCGTCATCGATCCCACCGTCGTGGATCCCGAAGACGTGGAGATGCTGGAGGATCTGGTTCTGGCCGCGGTCTCCGAGGCACAGAACAAGGCGCGGGAAGTCTATGAGGCCGAGATGAAGAAGGTCTCCGGCGGGCTTCCCCTCCCCATGAAGTTGCCGGGCCTTTTCTGAGACGGCGTCGATGTCCGTCATCGACGAGGTGACCCGGGAGCTGTCCAGGCTCCCGGGGGTCGGCCCCCGAACGGCCACCCGCCTCGTATACCACCTTCTGCGGGAGCGTCCCGAGGAGGCGCGCCGGTTGGCCCGGGCAGTGGAGGCGCTGGTGGAGCGGGTCCGGGCCTGCGTGGAGTGCGGAAACTTCTCGGAAGAGGAACGGTGTTCCATTTGCCGGGACTCGAAGCGGGATCGGTCGGTCATCTGCATCGTGGAGAGCGCCTTCGATGTCCGCTCCATCGACCGCACCGGGGAATACCGGGGGGTCTTTCATGTCCTGGGGGGCCACCTCTCGCCACTGGACGGGATCGGACCCGAGGAACTGAACATTCAGGCCCTCCTGGAGCGGGTGGAAGAGGGTGGAGGCCGGATGCAGGAGGCCATCCTGGCCACCAACCCCTCTGTTGAAGGCGAGGCCACGGCGGTCTACCTTGAGAAGATCCTGCGGTCTCGAGGACTGCGGGTGACCCGGTTGGCACGGGGACTGCCCATGGGAAGCGACCTGGAGTACGTAGACGGCTCCACGCTGGCGGAAGCGCTGGCGGGCCGTCGTGAGATGTGAACCCCCAAAGAGGCGATGGAGCCGTCATGGACCCTGGGACCAAGCGAGTCGTCCGGATCGTGGGCCTCACTGCGTTGGCGGTGGGTCTCACGGGAATTGCAGCCGTGCTTCTGGTGCGCGATCAGATCTCCCGGCAGCGCCGAAACCTCTTCAACCCCCTCTCGCTCCGGCGGATGGCCGCCCTGGAGCACATGGCACGGCAGCGACCCTCCGTGGATCACATCACCCTTCTGCGGGACTACATCAACTGGGAGCCCCGGAAGCTCCTGCGCAATCGGGCGCGATCCATCGTGGAGCGCATGGAAGAGGAAGCGGCCGGACTGAACGCAGTGGGGGAACCCGCCCGTTGATTCTCCGGTGTTGCTCAGCACCGATCCTCCAGATTTCGGTTGGCCCGTTGGCCGGCGTCTTGCCTCAAGCCCTCCAGGGGTTGAGTTTAGGGGCCGTCCGTGGAGCCAGTCGGTATGAATGGTCGACCCTGCGGGACGGCGGCCTCGACCCGACCGGCTCCGAGGAATCGGTGAACACCCTGGCTTCCCGGTCCGTGGACCGGCTCACCCTGCACCCAGAAAGCAACGTGGCGGAACACGAACGGGAACCTGAAATCGGGAGGTGCGGATCATGTCCATGATCAACTACGCCTCCCGGGAGATCAACTGCAAGATCGTCTACTACGGGACGGGGCTGGGGGGCAAGACCACCAACCTGGAGCACGTCTACTCCCGGGTTGACCCGGAGACCCGGGGAAAGATGATCTCGCTGGCCACCGAGGCGGACCGGACGCTCTTCTTCGACTTCCTGCCCGTCGATCTGGGGTCAATCCGCGGGTTCAAGACCCGATTCCACCTCTACACCGTGCCCGGACAGGTGTACTACAACGCCAGCCGCAAGCTGATTCTGAAGGGAGTGGACGGGATCATCTTCGTGGCCGACTCCCAGCTGGATCGTACCGAAGCCAACATCGAGGCCATGCACAACCTTTACGAGAACCTGGACTCGTACGGGTATGACCTCTCGCGGATTCCCTTCGTGATCCAATACAACAAGCGGGACCTGGATCGGATCGCGACGGTGGAGAAGCTTCGGCAGGAGCTGAACCCCATGGGCGTCCCGGACTACGAAGCCATTGCCATCGAGGGTCAGGGCGTGTTCGAGACGTTGAGAGCGGTCAGCAAGCAGGTGGTCAAGACCCTGAGCTGATCTCTACCCCATGGCCCCCCGTCGTCTCAATCTGCCCAATAGCATAACGGTTGCCAGGATCCTGGCGTGCCCGCTGGTCTTCGTGCTGGCGCTGTCCCCCAGGGTCTCGCATCTGCTGTGGGCCTTCGGCCTCTTCGTGCTGGCAGCGGCCTCCGACCTGTGGGACGGGTATCTGGCCCGCAAGCACAACCTGGTCACGGATGTGGGGAAGCTCCTGGACCCACTGGCCGACAAGCTCCTCCTGGTAGCTACCTTCATCCCCTTCTACATCGTGTCGCAGCGACCCGATCCAGTGACCGATCTGCCCTGGTGGGGTCCCCTCCCACTCTGGGTGGTCCTGGTGATCTTCGGAAGGGAGATAGCGGTGACGGTGTTCCGGAGCTGGGCGGCCCGGCGAGGTTCGGTGGTGTCGGCCGGGCCTTCGGGAAAGCTCAAGGCCTTCGCCCAGAACATCTTCAGCGGCGCTCTCCTTCTCTGGTACGTTCTGGCCAGATCGGCCCGGGACCGGGGATGGGAGGGAGAGCTCCTCTGGTCCATCTGGAGTGAGTTCCACGGCGCCGTGGTGGCTGTCTCCCTGGCCGTAGCCCTGGTCTTGACCGTCTATTCCATGGGCGTCTACGCGGTCCAGAACCGGGCCCTCTTCACCCGGGAGGGGAGGCGGGACACGGGCTCATGAACGAGGAAGCCGGGGCCGAGCCGGCCAAGGTCGGTGGCGACCGACCTGAAGCGGCCATCGTCACCATCGGAGATGAACTCCTCTCGGGCGTCCGGGCCGACACCAACGGACCGTGGCTGGCCCGTCGACTCTCGGAACTCGGATTCGCCGTCGGATCCACCGTGGCGGTGGGGGACGACCCCGAGCGCATCGGTGGAGCTCTGCGTCGGGCCGTCGCCGATGCCGACGTGGTGGTGGCCACAGGCGGCCTGGGGCCCACGGACGATGATCGGACCCGGGACGCAGTGGCTCGGGTCTGGGACCTGGGGCTCCGCGAGGACCCGGACTTGATGGCCGAGATACGGGCCCGCTTCCGGAGTCGGGGCTACCACGACGCCCCCCGGGCAAGTCGCCGGATGGCGCAGGTGCCCGAAGGGGCCCGCATCCTGCCGAATCCCGCCGGCTCGGCGCCCGGCCTTCGGCTGGATCTTCCGGCCGACCCGGGGGGACCCGGGGAGCGGATCCTGATTCTGCTTCCTGGGATCCCGACCGAAGTGCGCGCCCTCATGGACGGACCCGTGGAGGTCGCCCTGCGGGATTCGTTCGAGACGCGGCTGGCTCCCGCTTCCATTCGAACGATCCATACCACAGGGATCCCGGAGTCGGCGCTGGCGGGCCGGATTGAAGCTCTCCTGGACGACGTTCGGGGGGTTGAGGTCGCGTACAGACCGTCGACGCACGGGGTGACCATCCGCCTCCTGGCCAGGGGGCCCGGGGCCGGCGAGCGCCTGGAACGGGCCGCCAAGCTGGTGGAGCCCGTGCTGGCTCCCTACCAATATGAAGCCCGGGACGGAGACCTGGCGGCGGCCGTGGGACGGGCGCTGAATGCCGCCGGGCTGCGGATCGGGGTGGCAGAGAGTTGCACCGGAGGTCTGGTCCTGAAGCGTCTCACGGACATTCCCGGGAGTTCCGGCTGGGTCGTGGGTGGAGTGGTGGCCTACGCGGACCGGATCAAGGAGGGATGGCTCGATGTGCCCGCATCGGTCCTCTCGTCCCGGGGTGCGGTCTCGGAACCGGTGGCACGTGCCATGGCCGAAGGGATCCGGCGTCGTTTCGGGGTTGAGCTGGGTATTGGGGTCACCGGGATCGCCGGACCGGGTGGAGGGGTGGAGGACAAGCCCGTGGGCACGGTCTGGTTCGGGATTGCCGGCCCCCGGGGGACCCATGCGGAGAAGGTCTGGTTCCAGGGTGGACGGTCCGAGGTGCGTGAGCGGGCCGCCCAGCACGTCCTGCACCTGGTTCTTCGGTCGGTGGAGGCTCCGGGACGGGCTGATCGGATCCGGACGTCCGATTCGAGGGGGGGGTGATCCGGGTCTCGCTCCCGGGTCCGAAGAAGTGCTGGAGTGGCGAGAGGGGTCCCCTGTCCCTGTCGGAGTTCGGGACGCGCCGGTCCTGCGACGACAGGCCGAACCCCTCTTGCGACGGAGGGTAGTGGATGGACTGGAAGTGGCTCCGTGCCGGGACTGGACCCCGCGCCTCCCTTTGGACAGCTTCCAGCGGCCCCGGGACCACCCGGTGTTCAATGAACCCCAAGGTGTGCATTCATGAGCGAGTCAAGCGATACGACCACAGAGTCCCAAACCGCCGACACCAGTGGCGGCACAGAAGATGTCTCGGAAGCTCCTTCTGTCAGGGAAGGTCCGGAGGCCGGTGGCAGCGGCCGCGGCTCGAAGGAGCGTGAAGGCGACCCCGGGGACGGTCCTGCCAGCGCAGGCAACGATGCCGCAGGGTCGCCCCACGACCAGGCCCAGGACGACGAGACCCACCAGGAGGTGGAGAGACTCGAGGAGGAGCTGGCGGCACTGAATGACCGGCATCTGCGGCTGGCGGCCGAGTTCGACAACTTCCGGCGACGGTCCCAGAGCCAGCTTGGCGAGACCGGCACCCGGGCCCAGGCTGCCCTGGTGAGCACGTTGGTGGATATCCTGGACGACTTCGAACGGGTCACGTCCCTGGATCCGGAGCAAGCCACCGTGGAATCGGTTCTGGAGGGAGTGAAGCTGGTGGAGCAGAAGCTGCATCGGGCGTTGGAGGAGGCCGGGCTCGAGCCTATCGAGGCCGAGGCCGCCCCCTTCGACCCGAACACCATGGAAGCCATGATGAAGGAGCCCACGGACGCTGAGGAGGAAGACGAGACCGTCGCACGGGTCCTGCAGCGGGGCTTTCGTTTCAAAGGCCACCTGGTGCGACCTGCGCGGGTCAGTGTTCGCAAGTACGACTGAACGCCTCATCCATCGTCCTGACGCGGGCAGACCATGACCACCACCTCCAAGGACTTCTATCGGATCCTGGGCGTGCCCGAGGATGCCGATCGAGACCAGATCAAGAAGGCGTATCGGAAGCTGGCCAAGAAGTACCATCCGGACGCGAATCCCGGCGACGAGACGGCGCAGGAGCGGTTCCAGGAGATCGGTGAGGCCTACGCGGTGCTCTCCGACCCCGAGAAGCGGAAGCAATACGACCAGATGCGGCGCATGGAATCCTTCGGCTTCGGGCGTGGAGCCCGTGGTGGCCCCCGAAGGCGGGGCGGAGCGCCGGGGGCGGGAGAGGCCGCAGGTGGTTTCTCCTTTGACGACCTGGGTGGACTTGGTGGGCTGGGCGATCTCTTCAGTACCATCTTCGACCGGAGTCGCGCCGACGGTCCCACCCAGCAGCCTCGGGGGGTCCGGGCCAAGGGCCAGGATGTAGAGCTGCAGGTGGAGATCTCGTTTCGAACCGCAGTGCGGGGCGGGAAGATCTCACTCTCGGTTCCGGTCACCGAGGAGTGTGCCACCTGCCAGGGCAGTGGGGCTCGACCCGGGACCGGGCTGAGTCGATGCGAGGAGTGCGGGGGAACCGGGGCCGTCTCGTTCGGCCAGGGGGGATTTGCGGTGAAGCGGCCCTGTCCCGCCTGCATGGGCCGGGGCCGGGTGCCCGATGCCCCGTGCACCATCTGCCGGGGGGCCGGGAAGGTCCGTCAGACCCGGAAGCTGGAGGTAAAGGTACCAGCCGGCGTGGAGACCGGGTCCCGGCTGAAGATCTCAGGGCAGGGCGAGCGGGGTCCCGGAGGAGGGCCTCCCGGCGACCTCATCCTGGTCTTCAAGGTGAAACCGCACCATTTCTTTCGGCGGGATGGCCTGGACGTGCATTGCACGGTACCCATCAACCTGGCCCAGGCAGTTCTGGGGAGCCGCATCAAGGTCCGGACGGTGGAGGGCAAGCACGTGGTCCTGAAGGTGCCGCCAGGGACTCAGAGCGGCACCCGGTTCCGCATTCGGGGGCAGGGCGTGAGCCGAAACGGACGCACCGGGGACCAGTACGTGGAGGTGAAGGTGGATGTCCCGGAATCGCTTCCGCCGGAGGCGCAGGAACACTTCGAGGCCTTCACCGAGGCGGCGGGACTCAGACACTGAGAGGGACGTGAATGCGAACGCTGGTTGACGATCAGTTGATGGAATGGACCGTGTGGGCTGTGCCCTCCCGGGGCGGAAGACCGCAGCCGGGCCGGCTCATCTTCCGCTGCACTTCGAACCCGAACGAGCGGGCCCGGGAGGTGACGGTTCCCGACGGGCGAGGCTCGGCCGAGGCCGTGCTGGAGTCCGCGGCTTTGGCCGACCTCAAGGAACTCCTGGCGGGAGCCGAGCCCATCAACTGAGCCCGACTGCGTCCACCGGAGAGCGTCGGAGGGCTCGCAGGATGCGCCCCCCTCCCAGAAGGCGGTCGTCGTCGAAGACGGCGCACGACTGTCCTGGGGTTACCGCCTCCTGCGGTCGGGCCAGCTCCAGGGTCAGGACGCCGTCGTCGGTCTCGCCGATCCGGGCGGCGACCGGAGCGGCCCGGTGCCGGACCTGAATCTGGACCTCGGTGTCCGGTACGGGTGGTCCGTGGAGCCAGTTCAGATCGTTCACTTCGATGGCCGTGGACTCCAGGGCCTCCCGGGGACCCACCACGACCTCGCGGCGTTCCGGACGGATCTCGATGACGTAGTGCGGCTCGCTGAACCCTCCACCGAGTCCCTTTCGCTGGCCCACGGTGAAGCCGGCGTACCCGTCGTGCTGGCCCACTTCGGTGCCCTCCATGTCCACGATTCGGCCGGGCTCCAGTGCCGGATGCCGGGGCTGCAGCCGCTTCTTCAGGAGGTCCCGGTAATCTCCGGTGGGCACGAAGCAGATCTCCTGGGACTCGGGCTTGTCTGCGGTGACCAGCCCCATTTTCCGGGCCCGCTCCCGGACCTGGCTCTTGGTGAGCCCGCCCAGGGGGAAGTGGAGCATCGGCAGGAGTTCGGGAGACAGGCCCCAGAGGAAGTAGGCCTGGTCCTTGTCCCGGTCCCGTCCCCTGAACAGGGACGCTTCTCCTCGGGGCCCGGGGCCTGAGCGCACGTAGTGGCCGGTGGCGATCCCATCACAGCCCAGCGCCCGCCCTCGACGAAGAAGATCGCCGAACTTGGTGCGGCTGTTGCACTGGACGCATGGGTTCGGGGTGCGCCCCCGGCCGTACTCCTCCACGAAGTCGTCGATGACGTCCCGGGTGAACTCCTCCTCCACGTCGAACACGTAGTGGGGGATCTCCAACCGTTCAGCCACCTGCCGGGCATCCATGATGCCGTCCAGCCCACAACAGGTTCGGGAGTGGGACGGCGTTCCCTGGTAGCAGAACGTCTTCATGGTGGCGCCGATCACCTGATAGCCCGCCTCCTTCAGGAGAGCGGCGGTGACGGAGGAGTCGACTCCCCCGGACATGGCAACCAGAATTCTCTTGTCGGTCATGGTCGGTGAGGTTTGTTGGTCGTTCTCATGGCGCTGCGCACCCGTTCCACCACGTCGGGAATGATCTCCATCGCACGCTGGATGTCCTCCGGTGCGGTGGTCCATCCCAGCGACAGGCGCAGGGGGGCCACGCTGGCCGCTCGCTCTGCTCCGTAGAAGCCAGCGAGGACCGGACTCATGGTGGTACTCCCACTCCGGCATGCCGATCCGGCGGAGGCGGCGATCCCCTCCAGGTCCAGGGCCCGGGGAAGGAGGTCGGGCGACAGACCGGGTACGCCCACGTTGAGGATATGGGGCGCCCGGGGTCCCTCGCTTCCGTGGACGACGAGTTCCGGGATCTTCTCTCGAAGGCCTTCCTCCAGCTCCTGTCGGAGTGCACCCAGGCGAGAGGCCTCTTCGGGGAGGTCGTTCAGGGCCAGCTCCAGGGCGGCGGCGAACCCCGCCGCGCCGATGGCGTCTTCGGTGCCGGGCCGGAGGCCACCTTCCTGGCCACCCCCGAAGAGTCGAGGAACCAGGAGGTCGCGGTCCTTTACGACCAGCGCGCCCATGCTCCGTGGACCGCCCAGCTTGTGAGCCGAGAAGGAGACGAGATCGGGAAGGAGGTCCGGGTCGCCCAGGGCGATGCGGCCCACGGCCTGGACCATGTCCGAATGGAGGGGAATCTCCCGCTCCCGGCAGGCCCGGACCACCCGGGGCACCGACAGGACGGAGCCGGTCTCGTGGTTCACCCGCTGAATGGATACCAGAGCCGGGCCTCGGTCCAGGAGCTCCCTCAGCGCTGAGGCCTCCACCTGTCCCGAGGGCTGCACCGGAAGGGATGCTTCACTTCCATGATCCCGGGCCACCCGCTCCACGGCCCCGCGGACCGAAGAGTGCTCCACCGGGGTGGACACCATGAGGGGCGGAGAGCCTCCGGTCCGGACCCGGTCGGCCCTCCCCAGGACAGCCAGGTTGTTGGCCTCGGTGCCCCCGCGGACGAAGTAGATGCACCGGGAGGACACGCCCAGGAGCTCGCCCATCCGTCCCCGGGCCCTCTCCAGCGTGCGGCGCGCTTCCCGGCCCCGGCGGTGCACTCCGGAGGGGTTGGCGCCTGCTTGCTCCTCGGCTTCGGCCATGGCCTTTCGGACCTGGGGGCGAAGGGGAGTCGCCGCCGCATGGTCCAGATAGATGTCATACAACGGGCTGGCCTGGTTCGGGTTTGCACTCGCATGTGGCACCCCTAATTTAGTGGGGATGGAGGCAGGGCTGAACCGGAGGCCCTCCATCCCCCTCGTTCCGGTTGCAGGGGGCGCGGACCTCGTGCCCATTTCTCAAGGCCTATGACGCGCTACGAACCATCAGGGTTGCCGACAGATCACCCTCGCCGCTTTCGGGCGACGGTCCACGGGATCATCTTTGCGGGTCGCGATCGACATCTGGGCCGAATCCAGGCGGGAGACCGTCTGACGCTGATTCCCGATCCACCGGGGCAGGAGGATCCCGATGTCTGGGTCCACCTCCGCTCCGGTGAACCGGTTGGACACCTTCCCCCTGAGATCGGTGCGTGGCTGGCGCCATGGATGCTGGAGGGGGGTGGAGCCCGGGCCCGCGTTCTGAGGGCCTCAGGTCCGGAGGTGCCGAGCTGGCGGCGGCTGCTTCTGGAAGTCTTCTGCTCGTGAGCCGGTGGTGGAGGCGTGGGGGTCAGAAGGTGGAGACGTCGAGGCGGCCCAGGCTTTCAGCGCGGATGGCTTCACGGGTCCAGAACGGTTCGCCGTACCGAACCCGGATTCTGCTGCCGTAGTGGGCGAGTTGCGCTCGCACCTGGTCCGGAAGGGGACGGTCACCGCCTGGGAAGGCCTCGCCGGCGCCGCTGCTTCCGGTCCACTGCGATTCGAAGCAGGCCATGGCCTCGAGCTTCCGGTCGATGTGATCGCTCACGTCGACGATGAAGGATGGCGGCGGTGCGTCCTCCCGGAAGGAGAGGGCGTGCACCACCTTCAGTGGCCGGTGGGGTTCGCCGGCTAGATCGGCCTTCCGGAGTCCAGCCAGGAAGGCACCGTCCACCACCAACCGGGCCGTCTCGCGGTGATCGGGGTGTCGCCCCTCGAGCCAGTGGGTCACCACGACCCTCGGTCGGAGGCGACGCAGGTGCCCGGCCACCTCCATCCGTTGGGAGAGGGTGTTCTGGAGGCCTGCATCCGGCAGGTCGGCATTGAAGCGTCCCTCCACTCCCAGCACCCGGGCGGCCGCCTCCGCCTCCCGGGCTCGGATCTCCTGGGTGCCACGGGAGCCCATCTCTCCCCGGGTCAGGTCCAGGATGGCCACCCGTTCGCCCAGGGCCACGCTCAGAGCCAACGCACCTCCACACAGGAGCTCCGCATCGTCGGGGTGGGCGAACACGGCGAGCACGTCGAGTGCGTGGTTCATCAGCGTCGGATGATCAAGCGAACTGGGAGCGAGTTCTCAGAGGGGAGCCGTCGAGCGATCAAGGGATCAGGCTACTCGGCGCGTAACGCTCGAACCGGCTCCATCCGGGCAGCGCGGGCTGCCGGAATGAGTCCGAACAACATACCTGTGATCACCGCCATGGCCAAGCTGGCGGCCACGGCCCAGAGCGGAATGGATGCGGGGATGGGGGTGAGGGCGGCTACGCCCCAGGCCAGGCCGGCCCCGGCCAGGAGCCCCGCGCCCCCGCCGAG
>PWLA01000164.1 GCA_003559555.1 Gemmatimonadota bacterium | reverse complement strand
CCGGTGGTGCCGTAGACCTCCTGCAACGCCATGCGGAAGGCGCCCTTGGCGGGGCCCCCGGTCAGGAGGGTTCCATCGATGTCGAAGAGGACGAGTCGTTGCATTTCATACACCTGAGCGTGATGAAACTCCCCGGAGGACCGCGGTCTCCAGGGCCATGCGGGCCCCAACCCCCAAGGCCAGGAGCTGCTGGCCCGAAACCTCGCCCCCTTCCGACGCGCTGGGAAGGGCCGATCCAGTGGAAAGGGCGAACACCAGGTCGCCATCGAACGGAGTGTACACCGGGCGGATCCTGAGCGCCAACGCGGCGGAAGCCATCCGGGCCACCTGGCCGAGCTGCACCTGGGAGAGGGGAGCGTCAGAGGCAACCACGGCCAGCGTCGTGTTCTGGCCCGCCGACAGATCGCCGCCTGCCTGCCCGGACCCCGCCTCGAGCACGGGCGTGTCGGGATCGAGGAAGCCGCCGTCGTCGCTCCGGACGCCCGCCACCACCGAACCGTCAGGCGAGACGACGCTCCCCAGGGCGTTGACCACGACCAACGCACCCACGCGCCACCCCTGCACCTTCACGGAGGCGGAGCCCACACCCCCGGGGCTGGCCCGCTCCGGCCCCCGGAACTTGCCCACGGTCGCGCCTGCTCCGGCCCCCACTCGCCCTTCCTCCATCGAGCCGTCGCCGGCGGCCTCGCAGGCCCGCCATCCCTCCTCCGACCCCGGCCGCTGCCGGTCCGGAGCCAGGTCGTAGATGACGGCGGTAGGCACGATGGGCACCGGACCCATCCGGGTGGCGTAGCCCCGTCCCTGGCCCTCGAGCCAGCGCATGACCCCCTGAGCGGCCCCGAGGCCGTAGGCCGACCCGCCCGTCAGGAGAACCGCGTCCACCTCCGGGACCACGTGTCGGGGCTCCAGGGTGTGGAGCTCCCGGGAGCCGGTGGCGGACCCGCTCACCTCCACCGCCCCCCGGAAGGGCCCCAGGATCACCGTGCATCCCGATCCGCCTCCCGGCACCACGGCGTGTCCCACCTGCAGGCCGGACACATCGATGAGGGAGCCTGGACCTTCGGAGGGGGACGTGCCGTGCATGGGGCTCAGAGGAGGGACCGGAGGAGGGAGGGATCCAGGTTGCCGCCGCTGATGGTGACTCCCACCCGACGACCCGTCACGTCCACGGCGCCGCTCCGGAGTGCCGCCACCGCCGCCGCCCCGGAATACTCCACCACCAGCTTCTGTCGGTGAAGGAGCCACCCGGTGGCCTCCCGGATGGCGTCGTCGGAGACGGTCACCACGTCGTCCAGGAGCCGGCTCACGTGCCGGTAGGTGAGGTCCCCCGGTCGAACCGGCGCCAGCCCGTCGGCGATGGTGTCGATCCGAGAGAGGGTGACCGGCTCCCCGGCGTCCAGGGAGGCCCGCATGGCGGCGGCCCCTTCGGCCTGCACCCCCACGATGCGGGCGTCCGGCCGCAGGGCCCGGAGGGACACCCCGGAGCCCGAGGCCAGTCCCCCTCCACCGATACACACCAGCCAGGTGTCCATCTCGGGCCAGTCGCCGGCGGCCTCCAGGGCGGCGGTTCCCTGCCCGGCGATGATGGCGGGGGGGTCGAAGGGGGGCACCATGTGGAGCCCTTCCTCCCGGGCCAGCGCTTCGGCCCGGAGCTTGCGTTCCAGCGAAGTGGTTCCTTCCGTCACCACCCGGGCACCCAACCGAACGGCGCCCTCCCGCTTGACCTGCGGGGCATTGGTGGGCATGACCACAACCGCCGGCACGCCCCGGAGACGGGCGGCCAGCGCCACCGCCTGGGCGTGGTTGCCTGACGAGTAGGTGATCACTCCCCGGGCGACCGCCGAATCCGGAAGGGTTCCGATGAAGTTGCAGGCCCCCCTGAACTTGAAGGAGCCCGATCGCTGGAGCGACTCCACCTTCAACCGGACCTCCCCCTCGATCCGTTCCGATAGCCCGGGCGCCGCCACAAGCGGCGTCCTCACCGCCACACCGGCCAGGCGCTCCGCGGCGGCCTCCACCTCATGGAGGGGGACCAGCCCCTGGGCGTCGAGGGTCACCCCTGTGGCGTCGGTTCCGGCGGCCCCCTGGCTCACTCCGTGTCCTCGCCTGCCCCGTCCTCCTGGCCGGACTCGGATCCGCCGGGGCGCGGTCCGCCCACGCCGGCGGGGCCGGCCTCCATTTCCCGCTCGATCTCCTGCTCCTCCTCGTCCGAGTCCTCGGGGATGATCCGGGCCACGTCCATGATCTGGTCGTCGTCGTCCAGGTTCACCAGCCGCACGCCCTGGGTGGCCCGTCCAATAACCCGCATCTCGCCCACCGACTGGCGATTCACCACGCCGTTGCGGGTAATGAGCATGACCTCGTCGGTAGGGAGCACCGACTTGATTGTGACCACCTGACCGGTCCGCTTGGAGACCTTGAGGTTGATCACGCCCTTCCCACCCCGATGCTGCAAGCGGTACTCCTCGATCTCGCTGCGCTTGCCCATGCCGCCCTCGGTGACCACCAGGAGGGTGGAATCCTCCCGGACCACCACCATCCCCACCACGTGGTCACCCTTGGCCAGCGAGATGCCTTTGACGCCCTCGGCCACCCGGCCCATGGGCCGCACGTCCTCCTCGCCGAAGCGGATGGCCTTGCCCTTGCGGGTGGCCAGGATCACCTCGTCGTCGCCGTGGGTGATCTGCACGTCGATGAGCTCGTCACCCTCCCGGATGTTGATGGCGTTCAACCCCACAGAGCGGATGTTGCCGTATGCCGAGAGGGCCGACTTCTTGACCTTCCCCTTCCGGGTGCAGAAGAGCAGGTACTGATCATCGGAGAACTCCCGAACCGGGACCACCGAGGCGATCCGCGACCCGGAGTCGATCTCCAGGAGGTTCACGATGGGCTTGCCCCGGGAGTTTCGCCCTCCCTGCGGGATCTGCCAGACCTTGACCCAGTGGCACTGCCCGTCACGGGTGAAGATCATGAGGACATCGTGGGTGGAGGCCACGAAGAGGTGCTCCACCCAGTCCTCCTCCTTCGTTCCCATGCCCCGCAGACCCCTTCCCCCCCGGCGCTGGGCCCGGTACGTATCCACCGGGATCCGCTTTACGTATCCCTGATGGCTCACGGTGATCACCATCTCCTCGTCGGCGATCAGGTCCTCCATCTCAAGGTCCGACCGCTCCCCGATGATCTCGGTGCGCCGCTCGTCGCCGTACTTGTCCACCATCTCCTGCAGCTCGTCGCGAATGAGCTGCATCCGCACCTCGCGGCTCCCCAAGATCTCCTCCAGGTGGGCGATGCGGGCCTGGACGTCCTCCAGCTCCGCCTGGAGCTTCTCCATCTCCAGCCCGGTGAGGCGGGCCAGACGCATGTTCAGAATGGCTTCGGCCTGCTTCTCCGAGAGATCGAAGCCCTCCTGCAGCCGCACCGAGGCGGTGGGCGCATCCTGGGAGCCCCGGATGATCTTGATGACCTCGTCGATGTTGTCGACGGCCACCTTGAGGCCTTCCAGGATGTGCTCCCGGTCCTTCGCCTTCTGGAGATCGAATTCGCTCCGCCGGATCACCACCTGGTGACGGTGATCCAGGAAGTGGAGAAGCATCTGCCGCAGGCTCATGACCCGGGGCACTCCGTCCACCAGGGCCAGGAGGATGGTCCCGAAGGTGGACTGCATCTGGGTGTGCTTGTAGAGCTGGTTCAGGACCACGTGGGGGATGGTGTCCCGCTTCAGCTCCACCACGATCCGCATCCCGTCCCGGTCCGACTCGTCCCGCAGGGCGGAGATGTCGGTCACCTTCTTGTCCCGGACGAGCTGGGCGATCTGCTCGATGAGGCGGGTCTTGTTCACCATGAAGGGGATCTCGCGGATGACGAGACGCTCCCGCCCCAGCTCCATCTCCTCCACGTCGGCCTGGGCCCGCATGACGATCCGCCCCCGACCCGTCCGGTAGGCGTCCCGGATCCCGTCCCGCCCGCAGATGTAGCCGCCGGTGGGGAAGTCGGGACCGGTGACCAGCGACTCCAGCTCCTCCTGTGGGAGCTCGGGGTCGTCGATGAGGGCCGCAAGCGCCGCCACCACCTCGTTCAGGTTGTGGGGCGGGATGTTGGTGGCCATCCCCACGGCGATCCCCGAGGAACCGTTGACCAGCAGGTTGGGGAAGCGGGAGGGCAGGACGGTGGGCTCGTCGATGCGCCCGTCGAAGTTGGGCGAGAACCGCACCGTGTCCTTGTCGATGTCGGCCAGCATCTCCATGGCGATGGCCGTCATCTTGGCCTCGGTGTACCGGTAGGCCGCCGCCGAATCCCCGTCGATGGACCCGAAGTTGCCCTGTCCGTCCACCAGCGGATAGCGGAGGGAGAAGTCCTGCACCATCCGCACCATGGAGTCGTAGACCGCCGAGTCGCCATGGGGGTGGTACTTTCCCAGAACCTCACCCACCACCGAGGCGCTCTTCTTGTAGGCCCGACCCGGGGAGAGCCCCAGCTCGTTCATGGCGTAGAGGATGCGCCGGTGGACCGGCTTGAGCCCGTCCCTGACGTCCGGGAGCGCCCGCTGCACGATGACGCTCATGGAGTAGTCGATGAACGATTCCCGCATCTCGTCTTCGAGAAGGCGGGACAGGACGGTCTGTCCGTTTTCCGAATCCATGAATCAGCCTGTTGTTGATACTGGGTGACGCCGGCTGGGGCCGGCTCAGCGGGGGGCGGGAATCAAGGTCCCCTGGAATGCTCGATAGCCTTTGTAAAATAACGAGTCCAGGGGGGTCGCGGCAACCTTCCGCAGCCCCTGTGGGCCACCCCTGAATCAACCTCGACGAACCGGCCGGATCCATGGCGGGACGGGCCGCAGCGATCCCCCACCCAGAGGCCCCTCAGACCCCCGCCGGGACCTCCTTCAGCAGGGGCTCCAGAAACGGCCCGGTAACGCTGTCCGGATTCGCCGCCAGCTCCTCGGGCCGACCCACCGCCACGATGCGGCCGCCGTGCCGTCCCGCCCCCGGCCCCATCTCCACCAGCCAGTCGGCGGCCTTGATCAGCTCCAGGTTGTGCTCGATGACCAGCACCGTGCCCCCGGCCTTCACCAACCGGCTCAGCACGTCCAGGAGCCGGGCCACGTCCGAGCCCGAGAGCCCGGTGGTGGGTTCGTCCAGGATGTAGAGGTTCCGCCCGCGACCTCGTCCCCCCACCCCAGCCAGCTCCCGGGCGATCTTCAGGCGCTGGGCTTCCCCTCCAGAGAGGGTGGTGGCCGACTGACCCAGGCGGAGGTAGCCAAGCCCCACCTGCTGGAGCTGCCAAAGGGTCTGCCCCAGCCGGTCCTCCCTCAAGAAGAACCGGATGGCCTCGTCCACGGTGAGCTCCAGGATGTCGGCGATGCTGCGCTCCCGGACCTTCACCTCCAGGACCTCCGGCTTGAAGCGCCGTCCCCGGCACACGTCGCAGGGCACGTAGACGTCGGCCATGAAGACCATCTCCACCTCCACCTGCCCGGCCCCCTTGCACGCCTCGCAGCGCCCGCCCTTCACATTGAAGGAGAAGTGTCCCGGCTCGTAACCCCTCTCCTGCGAGAGGGGTTGGGAGGCGAAGATCCGCCGGATTTCGCCCCAGGCCTTGATGTAGGTCACCGGGTTGGAGCGGGGCGTGCGGCCGATGGGACTCTGGTCCACCAGGACCACCTCGTCCAGGAGGCCGGTCCCCTCCAGCTCCTCGTAGGAGCCCACCGCTTCGCCCAGATGCTCCTTGGCCGAGGTGTCTCCGTCCCCCATCTCCCGCTCCAGCGCCCGGTAGAGGACGTCGTGGATGAGGGTGGACTTTCCGGACCCCGAGACCCCGGTCACCACGGTGAGGGCCCCCAGGGGCAGCTCCAGGTCCGCGCCCTGTACGTTGTGAAGGCGGGCGCCCCGGAGTCGAAGCCAGCGACTGCCCAGCCGGCGACGGGATTCGGGTACCGGGATCCCCTTCCGGCCCGAGAGGTAGTCGCCAGTGGCGGTCCGGGCCTCCTCCAGCTCTCCGGGGGGACCCTGGAAGACCACCTCGCCCCCCCGCTCCCCTGAGGCCGGACCCAGCTCCACCACGTGGTCGGCCGAGCGGATGGCCTGTGGGTCGTGCTCCACCACGAGGACGGTGTTTCCCCCGTCCCGGAGCCGGGCAAGGAGTTGGAGGAGGGCGTCGGTGTCCCGGGGGTGGAGCCCGATGGACGGCTCGTCCAGGACGTAGATGGTGTCCACCAATCGGGAGCCCAGGGAGTTGGCCAGGCTGATCCGCTGGGCCTCGCCTCCGGAGAGGGTCCGGGCTTGGCGGGCCAGGGTCAGGTAGCCCAGCCCCACGTCCACCAGAAAGGAGACCCGACTCCGGAGTTCCCGGAGGATCGTCTCGGCGATCTCCCCTTCGGCGCCCTCCAGCTCCAGCCCCTGGACCCAGTCGTCCAGCTCCTCCAGGGGCAGATCGCTCACCCAGGCCATGTTCCGCCCCGCCACCCGCACGTTCAGCGCCTCCTTCCGGATCCGGGCCCCGCCACACTCGGGGCAGGTCCGGGGGCTCTGGTACTGACGCAGGAAGACCCGGATGTACTGCTTGTACCGCTTCTTCTCCCGGGATCGGAGGAAGGGGAGCACGCCTCCGAATTCCCGGTCGGTCAGCCGCCCCTTGCCGGGGTCCGCTCCATGGATCACCGCGTCCCGGAAGTCCTCCGGGAGCTCGTCCCAGGGCACGTCCATGGACACCTCCATCCGGGCGGCGTACTCCGCCAGGGCAGCCCGCTCCTTCTTGTAGCGGGGCTTGGTCCAGGGGTCCACCGCCCCCTCGGCCAGGGTGCGGGTCGGGTTGGGTACGATGAGCTCCTGGTCGTACTCCAGGATGGCCCCGAAGCCCGTGCACTCGGGACAGGAGCCGTAGGGAGAGTTGAAGGAGAAGAGTTGCGGGACGGGCTCCGGGAACTCCTCGTCCGGGTGCTCGGGACAGCGGAAGCGTTCGGTGAAGGCCAGCACCGGCGGAAGGCCGCCCTCCTCCGCCTCCTCCGGCTCCACCTCCGGCCGCTCCACGTCCGGCAGGAGAACCAGCGCCTCGCCCTCACCCTCCCGGAAGGCCGTCCCCACCGAGTCCGCCAGCCGGTCCCGAGCCGAGGGATCCACCTTGAGCCGGTCCACCACCACCAGGAGCTCGTCGGTCTCGCCCAGGTCGGTCCCGGCGCCCTCGGGCTCCTCGGCGTCTGGGGCCCCCAGGTCCACCACTTCGCCGTCGGCCAGCACGCGTACGAACCCCATGGCCCGCAGGTTCTCCACCAGGGGCCGGTGCGAGGTACGGGCGCTCCGGGGGACCGGGAAGGTGACCATGAAGCGGATCCCGTCCGGGAGCTCCAGGATCCGGTCCACCGCACCCGACACGGTGTCGGGTTGCACCCGCCGGTCGCACTGGGGACAGTAAGTGCGCCCCACGCGGGCGAAGAGGAGCCGGAGGTAGTCGTGGACCTCGGTGGCCGTGCCCACCGTGGAGCGGCTGGTCTTGGTGGGGTTCTTCTGTTCGATGGCCACCGCCGGCGAGATCCCCTCCACCGAGTCCACGTCGGGCTTCTCCATGCGCTCGAGGAACTGCTTGGCGTAGGTGGAGAGCGACTCCACGTAGCGTCGCTGCCCCTCGGCGAAGATGGTGTCCAGCGCCAGCGAGGACTTGCCCGATCCCGACGGACCGGTGATGACGGTGACCGCCTCCCGGGGAAGGTCCAGATCCAGGTCCTTCAGGTTGTGCTGTCGGGCGCCTCGGACGCGGATATGGGTGTCCATGCAGGGTCGTTGACCAACGGGTGGCGGCGAATGGAGTCACGGGTGCAGGGCCTTCGAGGCCCAGCGGTAACCCTACCCACCGGAGCGGAGGGGGATCCGGGCAACCCTTCGCCCCCGTTCCGGCATCAGAGGTGTACAGAAGAGGGGAGGCCTCGCGACGGAGCCTCCAGCCCCACTGCAGTCCGACCGTCACCGGGAACGAACCATGCCCCATTCGAGTCGCCGAGCCGGCCCCAGCCGTCGAGCCATCCGGCCCCTGAGCTTTTCCGCCCTGCCGGCCAGCCCCCTCCTCCTGGCCGGACTCCTGATCCTGGCGCTCCCCGGGACACCGGCGCTCCATGCCGAGCCCCTCACTTCTCTCCCGGACACCATCCTGCCGGACACCATTCTCCCAGACACCATCCAGGAGCGGAGGACGGTGATCGTGCGGACGAGGCCGGCTCGCATGCAGCGGGCCCGTACGGAGCGAGCTCCCATGGCCCGGAGCTGGACCTTCAGCCTGGCCGACACGCTGCCGCAGATCCGCCTGGGCCGGTTCTTCGCCCAGCCCGGGCTTGACCGGTCCGCCGAGCTGGGGATCGATTTCGACGGGCAGTCCCGGGAAGCGCCCCTGGAGGGCGTCCGGATCCTCGGCGTCCGTCCCTCAAGCCCGGCCCGGGAGAGCGGACTCCAGGCGGGAGACCTGATCGTCAGCTACCAGGGGCACCCCCTGACCGAGCCCCTTCCTGAGGGCGAAGACGAGCTGGACCCGGAGGTGGATCCCCCGGCGGCCCGCTTCCTGCACCTCACCCGTGAGCTGGAGCCCGGCGACACGGTTCGGCTGGGGATCCGCCGCGACGGGCAGGAGGAGGTCCGGGAGCTGGTGGCCCAGGAGCGCTCCGGCCTGGCCGAGGTGATCATCCGGGACACCGAGCGACTGCGGGCCCCAGGGGACTTCCCCCGAATGGAGCCCCTTGCGTTCCGGGACGACACGATCCTGGTGTGGCCCAGGGGACCGGGAGTCACCAGGGGCTCGGAGATCATTCGACAGCTCCTCCCGGGGGTCCACCGCTTCGGCGTGCGGCTGCACGATCTGAGCGAGGAGCTGGGCCGCTACTTCGACGGCGCCGACGGAGTCCTGGTCCTGGAGGTGCACGACGACGCCCCCCTGGCGCTGGAGGCCGGCGACGTGATCGTGGCCATCGACGGACGGCAGGTGGACGATGCGGCCCACGCCGGCCGGATTCTAACCAGCTACCGGACCGGCGAGGAGCTCACCCTGGAGATCCGACGCCACGGCCGGACCATGACGGTCGACGGCGTGGCCCCCTGATTCGGTAGATCCCCCTTGTTCGGTAGATCACCCCTGATCCGGTAGGTTGCCCCCGGGCCGGGGCCGGGGGCATCTTCCGTCCAGTATGTACGGATCCCTCCTCCACTTGGCGCCGCGTCGGCCTCCGACGCTCCGAAGATACGCCCTCCCCGGGCTCCTCCTCGCCCTTCTGGCGG
>PWLA01000318.1 GCA_003559555.1 Gemmatimonadota bacterium | reverse complement strand
GGTCCGATCCAGGGCCCCCTCCAGGTCGATCTCCTGCTCGTTGGCCAGTGCCAGGAGGACGAAGAGGACATCGGCCATCTCCATCGCCAGGTCGGCCTCCGGCTCCTCGGGCTTGCGGGTCTTGGCTCCGTAGCGGTGGTTCAGCTCCCGGGAGAGCTCGCCCACCTCTTCGATCAGACGGGCCAGGTTCACCAGTGGAGGCCAGTAGCCCTCCTCGAACTGGGAGATCCACTCGTCCACCCGCCGCTGTGCTTCGCGTATGTCCATGGGCGGAAGATGGCCC
Source organism: Gemmatimonadota bacterium (assembly GCA_003559555.1). Classification (GTDB taxonomy): domain Bacteria; phylum Gemmatimonadota; class Gemmatimonadetes; order Longimicrobiales; family Gaopeijiaceae; genus PWLA01. Next base: position 8,990 of record PWLA01000318.1, on the reverse strand, counting down.
TGGGGAGGTGTCCGGGGCCAGGGGCACTCCTGTGGGCCCTCCCCCCTACTCTGGGCCCGACTCTGGGCCCGCTCAGCGGGACGAATGTCGATCTCGTATTCCCGCACCGCGACCAAGTCGACATTCAGCCCGCCTTGAGGGCCGCGGCTCTCACTCGGCGGAGCCCCGCCTCTCCACCACCTCCATCTCCGGCAGCGAGAGCACCCATCCATGACCGAAGGCACCGGCCGGCGTGATCGCGCCCCGCAGGTCCGAGCGAGCCAGCACCTCTTCCAGCGCTCGCACCCCCGACACGGCGGTAAAGCGGTAACCTTCGGGCAACTCCAGGACCACCTCGGCCCACCGTCCCTCGTCATCGGCCATTCGGCCCCAGACTCGGACCCTCCCCGTCCTGCGGCGTTGGGGGGAAGGGCCGTCGGGGCCCCGGTCCACCAACCGGCCCGCGAGCCGGCGAAGGGGATCCACAGAGAGCGCAGCCCGAAGCAGGGGAAGGGCCACCGGCATCAGGCGCACCTGCCAGCGGGGGGTCGCCATGTAGCAGGTGACGTGACCCACGCCAGTGGTCCGCCAGGCGGTGGCCAGGTCGCCCCAGGTGTAGGGGGACACGGAACGGAGCCCTCCGAGCCGGCCCGCCATGACCCCCCCAGGGGGCTCGGGCCCGAAGTCGACGTGGCGCCGGAATTCCCTCCGCCCCGGGCTCGCCTCCTCCAGACGGCCATCACGTCGCACCAGGAGGCCACCGGGTACCCCCTCCAGCACGGTCCGCAACGTCCCTGCGCTGGATCGACCCGGTGAGTTGAGAGCCAGCTCCAGCCGGGTGGCCGACGGAAGCGCCTCCGCCAGGAGGGCGGCGGCGGCATCGGTGGGAACCACATCCATCCCCACACCCGGAAGAAGGACCACTCCCCGCTCACGGGCTCGCTGATCCAGGGCGAAGGCCGCCTCGAAGGCCGGGACCTCACCGGAGATGTCCAGATAGTGAACTCCCCTCTCGAGACAGGCTTCGAGCATGGGAGGCGCGGTGTGGAGGAAGGGGCCGGCCGCGTGGATCACCGCCGGGACATCGGCCAGGCCCTCCCGGAGCGCCCCGGGGTCGTCCAGGGAAAAGCACCGCCACCGGAGGGGGGCCACCGGCGCATCGGGATCCAGCGCACCGCCCTGCTCTTCGTCCATCTCCGTGGCGGCGGCTCCGTCCATCGCACGCTCCGTCGCTGCTCCGGGATGCCCCAGCTCACGAGCCAGCTCCCGGGCCGTGCGGCCGGCCAGCTCGCCTGCCAGCTCCCGAAGCCGGGCCTCGTTGCGGCCCGCCAGGATGGGACGGTGCCCCCGCCGGAGGGCCTCCATGGCCAGGAGCCGGCCCGTGTAGCCGTACGCCCCGTAGAGGAGCCACTCCGGACCGTTTCGGCGACGAGCCCCGACCGGGCCCGGCCCCGTGACGTCGGGTTGGGCGGAAGCCTCTCCTGGTTCGTCGAACTCTCCTGAACTGGCCTGGCTTGGCGACACGAAGGTCTCCGGAGGTGGAGGCTGGGGATTCGAGGGGTGCGTTCCGGCAGTTTGATCCGGGTCTGCCGGCGCATGCAAGGAACAACCCTCCCGATCAGTGGTTCCTCATAGTCGAACCCGGGGGGGGAGCCCGAACGGATGGACGCCCCTCTCCGGCCGTCTCCCGGCGCCGAACGCCCGCCTCTCAACCAACGAGGACGTAAGTTGATGACGACCCCCGGACGCCTCATCGTGGTCTCGAACCGCCTTCCCCTGGTCATGAAGCAGCAGTCCGGGGGGGCGTGGCACCTGGAGCGGGGTTCCGGTGGGCTGGTGACCGCCCTGGAGCCGGTCCTCCGGGAAACCGACGGCATCTGGATCGGTTGGCCGGGGGTGAATCCCAAGCAGATTTCGCAGGTGGACGACTTCCTGAAGAAGAAGCAGGGGGAGCTGGGCTACCACGTGCGGGGGGTCGGGCTCTCGTCCCGGGAGGTCGACGATTTCTACCTGGGCTTCGCCAACCAGGTGGTGTGGCCTCTCTTTCACGACTTTTTGAACCAGTGCAACTTCGACCCGGCCTTCTGGAAGGCCTATCAGGCGGTGAACGAGCGATTCGCCGAGGTCGTGGCCGACGAGACGGAGGAAGGCGACTTCGTCTGGGCCCAGGACTACCACCTCATGTCGCTGGCCGAAGAGCTCCGGAGCAAGGGGGTGAAGAATCGGCTGGGGTTCTTCCTCCACATCCCCTTCCCACCCCGGGACCTCTTCGTGAAACTGCCCTGGCGGGACGAGGTCATGAGTGCACTCCTCAGCTACGACCTCATCGGATTCCAGACCGACCGGGATCGGACCAACTTTGTGCACTGCCTGCAGGCCCTCCGGCCCGACGCCCACATCGAGGGAAGCGGCCGCGTCGTCCGAGCAGAGGTGAACGGCCGGGCGGTCCGGATCGGGGTCTTCCCCATCTCCATCGATGTCCGGGAGTTCGCCGAGCCCGCCGCCTCCCCGGCGATCTCGGAGCGGGTGGCCAGCCTGTGGACCGAGTTTCCGGGCCGAAAGATGATCCTGGGCGTCGACCGACTGGACTACTCCAAGGGCATCCCCCACAAGCTGGAGGGCTACCGCCTGGCGCTGGCCCGCTACCCGGAGCTGCAGACGAAGGTGAGCCTGGTGCAACTGGTGGTGCCCAGTCGCGAGGACATCCCCGAGTACTACGACATGAAGCGGGAGATCGAGCGCCTGGTGGGGCAGATCTCAGGCGAGTTCACCCGGCCGGGGTGGGTTCCCATCCACTACCAGTACGGTCGGTGGGAGCGCCTCGAGCTCATTGCCCACTACCGAGCCGCCTCGGTGGCCCTGGTCACCCCCCTCAAAGACGGGATGAACCTGGTGGCGAAGGAGTTCTGCAGCGCCAGCCTCGAGGGAAACGGGGTGCTCATCCTGAGCGAGCACGCCGGCGCCACCGCTCAGCTTCAGCACGACGCCATCCTGGTGAACCCCTTCGACGTGGAAGGGGTGGCCGATGCCATCTATCGGGCCTGCACCATGCCGGACGAGGAGCGGAAGGACCGCATGCAACGGATGCGGGCGAAGATCGAGCGGGAAGACATCTTCTGGTGGGTGGACACCTTCCGGAAAGCCAGCCGGGACGAGCACGACGACGAGACGAACCCCCTCGACGTCTACATGCCGTCCCGGATCTGATCGCCCTCTCGGCCTGCGGTGCCTGGCAGCCTGCGGGCCTACTCGCCCCCGCCTGCCGTGATGGTCAGAAGAAGCGCCGTCGGTTCCAGCGCCTGGATGTCCTGGGCGTGACCGGGGCCGAAGAAGAGGATCTCACCGGGACCCAGCTCGAAGGTCTCGTCCTCCACCCTGTACCTGAGCCGCCCCTCCAGGGGCTGGAGGGTCATGGGGCGTTCCGCCAGGTGGGTCTCCACCCGGATCCCCTCGTTCAGCGCCACCAGGGTGAGACGGAGCGGGCCCTCCTTGGCCAGGGTGCTGCCGGCCCGACCGCTTCGGGCGTAGGCCTCGTCGCCTCGGAGCTCGGCCAGGTGCTGGGGCAGGTTGAAGATGAGGTGGGGTCCGGTGAGGGATCGCGATACTGGGGACATGGGGCCTCCCGAGAGTGAACATGCGGATCCGCCCGCGTTGGCGGTCCGGACTCGAGCCGCTGAGGCGCAGGAGAAAGGATCCCAACCCGCGGATCGTCCCCGGCCGTCCCAACCGACTCTGCACGTAAGATCTACCCCGAACCGGCGCGAAGTGCCAGCCGAGCCGAAGGGATCAGCCGTCCCCGGCGTCCTCCGCCCGCTCCATGAGGATCCAACCGTCGGGGTCCAGACGAACGTCCGTGGGCTCCCCGGGCAGGCTCATGGTCCGGGTCCATTCCCGGCCGTCCACCAGGTGCACCTCCCGGTGGACCCCTCCGTCCAGGCGGAACTCGAACTCCACCGGCATCCGGAAGGTGGGCCAGGCTTGGTCCTGGTCCTGGCGCACCGTTACCCGGGCCGCTCCAGCCCCCTCATCCCAGCTCATCTCGGTGCGGTAGACCGGGTAGCCGGGGCGGTGGAGCCACTGCCGGAAGAACCAGTCCAGGGACTCGCCGTGGGCCCTCTCCATGGCCGCCTGCAGGTCGTCGGTGGTGGCGTTGCCCCCGGCATGCTCCTGGTAGTAGCTCCGAACTCCGCGAAAGAAGTCCCGGTCCCCCATCACCCACCGGAGCATGTGCAGAACCAGCGCACCCTTCTGGTACGAGTTCCGGTTCAGGAGGTCCAGGAGGTTCTCCACCTCGTGGTCCACGACCGGCCGGTGGATGACATCGGAGGCCAGGTACCGCTCCCGGGCGGCGTCCAGCCTCTCCTGGAGGGCGGGACGCCCCTCGGTGTGCTCCCAGAAGTAGGCACCGAAATAGGTGGCGAACCCCTCCGACAACCACAGGTGGGCCCAGTCGGCGGGGGTCGCCGAATTGCCGAACCACTGGTGCACGATCTCGTGGGCCACCGTACCCTCGATGTCCCGGCCCTGGGCGATGGCCTGTTCCGAATAGAAGATGGCCGAGGCGTTCTCCATTCCACCGAAGCGGGTGGCGGACTGCACGTTGGCCAGCTTCTCGTAGGGGTACGGTCCGAAGAGATCGACGTAGAGGTCCACCATCTCGGCGGCTCGGCTGAAGGCCACCCGGGCGTGAGCCGTGTCGGGGGGGAAGGCCCAGCCCGTCACCTCCACACATCCGTCCTCCCTGGGGGAGGCCGGCGCCTGGCCGCATGCCGCCAGTCCCTGGTCCATCACCACCATGTCGGCCACCCCGATGACCATGAGGTAGGTGGGAATGGCCACCCCCGTCTCCCACCGCCAGGTCTGGAGGCCCTCGATCCCGCCCGCCACCTGAGGGGGCGCCGGCTCGGGCTCTCCCACCTGCAGCCCGTTGGCCACCACCCGGAGTCCCTCCGGCGCATGGACCGTGAAGCTTACCGTTGCCGGATCCGATGGGTGGTCATTGGAGGGAAACCAGAATCGGGCCCGGTTCGGCCAGTTGTCGGCGAAGGCGGCGGGCTGGCCGTGCACGTTGTCGCGCATGACGAGCCCGTCGTCGGGGACGCCCCGGCTCATGACCTCGACCTGAAGGGTGTCGTAGATCCCCGGTCGCCCCGGCGCCTCGAACTGGAGGAGGCCGTCTTCGTGGCTGAACTCCAGGGGGCGGCCGTCCCACATGACCGCCTCCACGGATAGTCCGGTGAAGTCCAACGTCACCCGGTGCGGGCCCCGGGTCTCGTTGACGTAGCGGATGAGGGTCCGGCTGGAGACCCGGTCGTTCTCCGGTGGAATGACGATCTCCACGTCGTAATGGAGCACGTCCAGGTCCTGATCGTAGCGCCCGGGGGCCGGGGGCAGACCCATGGGGATGGGCTCCGGGTCCACCAGCTCAACGTGCTCGGCGATGGGAGGGGGCGAGGCCGAATCCCACGGAATGGGCGCCGGCTCCTCGGGGCCCCTCAACAGACCACATCCACCCAGAACCACCGCGACCATGAGGGCCACCACCGGGGCCACTCCGGATCGAGGATCGGTGCGTGCCTCATGTCGGGAGTCCACGGCGGCGGGCAGGCGGTGGTCAGGCGGCGCCATCGGTGGAGCTTCAAACATCATGGAATGGGGATGGATGGGGCTGGGGTGGAGGGGTCGGCCAAAGATAAACCAGAGGGGGCGACGGTGCGACAGCCCCCGCCCTGGGCCCGGACCACGCGACCCGTGTCGAGATCAGCGTGTCGAGATCAGAAGGGGAAGAGTAGAGGCACCAGCAACACCGTCACGGCCAGGACGAGGAGCTGCAGGAGGACCCCCACCTTGAAGAAGTCACCGAAGCGGTAGCCGCCGGGCCCAAGGACCAGGGTGTTCACCGGCGACGCCACCGGCGTAGCGAAGGCTGTGGAGGCCGCCACTGCAATGGTCATCATGAAGGGCTCCGGCGCCGCCCCGATTCCCAGGGCCAACTGAAAGGCGATGGGCGCCAGGAGGACCGCCGTGGCAGTATTGGAGATCACCTGGCTCAGCGCCGAAGTCAGGACGAAGAGGGCCACCAGGAGGAGGAGAGGGCCGGCCCCCTCCAGGACCGAGCCCAGGCCGTCCACGATCAGCTGCATCCCCCCGGTGTTCTCCAGGGCCGTGGCCACCGGGAGGATCCCGGCGATCAGGACCACGCTCTCCCAGTTCACCGACCGGTAGGCGTCGGCAGCCCCCACGCACCCCGACACCACCATGGCCACCGCAGCCAGGAGGACCGCCGTCACCGCCGGCACCAGGCCGAAGGTCATGAGCAGCATCATGCCCACCATGATTCCCACCGCCAACGGCGCCCGTTCCAGGGGCTGGAGCGCCGGGCCCATCTCCCGGGGGGCCATGGCCACCACGAAGTCCCGATCCTCGGCCTGGAGCAGGCGAATCTTCTCCCACGGGCCCTGCACCAGGAGCATGTCGCCGAAGCGGAGCGGGGTCTCCCGGATGTCTCCTTCCACCAGCTCACCCATCCGCTTGATGGCCAGGACAGTGAGCTGATACCGGTCGCGAAAGCGCAGCGCCTTCAGGTCCCGGCCCACCAGCCGCGAGCGGGGCGTCAGCAGGACCTCGGCGATGCCGGTCTCCCGGGCGGTGAGCTCGCCCTCCTCGGCCTCTTCCTCCAGAATCACCCAACCCCGACCCACGATGCGGGCCACCCCATCGGGAGACCCCTCCACCAGGATAATCTGCCCCTGGGCCAGCTCGGTGTCGGCCAGCGCCGGTTGCAGCTCCTTGGCCCACCGTGAATCGTCGGTGTCCTCCTCTCCTCCCTCTTTCCGGGCTCCTCCCCGCTTCCTCCGGCCCTTTCCGGGAAGGGGGGGACGCGGCAGTCGCCGGCGTCGCTCCTGCTCGGCCGCTTCCAGGACCTCCAGAACGGTGATCCCGAAGGCGTCGGGGAGATCCAGGTCGGCCAGGGTGCGGCCAGCCACCGGCGAATCCGCCGGGATCCGAAGGCGGAAGAGACGGGGCTGCAGCTCCCAGCTGCCGGCCATCTCCTCCATGGTGAGGTCGTCTGCGCCCTTCCGGGGCGCGCCTGGAGACGGTCGGTCGGGGAGGAACCTGCGGCCCACCAGGCCCATGAAGGCGATCCCCACCACCACCACCGCGATCCCGATGGGGGTGAAGGAGAAGAACCCGAAGGGATCGCGCCCCATGGCCTCGAGGTGGTTGCTCACCACGATGTTGGGCGCCGTCCCGATGAGGGTGAGCATGCCTCCGATGAGCGAGGCCACCGAGAGGGGGATCAGGAGCTTCGAGGGAGGGATGTCCCGGGCCCAGGCCAGCCCCATGACCACCGGCAGCATGACCGCCACCGTTCCCGTGGAGCTCATGAAGCCCGACAGGACCGCCACCAGCGCCATGATGATGACCAGGAGGCGAACCTCGCTGTCCCCGGCCCACTTCCCCGGCAGCTTCCCCATGGCCTGAGCCACCCCGGTCCGGAAGAGCCCGTCTCCCACCACGAAGAGGGCGGCGATCATGATCACCACCGGGTCGGCGAACCCGGCCAGCGCCTCCGGCGCCGAGAGGGTCCCGCTCAGGGTCAACGCCAGGAGGGCCAGGAGCGCCACGACGTCCAGGCGGAGCTTCTCCCATACGAAGAGAAGGACGGTCCCCGCCAGGATGGCGTAGACCAGAAAGATCTCGAAGGTCATGGGCGAGGTGGGGATCTGGTTGGGGGACAGGAGCATGCCGCCGTCGCACGGCGCCGGGCCCGGGGCCGCGCCGCTCCACCCACCTACCGTCCGGCTCCGGGCGCGTTCCCCGGGTCCGGGGGGAGGGCGGGTCCCCGCGCCCACCGCTTCTCTGGACTCCTGTGGTCGGCGCTTCGGGTCCTCTGCTTGACGACGGCACCCGGAGATCCTTTTATTCCCCTGGCTTCGGACACCTGGCTCCGGACATCCGGGAGGCGGTCCGGAACACCCCGGGGCACGATGCGAGTTTCTCAGAATGCAGTCCGACCCTCACACCTGGAGGTAGTCCCTTGAACCCCTCTCCTTCCTCTTCCGGCGGTGGCGCCGTCCCGGCCCGCGAGCTCTGGGGTACCCGCTGGGGCTTCGTGCTGGCCGCAGTGGGGAGCGCCGTGGGCCTGGGCAACATGTGGCGCTTCTCGTATATCGCCGCCGAGGGCGGGGGCGCGGCCTTCCTCCTGCTCTACATCGTCATGATTGCCCTGCTGGGGATCCCCCTCATGCTGTGCGAGCTGACGGTGGGGCGCCGGACCCACCTGTCGCCCATCGGGGCGCTCAGGGAGCTGGGGGGCAAGGGATGGGTGCCGCTGGGATTCCTCTTCGTCGTCACCGGCTTCCTGATCCTCTCCTACTACTCGGTCATCGCCGGGTGGACGATGCGCTACGCCGCCGAGGCCGCCTTCACCGGCTTCGCCGCCGATCCAGGCGCCCACTTCGGCGAGATCAGCGAGGGCCGCGCCGCCATCGGGTGGCACCTGGCCTTCATGGTCCTCACCATCGGGATCGTCATGGTGGGGATCCAGAAGGGAATCGAGCGGGCGGCGCTGATCCTCATGCCCACCCTGGTGCTCATCGTCCTGGGGCTGGCCGTCTGGGCTCTCTTTCTGGAGGGGGCCGGCGAGGGCTACGCCTTCTACCTCATGCCGGACTTCGGGGACCTCATGGACGGCACGGTGCTGCGGCAGGCCACCGCCCAGGCCTTCTTCAGCCTCTCGCTGGGAATGGGCGCCATGCTCACCTTCGCCTCGTACCTGTCCCGGGACACGGACCTGAACCAGGAGGCGGTGACGATCTCCTTTGCCGACTTCGGGGTCGCCTTCCTGGCAGGACTGGTGGTCTTTCCGGTGATCTTCGCCCTGGGTCTCCAGGACTCGGTCACCGAGAGCACGGTGGGGGCGCTCTTCATCTCCCTGCCCGGCGCCTTCGTGGAGATGGGTACCGCCGGGCGGGTCGTGGGGCTCCTGTTCTTCCTGGCCCTGGGGG
>PWLA01000079.1 GCA_003559555.1 Gemmatimonadota bacterium | reverse complement strand
TACGGCACGGTGTCCCGGTGCTCGGTGAAGAGGCCCCGGCGCACCCCCAGCGTCTCGTCGGTCTCCGAGAGGGTGAAGTCCCAGTGTGTGAATACGGTGGCCATGACCGACAGAAAGAACCCACCCAGGAGGGCGAACACGGCCAGCACCACCAGGATCCGGATCCCCACCACCGAGGTGGGATCCGGGGTGGTCTCGGCAAGGAAGCCGAGCCCGTCCATCCACCAGGTCTCCGGGATGGTCTGAGAGACGAAACCCACCAGGGCGGCCGCAACCCCGACCCGCCCGCCGGTCATCCCCGCCACCACCAGCCGCTCGGGAGGGACCACCGTTCGAACCCGCTCCTCCACCTCGGGGGCCGAGGGGGGAGGTGTCGGGAGGGGCTCCTCCGTGAGCGCATCCTCGCCCGGCGCGGGCCTCTCCCGTCGTCCCAGCAGGGTCGTCCGGAGAGCGTCGGCGGTGGCCGGATCCACGGCAGCCAGCTTCCCCTCGGTCCCCCCGGCGCCAATCGCCTCGATCCGGACTTCCACCACACCCAGGATCCGGTGCGAGATCCCCCGCTCCAGGTCCACCGTCTGGATCCGTTCGCGGCGAATCACCCGTCGCTTCCGGATGAAAATGCCCTCATCGATGATCAGGGCGTCGGGCTCCAGGCGCCACCGGAACCGAAGGTACCGCAGCACCATGGCGGCCACGATCACCGCCAGCATGGCCGCCCCGGCCGCCGGCACCATGCCCGTCACGACGACGAGCACCACGATGGAGAACACCCCCTGCAGGGTCCAGACACCCAGCACCGCCGGATGGAGGCGGGTGGGCTCGCCTTGCAGGGGGCCCGCGTCAGGTAGGTTCGTCAAGGGAGGGCTCCAGGTGAGCCAACCGTTCCCGCAAGGCCTCCGCCTCGTCGGCATCCAGTCCCGGCACCCGTCCCGAGGTGCCCGGGGCGGCGGTATGCACCACCAGCTCGGCCAGCCCGAAGATGCGGGCGATGGGGCCCTGCTCGGTGTCCACGAACTGCAGGCGCCGATAGGGGATCACGCTCACCGATCGGATGAGGATCCCCCGACGAATCCAGAGGTCCGCATCCCGGAGGGCAAAGCGCCACCGCTCGTAGGCCACCAGGGGCCCCACGACGGAGGCGATCAGCACCACCAGCACGACCGCGCCGCCGAAGGCCCCCTGGGGCCATGCCTCCGGAACCAATCGGGGAATGAACCATCCCATATCCGCCGTCATGGCAGCGGCCCCCAGCACCAAGGTGTAGAGCCCTCCCCGAACCCACCAGTAGCTCCGAACCCGGGGGTCCAGGCGCCGGGGAGTGCTGGCGGCCTCCACGGGATCGAGCTCCGACGGATCCGCTGCGTCGGGCGGGTCGGCTGATTCTGCGAAAGCGTCCATAGGGGTCGATGCCTCGGTTGAGCCGGGGTGCCGGGAGTCCGGCTGCCGGTGGGCTTCTTCACCCCTCCTGCCGGGCCAAGGATCCGTGCCAGAAGCCATCAGGTGCCCTTGGCCATGAGCCCGAAGAAGACTCCGACGAAGAGGGCAAACCCGCTCCACACCACTACATGAAGCACCGCTCCGGCTCCGTGCACCACCTCGTCGGTACCGGAAAGAAGCCACCAGAGCAGGCTCACCACCGCCAGGGTGTAGACCAGGGCGCCCAGGACGAAGACCCCGGCCCGGAGGAACCGACGAGCCCGGTTCAGCCACACCCGCTCTCCGGGTCCATCTCGGACCCGGGAGTGCAGCTCCGCAGCCACGTATCCGAACGCCCCCACCAGCCCCACCACGAAGGTAACCAGAATCCCCTGGGTATCTCCCACCTCCGCCATGGCGGTCCAGGCATCGCCGAAGTCCAGCATGAGGATGGCGCCCACCAGGAGCGCCAGCCAGACCGGCGAATAGTGAAGGAAGAAGGCCAGAAAATCCCGGGGCAAAGTCACCAGCGATCCCTCCCCCCGTCGCAGATTCAGGGCCCGGGTCGCCAGGGCCGCATCGGCCAGGCGGTAGCAGTCGAAGAACCAGGTGCGGACTCGGCCCAGGGGCTCTTCGACGCCAGGAAGCATGGCCAGGGCCCGGGCTCCCGGCTGCCGGACCAGCCGGGCGACCCGGGTTTCCAACCCACCCTCCATCCCCTGGTCCACCATGGCGGACCAGTGGCTCGCCACCGCCTCGAGCCAGCTCTCCCGGGCCCCGGGCGGGAGTTCCTGGCCAGACCGAATCGCCCACTCGATGAGATCCACCCCATCGGAGCCGCCGGCGGGAGACGCACCGACCAGCGTCCGCCACGCCACCGGAAGCAGTCGAGCCCGAAACGCGGGCTGGCCCCCACCGGCGGCCTCCTGGAAGACGGAATCCCAGTCCGACGTGCTCCCGCCCTGGACACGCTCCAGGCCCTCCAGCGCCCGCACCCACTCGTCCATCCCCGCCCGAAGCTCATCCAACGCCCGGGCCAGGAGGAACGCTTCCGGGTGAGGAAGCCGGCGTGCGATCCCGTCCTCGATCTCCAGCAACCGGCCGTGGAGCTCCCACACGGCTTCCCGGACGCCTTCCACTTCCCGGAGCCGGGCAGGAACCAGCCGCTCGGCCCCCCGGCGAAGGAACCGTGCATCGGCCTGAAGCCCCTCGGTGGCCCCTTCCAGTCGCTCCAGGAGGGGTGGGAGACCGGCGGGGCTGGAGGACGACTCCCCCGGATCACCTGCCTCACCTTCCTCCAACTGGGGCTCCAGCAGCACGGCCAGTCGAGCCAGGCCGGAGAAGGGATCCGCCTGACCGTCCATCTCCGCCAGGGCCCTGCGGATCCGTCCCCGAAGCGCGGTGAGTGCACCGGGGATCTCCGGGACGTCCAGAAGGGCTGGCACATCCCCTTCTCTGGTGGCACGGAGCTCCTCCTGCAGGTCCTGCAGCCACTGATTGAGGGGGACGGGTTCGCCTCGGGTATCCACGTACTCCCGGTCGGCAGCCACTCCTCTCAGGAGCTGGAGGAAGGCGGGATGGGGCCGCTTCACCTCCACCCGGGCCAGGTAGATGGATGGATCGGAGTCCGGATCGGTCGCCATGGCCATTCGCATCCGGTGCTCCAGGGCATCGGCCAGTGCGGCCCCCAGCTCCCCCGGCCGCTCGGTGGGCAGGAGCTCCAGCAGGAGCTCCGGGTCGTCCATGGCATGAAGGGAGGGCGCATCCAGGAGTTCGGCGGCGCTCACTCCTTCACGACGGGCAATGGCCAGCAGAACCCGAGCCGCCGCCCGGTCGGATCCGGGAAGCTCGAAGGCATCCAGGAGCCGATGGAGCTCCGCCGATGGCAGAGGCCACGCCAGCGTCCCGTCCAGGAGGTCGAAGGCAGCCGCGGCCCGGTCCGCCTCGCTGGTGGACCACCACTCGCCGGCCGCCCCCAGGAGCCTCAACCGAGCTCCCAGCCTGTGCCGGACCGCCTCCCCGTCGACGTCCGAAGGCGAGGGCGCCACCCGGTCGCCGGCCTGCATTCCATGCCGCAAGCCCGCCAGGGCCCGATGGTAGGCCAGCCGTCGGCCCAGACCCATGCTTTCCGGAGCCCGGGTCCTTCGTTGGAAGGCGTCTGCGACCTGGTCCCACAACCTTCCGGCCCAGTCCTCGTCCACGTCGTCGGAGTGCGTCTGTACGACCTGGAGAAGGTGGGCCCAACGCTCGGCCCCCGCTCCCTCCACCAACGTCTCGGGCTCGGTAGCCAGGTCCTCCACCACCGATACGGCGAATATCCTGGCCTCCGGAGCGTCCCGACCCGCCACCAGAATGGCCAGGGCCCGGAGGTAGATCGCCAGATCGGCGGGCCGGTTCCGGGGCAGCTCGGAGGGCAGGGGCCAGAGCGCCCCCTCCTGAATCGCGGGATGAGCAGCCCGACGGGCGGCAAGAGCGATCAGCAGTCTCCGGTGGCTCCGGATGCCGACCAGAGGGACAGGGTCGGCGAGGGCGATGCCCCTGGCCGCGGCATAGCGTTCCAGCCAGTCGGCCAGTTCGGGGTGGTCGGACGCATGTCGCCCCAGCGTCATGGCCGCCAACGGGTAGAGCACCGGATCCGAGGCCCTGAAGAAGAAGCGGACGAAATCGTGGTGCTCGGGAAGCAGACGCGGACTCCGGCTCAGCTCCTCCAGTCGATGTCGAAGCTCCTCCCGGTCGTCCACCTCGGTCCAGGGTGACCACTCCTTCGTCCCGGGAGACTCGCTCAAAACTCCTCCCCCCGCACCTCGAACCGCCCGGTCTTGCGGTTCTTTCGCACCCGATCCCAACCGAAGTAGCGGCCGTTCATGGCCACGTACACGCCAGGCGGAAGGAGCTGGGCCAGGGAGAGGGCACTCCCCAGGTTGAAGAGCCCATCGGAGGAGCCGAAGGCATAGGGCACCATGGCACCGGTGAGGACGATGGTCTTTCCGGGCACCATCCGGGCCAGCACCTCGGCGGTCTCCACCATGGTGTCGGTTCCGTGTGTGATCACGATCCGGTCCTCGGGTACGCGGAGGCAGTTGCCTGCGATGGTCTCCCGGTCACCTTCGGTCATCTCCAGGGAATCCACCATCATGAGGGTGCGGATCTCCAGCTCCAGGGCGCACCGTCCCCGCTCCAGCATCTCCGGAAGATGGGTGTCGCCGAAGGCCAGCTCCCCCCGGATCTCATCGTACTCCTTGTCGAAGGTCCCACCGGTGACGAAGACGCGAATGGCCATGGCATGAAGGAGAGGGTGATGGAGTGGAAGCGGGCAAAGGGGCTGGCAGGCGCTGCGAACCCGCACGGAGCTCTGGCCCCCTCAAGGTACCTGATCACGGTCCTCGCGCACCATCCGGCCATTTCAGGGGTAGGTGTGTGCGGCGAGGCCCAGACCGTTCGGGCGCCGTCGGGCTTGCCTTTCGCTGCGCGAACATCAAGAATGCCTCCACCGTCGGCGTTCGGAGCAGGACTCCGGGCGTCCCCCCCGAAGCAGGGAGCAGGACCTTATGAAGCCGTCGATCCTGGTGGTCGCAACGCTGGCCACCCTCCTGGTCCTCCTGCCGACCCAGAATGCCTGGGCGCAGGTGGGCCTCTCCGGCGACGCACGCGTCGGGATCACCTTCCCCCTCGGTGACCTGGCGGGCGATCAGTTGGAGGCTGGAATGGTGCTGGGCGCCAACGCCAACGTGCACCTGCGCCCCAACCTCCGACTCTACACCGGGCTCAATCGCCATGCCTTCCGCTGTGCGGAGGGCTGCGCCCAACTAGGCACGAGCGCCAGCAGCACCGGGCTGGGTGCCGGACTCCAATACCGCTTCCTGAGTCCCCAGGAGGCCACGTGGTGGGCAAGGTTCGGTGGTGTGGCCCACCGCTTCACCTCCGACCTCTTCTCCGGGGACTGGAACGTGGGCCTCGAAGCGAGCGCAGGGATCGACATGCCCATGGGCGACAACTACCAGTTGACCCCGCACGTGGGGGTGGTGAGCCACGGGCTGCCCAGCGGACTCACGGCCCAGTATCTCACCTTCGGCCTCGGGCTGCACCGCCACTTCCGCTGACGTCCTCGCCTCCGTCAGCGTCCGTGCTGGCGGGTGACCAGGATCGGCTTGGTGCCGGCCCGGATCACCTTGTCGGCCACACTTCCCACCACGAGCCGGGCCACGCCACCCCGGCCCCGGGTGGCCATGGCCACCATGTCGGCACCGCCGGAACGCTTGTGCTCCAGGATGGCGTCGGCCGGATCCTCGTGCGTCACCACATGGGTCTCCACCTGAAAACCGTCATCTCGCAGCTCCGCCGCGACCTCCTCCAGGTAACTCCGGAGCTCCTCCAACGCCTTCTCGCGCTGGGCCTCCTCCTGGGCCGCGTGGGGAATGTAGGTGGAGCCCAGGGGAATGCTCCGCTGGAAGACGGTCAGGAGGGAGATGCGAGCATCCAGCACCCGGGCCAGCGACCGGACTTCCGGAAGCACCACCGCAGAGGCGTCGGAGCCGTCCAGGGGGACCAGGATTTCGTCGATCTCCGGAGGCGGTGCGCTCCGATCCTCCTCCTCGGGACGCCACAGGAGGATGGGGCAGGGCGCGCTCCGGATCAGCCCATCGGCCACGCTTCCCAACCAGAGCCGCTCCAGTCGCCCCCGGCCGTGGGTGGTCATCACCACCAGCTCCGCTTCCACCTTCCGGATGCGCTCATCCAGGGCCCCCACCGGCTGGCCCGCCAGGACGCGGGTGTGGATGGGAGCGGTCACACCCTTCTCCCGAAGCTTGCTCTCCGTCTCGTCCAGGTAGCGCTTCGCCCGGCCGCGCTCCTCTTCGAACCATCCCTTCACCGGCCCCTCTTCGCCACTGGCCGGACTCACGGCAGGAAGGGTGGGGACCACCGTCACGAGATGGAGCTCGCCCTCCTCCTTGCGGACCACCTCCAGGGCCAGGGGCAGGGCCGCCTCCGCGAACAGGGAACCGTCCAGGGGAACGAGGATTTTGCGGTACATGCGCTTCTCCATGATTGAGATTCGACGACGGCGGACATCGGGGTATGAATCAGGGCCCCGGTCTTCCAAGTACCGAGAGGACACGCCCAGGATCCCCCATGTCACCTGAGAACCCTGCGCAGCCTCCCCCATCGACCCGGTGGCTCGTCCTTTCAGTGACGGCTCCGCCTCCCGGGGAGGAGATCCATCTCGCCGAGGCACTCCGGCGGGTGGGTGCACGGGCCCTGCATCGGAGGGGGGGGCGGGTTCTGGCCTACATTCCCGATCCGCCGCCCCTGGAGGAAGTCCTTCAGCAAACTCGGGGCTCCATCCGAACCGCAACCTCCCTCAGCGACCCCGAGCTCCAATGGGAATGGCGCTCCCAGGCCGAGATGGAGCAAGAATGGATTCGGCCCGATGCCCCGCTCCGGGCCGGGTCCCGGACGGTCATCGCCACGCCCGACCAGGAGGTTGAGCCGGATGGGGACGATCTGGTTATCCGCCTCCATCCCGGCGCTGCCTTCGGCGACGGGAGCCATCCCACCACCCGCAGCTCCCTCCGGATGTTGGAGCGCCTGGTCCGGCCCGGGGACCGGGTGGCCGACGTGGGAACGGGCTCCGGGGTCCTGGCCATCGCGGCAGCTCGTCTCGGCGCCGGGACCGTCCTGGCGTTCGAGGTCGACCGGATGGCGGTCCGGGAGGCCGAACGGAATATCCGGCTGAACCAGGTGGGGGATCGGGTCCGGCTCCAGCGGCTGGAGGTGAGTCCCGGCGACCTGGTCCCCATGGGACCGTTCCAGGGGATCTTCGCCAATCTGGAGCCGGGGATCGTCCTGCCCCTCGCAGACGAACTTCGGGGAGCGCTGGCAAACGCTGAAGGTTGGCTCATGGTCTCGGGCGTGCCACGGGGGGAGCGGGCCGCCGTCGTCCAGGTCCTGCTGCGGCACCGCTTTCGACTGGACCTGGAAGAGGTGCGGCAGGGGTGGTGGACCGGGGTGTTCCGCGCCGGCCAGGGGGACCCGGGAGGAACGGAGAAGGGGCCAATGTGTTGAACCTGAGTGGAGTGAGGTGACTGGGGTGCCCGTCCGACCCCACCCCGGTTCACCCTCCCAACCCAGCATCCAACCCCAGACAGGAGATCGACCGACCATGGATGTCCCCCCAGAGATCGCCTTCCGCCGAGTGGAACCCACCGACGCCCTCAAAGACCGGGTGCTGGACGGGATCGCCGACCTGGAAGAGGTCCACGAACGCCTCGTGAGCTGCCGGGTCATGGTGGAGGACACCACGCCCGGCCGTTCTTCCGGAAAGATCTTTCGCGTCCGCCTTGACATCGGAGTTCCGAACCGGACGGTAGTGGTGGACTTCAAGCCCGACGGGGGAGACGAGGTCCGGGACGTTCAACAAGCCATCAAGCAAGCCTTCGACATCGGCCGACGGCGCCTGGATCAGCTCCGGGATCGGGACAGGGAGCGCTCCATGGGACGCGATCTGCCACCCCATGGCCGGGTGATCAAGCTCCTGACCACGGAAACGGGTGACCGGTACGGATTCCTGCTCTCCAGAGACGGGCGGGAGATCTACTTTCACGAGAACGCCGTGGCCGACGCCGACTACGACGATCTGGAGGTGGGTACGGAGGTGCGCTACACGGAGCGCAGGGGTGACGAAGGCCCCCAGGCCAGTGCGGTGATACCCCTGGATCCGGCAGAAGTCGGGCCCCGACAGCAGGATTCGGTTCCGCTCCGAAGCCCCGACACCGGCGACTGATCGCCGTCGTGGCGACTGACCCCCCTCGTGGCCACTGACCCCCCTCTTCAGGGCTCCGGACGACGATCCGGTTCTGCCGGGGGGAGCGGACTCCATTCCCCGGCCTTCCACAAGGCCCGGCCCCGACGCAGGCCGTCGGGCGTGCCGATGTCCAGCCGTCCGCCCGGAGCGCGGTAGGCCATGACGACCTCCCGCTGAGCCAGCCAGCCAAGGAAGCCGCCCAGCGCATCGGCGTCGTGCCCCTGCGCCAGGTATTGGGGCACCGACTTCCAGGCCCGGCGCCGCAGGAGATAGATGGGAAGAGCCGTCAGGGACGAGGGAGGATGCGCCGGCTTCTCGTGCAGCTCGACGATTCGGCCCTCGTCGTTGACCCGAACGACGCCCCGTTGCCGGAGGACCGTCGGGTCGGGCTCGTCCATGACCGGAACGACCGCCGCCGCTTCGGGATGCCGGTCCAGGAGCGCAGCCGGCTCGGCCAGGGAGAACCGGACCAGGGTGTCCGACGCCAGGACCACCGCCCGGTCCTCCGGCGGATGCCGCTCCAGCGCCAGTGCCAGGTCACCCATGGCCCCGAGCCGGTCCTCGGGCTGGGTGGTCTCGTTGTCCACCAGGTGAACCTGCGATCCCTCCGGCTCCCGCTCTGTCCGCGTCCCGAGCCAGCGACGAAAGCGGGGCGCATAGCGTCCGTTGGACACCAGGACGATCCGGTCCAGAGGAAGCCCTGCTTCGAGGCGTTCCAGGAGGTGTTCCAGAAAGGGACGGCCCCCCAGGGGAAGGAGGGGCTTGGGAATCTCCTCGGTCAGCTCTCCCAGGCGCGTGCCGTGTCCCGCCGCCAGGACGACGGCGGACCAGTGTTGATCCGGACGGCTATCCGTCCCGGCCATCGGATTCCACCCCTTCCGACTCCATCCCCTCCGATCCCGTGAGCTCCCGAAGAATCTCGGCGTGCACCTCCAGGGCGCGGCGATCGTAGAGGACGAACCGGATCCGCTCCACCGACTCCAGCTCCGGCATCACATCCAGCACCGTTTCCAGGGCCACCCGGGCCGCCGCCTCCAACGGGTATCCGAATGCACCGGTGGAGAT
>PWLA01000093.1 GCA_003559555.1 Gemmatimonadota bacterium | reverse complement strand
TGATCTTCCAGAACAACCTGATCATGTGGGACCGGAGGGAAGACGAGTCCCTCTGGCCCCAGATGATGCGGCAGGCCCGCTGCGGCCCGGAGGACGGCACCCGACTGGAGATGTACCCGTTGTGGGAGATGACCTGGGAGGCCTGGAGGGAGCTCCATCCCGACACGAGAGTCCTCTCCGGCGAGCAGGGCTTCGACCGAGACTACACCCGATATCCCTACGGAGACTACGAGGACCTGAACAACGAGTCCTTCCTCTTCCCGATCCAGCGGGTCGACGACCGGCGCCCTCCAAAAGAGCGGGTGCTAGGCATTCCCATGGGAGCCGAGGGTGGGATCGCCTTCCCCTTCGGCGCACTGGAGGCCGCCGCCACCTCCGGGTTGACGGTCGAGCACACTCGGATTCAGGGAGAAGACATCGTGGTCTTCTGGGATTCCGATGCTCGGGCGGCCATGGCCTACCGCTCCCGGACCGGGAATCAGTCCCTGGACTTCGTGATCCGCGGCGGCGCCATCGAGGACCGCCAGACCACCAGCCGGTGGACGTTTACCGGCGAGGCGGTGGGTGGCCCCCTCGAAGGCAGCCAACTGCAGCCCATCCCCGAAGCCTACGTGGCCTTCTGGTTCGCCTGGGCTGAGTTCCACCCGGCCACGGAGCTCTGGGAGGGCTGAGCTACCCGCCTCCGCCGACTTCGACCGGCTCGGCCTCCGCCGCCTCATCATCATCGGCCACCGCGGGCTCCTCAAGCCCCACATGCAACTGGTTCCAGTTCAGAACCGCGTTCCAGATAAAGGCGAAGCCCCCCCGGGTGTTGTTCCGGTGCATGGTCCGGAAGCCGAAGAGTACCAGGTGCCCGTCCCCCTCGGGGATCGAAAGGAGCGCCGGCCGTCCTCCGAGCTGTTCCGCCCCCCGGACCAGACCGCTGAGGAAGAGCTCGTCGCTTTCGGCGTAACGGACGAGCACGTTGTCGTCGAGCCGGCTCGGCACCGTCATGTAGGGCCCGAAGCGCTCGAAGATGGGCGGCGCGGCCTGGTAGCCCCAGGTCACCGGATGGGCCTCGTTGGTCACCCGGGCCTGCACCACCGATCCCGGGATGAAGAGGTCGTCGGGCGTCCGAATGCTCAGCCCCCGCACGAAGCCGAACTCGGCAGGCAGAGTGGTGGCTGAACCCATGGTCACCAGGGTCCCACCGGCTCGGACGAAGCTGCGCAGCTCATGCAGTCCGTCATGGCCCATCCCACCGGTCATGTCGGGAGTGCTGGAGGGGAAGCCCAGGCTGGGGAAGTCGTCGTGGGGCTCGTACGCAAGCGGGCCATCATCGGGGCTCATCCCCTCGAAGATGGCTCGTCCGCTGGAGCGGGCTCCCTGCTCGGGAAAGAGGATCACGTCGAAACGGTCCCGCAGGTTCCCCTCCCGGAGCCGGTCCTCGGGGAAGTAGGTGTAGGGAATCCCCATCTCATCCAGGGCGTAACGGACCGAACCGTCGTCCTGGGTGCGGCGCCAGGTGTGGAGGAGGGCGATCCGGGGGAAGTCCTGTCGGTGGCGATCCACCCCGTCCACCACATCGCCCGATACCCCCACCACCTCGAGCCCGAAGCGCTCGGCCCAGGCTTCCACCTCCGAGCCATCGATCTCCCCCCCCGGAATCAGCCAGGCACCAGGGCCGAAGGCCTCGCCCCCGGGCACCTCCACCGACTCCCGGGCGGCGAAGACCTCCCGATCGCCCAGCTCATAGCGGGCCTGGAGGGTTCGGAAGGAAGCGTCATAGCGAGCCACCCACCACGCCGGTGTGTCTCCGCCGACGGTGCGTACGGTTCCCGGAAGGTGCACCGGCTCGGTAGCCTGATCCATGGCCAGTCCCAGGATGTCGGGATCGTCCACCTGGTGGACCGCCACATTGAAGGTCAGGGGGAAGGTCCACGCCACGTCGTCGTACGGCGCGGGACGGCCCTCCGGGTACTCCTGCACCTCCATGAGGTTGTTCACGAAATGGCGATAGGGCTGGTCCATCCGGACCACGTAGTCACCGGAGCGGACGCTCACCGCCCCATTCCCTTCTCCGAACGTCCCGTCAGCGGCGGCCCGGTGCACCTCGATGCCCTGGCGCTGTAGCACCTGGAGCATCTGGGTGGCGTTGGCCTTCCGCACCTGGTCCGCCGGCACCACCCAGGCGTGGGGGGCCCGGGTCCGACCCCACTCCACCGCCGCCTGGTTCTTGGTTCGGTAGTTCCCCAGCACCCGTTCCCGGTTGGTGGCCACCAGGTGGAGCGAGTGGAGGACGCCGGTCTGGGCGTAGTTGATGTTGTTGCGCAGCGACCAGATGACTTCCGAATAGGGCGGATTTGCCCGGAACCACTCCTCGCTGGTCCGCCCTCCTCCCACGCTCTGCTCCAGGGTCACCGGCACCGAGTGGTTGAAGGTCTCGTAGAAGCGGCCGATGCTGTTCCGGTTGTTGGCAATCCAGAAGAGATAGCTGGGATTCCAACCGGTGTAGAAGTCGTGGGTCCATACCCCGGGCATTCCCAGCGCCGTGAGCGAGCTCACCTCGTAGTGGGACACCCACTGCCACTCGTGGCGGGTCACCGCCGGCACGTTTGGGTTGTACGGCCCCGTCCCGCTGGAGACGTAAAGGAAGGGGACCGACTCGTGGAGGTCGATGGTGATGGGCGGCTTCCACTCCTCGAAGAGATCCACCATCTCCTGGTAGAGGCGCAGGGTGAGCTGCAGGCCGTCCCGGTTGTTGTCGTGCCGCAGGTACTTGCCCCAGTACGGCGGCCCGGGGATCCGGGTCTGCTCCTCCTGGATCCAGTCGGCGTGGAGCCGATACCAGTCGATGACCCGATTGCGGCCGTCGGGGTCGGCGGCGGGCACGATGAAGAGGAGGGCACCTTCCCTGATGCGCTGGATCATGGGGTCGTCGGAGACGGCCAGACGGTAGGCCAGCTCCGGGGCCACCTCGGGATGACCGGTTTCGGGTGAGTGGAGGCCGGTGTATATGAGATGCACCACCGGGAGCTCGGCGATGAGGGCGTCGGCCTCCTCCTGAGAGGTGTTCCGGGGATCGGCCAGGCGCTGGTAGCCCTCCCGGATTTCGTCCAACCGGGCCAGGTTCTCCTCGCTACCCACCTTCACCAGGGCAAAGCGGTTGCCCTCTTCCGACTCCCCCAACAGGTCGAAGTGGACCCGGGGCGAGCTGGCGGCCAGCGCCTGGTAGTAGTCGTAGAACTCATCCACCCGGTGCAGGTGACCCGGCATTCCCGAGGCGTACCCCCAGTGGTCCAGGGGCGAGGCCACGTCGGAGTCGTACGGCAGGTGGTCCACGTGCCGATTGGTGAACTCGGGCGCCGTGGTCCAACTCAGCATCATCCGGGTGGCGGTGGTGTCCACCGGCTGACCCCAGGGGGTGGTGGAAGGGATTCCGCGCTCCGTCCACCAGTCGAACTCCTGGGGTACCCGGTCCGGATCGTCAGCCGTGGCGTCCTGGGCTTTCAGAGTGGCGGCCGGTCCGGCCACGAAGAGGAAGGCGAGGAGGCCGAGGGCCGCCATGAAGCGGGACCAGGGGAAGCGGGCAGTGCGGGCGGAAGCGGTCGCAGCGCAGGCGGGAGCGGTCATCGGAAATCCTCCATCGTGGCATTCAAGTCCGGGGGGCATCGGAACGTCGTGCAGGATAACGTCAAGGTATGCCGGTGGCCTCCGGAGGGCATCCCCCCCTGCCGTACCGCGCCGGCGGGGAGACCGATTACCTTGGGGCCATGAATCCCGTCTCCGTCGAGCAGCTGGACGAGTTGGCCGCCGTACTCCGCCCACGGCTGGACGGCGAACTCCGCACCGACGCCCTCTCCCGGGCCCTCTACGCCACCGACGCATCCATGTATCAGGTGGAGCCGCTCGGGGTGGTCATCCCCCGGCACCGCGACGACGTGGCCGCGGCGGTGGAGGCTGCGGCCCATGTAGGACTTCCGGTGCTACCCCGGGGGTCGGGCTCGAGCCTGGCCGGGAGCGCGGTGGGCGCCGCGCTGGTCGTCGACACCACCCGCCACATGGACGGCGTCCTGGCCCTGGACCCGGAGGCCCGAACGGTCACGGTGGAGCCCGGGGTGGTCCTGGATCACCTGAACCACCGACTTGCGGGCAACGGCCTCCGGGTGGGACCCGACCCGGCCTCCTCCAACCGGGCAACGCTCGGCGGCATGGTGGGCACCAACGCCACTGGCACCCGCTCCATCCGCTACGGCTCGGTGGTGGACCACCTGGTCTCGGCCCGGGCGCTTCTGCCCGACGGGACCGAGGTGGAGTTCGGCGGGCTGGATCCGACGGGGTGGGCGCAAAAGCTCCGGCGGTCCGGCCCGGAGGGCGACCTGTACCGGGCGCTGGACCAGCTCCTGTCCGACTCCGGCGAGGCCATCGCCCGGGACACCCCGCCCCACTGGCGCCGGGCCGGCGGATATCGACTCGAGCGCCTTCTGGTCCAGGACCAGCGCAACCCGGCCCACCTCCTCTGCGGAAGCGAGGGTACGTTGGCCTTCATCACCGAGATCACCCTTGGACTGGTGGATCGGCCCCGGGAGGCGGTCCTGGGCGTGGCCCACTTCCCCACCCGCCGAGCTGCGCTTGAGGCGGTGGAGGCGATCCTGGAGACCGATCCCTCGGCAGTGGAGCTCTTCGACCGCATCGCCCTGGAACGGGCCCGGGAGGTGGCCGACTACAGGCGTCGGCTCCACTTCGTGCAGGGCCGGCCCGGCGCGCTCCTCATCGTGGAGTACGACGGTCAGGACCGGGGCGAGGCGGCGGCCGGGCTGGACCGCCTGGACCGTGCACTGGCGTCTCATTCCCCTTCCGGCGCCTCGGTCCCCGTGACCCGCTGCCAGACCTCCGCGGAGATCCACGACGTGTGGGCCGTGCGGAAGGCCGGACTCGGGCTGGCCATGAGCGCCCGGCTTCCCGTCCAGTGCCTGGCCTTCATCGAGGATGCGGCAGTTCCGGTAGAGCACCTGCCGGACTACATCGACGAGCTGGAGCGCGTCCTGGCGGAGCACGACACCGACGCCGTCATGTACGCCCACGCCTCGGCGGGCTGTCTCCACGTGCGGCCCTTCCTGGATACCCGCCAGCCCGATCACGTCCGGAAGATGAAGGCCATCGCCCGGGACTCCGCCGACCTGGTGAAGCGTTACGGCGGGATCATCTCGTCGGAGCACGGCGACGGGCTGGCCCGGAGCTGGCTCGCCCCCGGGTTCTACGGGAGAGATCTCTACCAGGCCTACCGTGATCTCAAGCAGGCCTTCGACCCCGAGGGGCGCTTCAATCCCGGGCGGGTGGTGGAGGCGCCGCCCATGGACCGAAACCTCCGGAGCGAGCGGCCCCTGCAGGTCCTCCCGGTGGTGACCGAGATGGACTGGTCCGTCGAGGGGGGCCTGGCCCGGGCGGTGGAGGCGTGCAACGGCCAGGGGGTCTGCCGGAAGCGCCTCTCCGGAACCATGTGCCCCTCCTTCATGATCACCCGCCAGGAGAAGGACTCCACCCGGGGCCGGGCCAACGCGCTGCGGAGCGTCCTCTCCGGCGCCCTCCCCCCGGATGCCCTCACCGGGCCCCAGATGCAGGACGTCATGGACCTCTGCATCTCGTGCAAGGCGTGCCGGTCCGAATGCCCGGCGGTGGTGGACATGGCCGCCATGAAGGCCGAGTGGCAGGCCATCCGCTGGCGCACCGAGCGGCCCCCACTCAGGGCCCGGATGGTGGCGCACCAACCGGAGCTCGCTCGCCGGCTGGCGGGACCGTTGGCGCCCCTGGCCAACCGGGCCATCCGCTCCACCCTGGGCCGGAGCCTCATGGGGAGACTCGGGTTCGCCGAATCCCGTCCCCTGCCTCCCTTCGCCCGGCATCCGTTCAGGGACGACGAGGCCACGGATGGGGAGGATCCCGAGATGCAGGGCCGCGCCCGCGCCAACCGGCACACACCCACCCGAGTGGCCCTCTACGCCGATACCTTCGCCCGCTTCCACGAGCCCCAGATCCCCCGGGCCGCCCGCCTGGTTCTTCGTGCCGCCGGATTCCAGGTGGTGGTCCCTCCGTATCGCTGCTGCGGCCGGACACTCATCTCAAAGGGGTTCCTGCCCCAGGCCCGGGATCGGATACAAGCGCTGATGGACATCCTGCATCCCCTGGCGGCGGAGGGGATGGCCATCGTGGGGCTGGAACCCAGCTGCCTCCTGACCCTGAGGGACGAGGCGCGTCGGCTGCTGCCGGATGATGCCCGGGTGGACGAGGTCGCGGCCGCCGCCGTCACCTTCGAGGAGTTCGTGGCCCAGAACCGGAAGCGGTTCCAATCGTTGTTCGATGCCGGCGATGGAGGTGGGCGACGCCTTGCCGGGGCCGGCCGAACCGGGCTCCGGGACGACCGAAGCCAACTCCATGACGGCCGTGGCCAGGACCCCACCTCCGGTCGCCCGATCCTCCTCCACGGTCACTGCCACCAGAAGGCGCTTTCCGGCATGGAGGCCGGTGTCACCTGCCTGCAGGTGGCCGGCCTGGATCCCGAGCCCCTGGACTCTGGATGCTGCGGGATGGCCGGATCGTTCGGATACGAGGCCGAGCACGTGAACATCTCCCGGATGCTGGCCGACCGGGTCCTGGCGCCCGCGATCCGGTCCGCTGAGCCCGGGACCCTCGTGGCGGCGGCCGGGACTTCGTGCCGGCACCAGATCGCCGATTGCACCGGCCAGATCGCTCGCCATCCGGCCGAGTACCTGGCGGACCGCCTCGCCGGTTCGTGAGTGAAGCGACACGGCGCCGCCCCACACCTCGACGTCGGGAAACCTCCTCGGGCGACGGCAGGAAAAACCTGCCGCTCCTCACCGTCGGCCGGGCTCCGCGCAAAAACCACAACGCATTGCCACAGATACGCTTAAGCAGCCCCTGCCAACACCTGGCACGGAACCTGTCACTCCCTTCTGATGTGCTCCCCGTCGTTCGGCGCACTCCCACGCTCTGGCGGGAACCTGGAATCCGGGTCCAACCCGGTAGCGATTCGACCTGCTCACGGAGATGCGGCATGTTCAGCCACAAACGTTTCATGCGAGACAGGAACCAAGCCCGAACCGGGGCTCTTGCTCTCTGTCTGACCGGAGCCCTCCCCCTTGGCCTGGCGGCAGGTGGCGCCCTCCTCCTGACCCTGTTCGTGGGACCATCGCCTGCAGAGGCCCAGACCAGCGTTCGACTCCTTCCCCAGGTGGGCGCCTACTCGCCCCTGGGCGAGCTGGGTGAGATTCGTTCAAACGGCGAGACAGCCATCGGGGCCGGCCGGCGGTCCAGCACCCTGGCGTGGGGGCTGGGGCTGGAGGCCGGACCTGCCCGGGCAGGCACAAGCCTGCGCCTCCACCTGGGGTACGGGACCAACTCCGAGATCCCTGTGTGGGGATTGGAGTGTCAGGGCTGCTCGGCCCGGAGCACTCTTCTCACCGCCAACGCGGCGGCCGTGCTTCGTCCCATCCCCCGCCTGGTGCTGGTTCAGCCGTATCTGATGGTCGGAGCCGGGGTCAAGCGCTACGACTTCGAGGTCCAGGACATGGAGGGCGAGCGCTGGCGGGATCTCCTCCGAGACCAGACGCGGCCTGCCGGCCAGTTGGGGCTGGGAGTTGAAGCGTCACTTCTGGGCCTCCGGACCCAGTGGGAGCTCAACGGATTCGTCTCCCGGTTCCAGGAGGGCTCGAACGGATCCGGCCCCGGCTCATCGAACAACGGCAGCAGCCTCCAGACCGACCTGATTCTCACCCTGTCGATCCCGCTTGGGGGCTGATCCCGGCCGCCACCTGGACGCTGTCCCCTTGCTCATCCCGAACCGGCAGGCTGACTCCACCGCACCGTGCTCCGTCGATGGCGGTGCCGGCCCGCGTGGCCCTGGATCCGCGGTCGGGGGGCTGGATCCAGCGTCCTGAGGGTGCATTCCGGGGACGACAGCGCGGCGGCGTGAACCGAGACCTGGTCAGGGCATCCCCGAAAGCCGGGCCACCCGGACGAAGGGCACCTCCAGCTCATCGGGCTCCACCCACGCCACCAGCCCATCGGGACCGAAAGCATTGGGCAGGGTGAACTCACCAGCCGGCACGGTCCCCAGGAGCTCGCCCTCCGGGGTGAGGAGGTCGATGGCTCCCTCTCTCCGCACCCAGAGCCGGCCCTCCCGGTCCGTCGCCAGGGACCGGATCACCGGGATCTCGGGCCAGAAGGCCAGATTCCGGACCTGCTCCTCCAGCATCTCTCGCATGTCGGTCTGATCGAAGCTCTGCGTACTCCCGCCCGGACCGCCCACGGCGATCTGGATCTGCGGTCCGCCGCCCTCCTGCAGCTCCTGCATCCGGCGCTCACGCTCGGCCTCCCGCTCCCGATCTCCCACCGGCAGGGGCGTCACCGGACGCTCCACCGTCTCCAGCAGCTCGCCCTCCGGCGAGTGTATCCGGATCCGGTAGGTGGAGGAGTCGGCCACTGCCAGGCGACCGTCGGGGAGCACGGCCAGGTGGAGCTGCGGCTCGAACGCCACCATCCCCGGTCCGGACCCGGAGAATCTCACCTGTCCGCCCTCGGTCCGCACCTGCAGATCGCCCAGGCCCTCCCGCGTGGGACGCCACGCCCGATGGACCACCGACATCTCCCCCACCTCCTCTCCGGAGAGAGCCAGTCGTCGGATGGGGATGTCCGTGGGAAGGGTGGGCGGCCCTCCACCACCTGGAGCCATGACCATGCCCCGCGAGGCGAAGACCACCGCTCCGCCGGACGGCTCCGGGAAGAGCGCGCCGGCTCCCCCCACATGTCCTTCCCCGAAGGGGACCGTCCTCAGGTGTTCGCCGTCAGGAGCGAAGACGAGCACGCCTCTTCGGCCGGCATCGGCCACGGCCACCTCACCGGAAGGCAGCACGGTCAGCGTCTGAGGCATCCGAAACTGACCAGGGCCATCGCCCTGACTGCCGAATGCTCGAGCGAGGGTTCCGTCCGACTCCACCACGATCACCCGCCGGGCATCGCTGTCCAGGATGAACAGACGGCCCTGATCGTCGAAGGCCACCGAAGTCACCCGGCTGAAAGAGTCCAACTGGCCCCCCTCCACCGCTCCCACCCGGTAGACGTCCTCCACCTCCGGAACGAAAGCTGCGCCGTCAGCCTCGACGCCAGGCTCCGTGCCGCAGGCCGCCGCCACGAGCCCAAAGGCCGCGGCCACAAGAAGGAGGAGCGCGCGGGAGAAGCCGCGGGCGGAAACGGGGAACGCAACGGGGAACGCCTGGACACAGGGCATGGCGGTCATGATCTGGGGGTGAGGGTGGGTCAGGACTGGCGTGACGCCGGTTC
>PWLA01000271.1 GCA_003559555.1 Gemmatimonadota bacterium | reverse complement strand
GTCCCTTCGCCGCCTGGATCTCGGTGATCGCCGCTGTAAGCGTCGTCTTTCCGTGGTCCACGTGTCCAATCGTTCCCACGTTCACATGCGGCTTCGTCCGCTCGAATTTCGCCTTGGCCATGGCTCGCCTCGTGTCCTTGCGGTCCTGGAGTGGTGTGTGTGTCCCGTTCTCGACTCTGTCGCCTGCGTCCTGCGCCTGTCCGTCTGTTCACCGTCCCGGATCGAATCCGGAAAGGGAGAGCTCCGGGAGGGAATTGAACCCTCGACCTCTTCCTTACCAAGGAAGCGCTCTACCACTGAGCTACCGGAGCGCCGCCAACCTGCGGGGGCGCCTTCCAAGAACCCCCTCCAGCGCACATGTCCTGCCCGGTCGCCCCGGTGGGACCCCGGTCCTCAGAGCGGGAGACGGGACTCGAACCCGCGACCCTCAGCTTGGAAGGCTGATGCTCTAGCCAACTGAGCTACTCCCGCAACGCCTTCGAATGCTCTTCTCCAATGGTGGGGGAAGGATTCGAACCTTCGAAGGCATAAGCCAGCAGATTTACAGTCTGCCCCGTTTGACCGCTTCGGTACCCCACCGTCATGACCCCCCGCCCACACAACGTTTCGCCGAGCCCGGAGAGCTCGGCGAAGGAGCTGACGGAGGGATTTGAACCCTCAACCTGCCGCTTACAAGGCGGCTGCTCTACCAGTTGAGCTACGTCAGCAGGAACAGAGCTTTGAAGTGTAATCCAGCCTCGACGGGGTGTCAACCGGCTGCCCCGGCCTCCTTGCCGGCCCCGGTCCCCACCCGCTTCCACCGGGTCCCCTCCGGGCCGTCCTCCAGCACGATCCCCTCCTGGGCGAGTTCGTCGCGGATGGCGTCGGCCGCTTCCCAGTTCCGGTCCTCCCGGGCTCGGGCCCGAGCCTCGATCCGCTCCTCCACCCAGGCGGCCAGTTCCCGGTCCACCTGCCGTTCCCGGCGTCCCACTTCCAGGAGGCCCAGCACCTCATCCAGCGAGTCCAGGAGCCCCAGGGCGGCCTCCCGCTCGCTCCGGGGCAGGCGCTCCTCCCGGTCCAGGATGGCATTGGCCTCGTTCACGAAGGTGAAGAGCGCGCCCAGGCCCCCTGAGACGTTCAGGTCGTCGTCCATGGCCTCCTGGAAGTTCTCCCGGGTCCGGGAGGCGGCCTCGGAGAGCCCCAGTCCCTCGGAGACCTCTTCCACCGGATGGGCCCGGAGCCGATCCTGGAAGTCCAGGAGCCGGCGCACCGCCCGCTCCGAGGCCTCCAGCCCCGCCTGGCTGAAGTTGAGCTCCCGGCGATACTGGGCCGAGAGGAGCTGATGGCGAATGGCCGCCGGCGACACGTCCCGCTGCAGCAGGTCCCGGACGGTGATGAAGTTGCCCAGGGACTTGGACATCTTCTGGCCTTCCACCTTCAGGTGCTTGACGTGGAGCCAGTATCGGGCGAAGGGCTTCCCGGTGGCGCCCTCCGACTGGGCGATCTCGTCTTCGTGGTGCGGAAAGATCAGGTCCTCGCCCCCGAGGTGGAGGTCCAGGGTGGTGCCCACCTCGGCCAGTCCCATGGCCGAGCACTCCACGTGCCAGCCCGGCCGCCCCCGTCCCCACGGCGCGTCCCAGGCGGCGCCCACCTCCTCGTCCTCCGGCTTCACGCCCTTCCACAGGGCGAAGTCCCGGGCGTCCTCCTTGCCGTAATCGTCGGTGGCCACACGCTCGCCCGCCCGCCCCTTCTCCAGATCCTTGCCCGACAGCTTCCCGTAATCCGGGAAGGCCGAGATGTCGTAGAAGACCGAGCCGTCATCGGTTCGGTAGGCCAGCCCCCGCTCCAGGAGGGTGGCCACGAGCTGGATCATCTCGTCCACGTAGTCGGTGGCCCGGGGATAGAGGTCGAAGCGCCGCATCCCCAGCGTGTCGGCCTCCTCCATGATCGCCTCGCCAAAGGGCTCGGTGAACTCGCCGATCCCGACCCCTTCGGCCCGGGCAGCCCGGATCGTCTTGTCGTCCACGTCGGTGAAGTTCATGACGAAGTGGACGTCGTAGCCCTTCCACTCCAGGTAGCGGTGGACCAGGTCGTAGAAGAGGAAGCTGCGGAAGTTGCCGATGTGGGCGTATCCGTAGATGGTGGGCCCGCAGGCGTACACGCCCACGCGTCCGGGCTCCAGGGGCTCGAAGGGTTCGAGCTGACGAGTCAGGGTATTGAAGAGACGAAGGCCCATATCGGCTTACGGGTGTGGCTGAAGGTTGGGATTCGAGTCGGGGTGGCGGATGGGACCTTCTCAGGGGAAGACCCGCACCTCGCTCACCATCCACTGGCCGGACTCCCGCTGGAGCCCCAGAAAGACGGTGCGATTCAGCGCCTGTGAGGTTCCGGAGCGGCGGGCCACCCAGTGGAACTCGGCGAAGCCCCGGTCGGACGACCCTTCCACCAGGGCCACCCGGGCCAGCTCCACCGCGCCGGAGTCATAGGCCCGCAGGTAGTCCCGGAGCACCGCCACCGCCTGTCGAGTGGGAATGTTCACCGTGACCTTCCCCTCCAGGTGAAGGCTCACCCGGCCGGAGACCAGACGGGCGGTCACCCCCCGCTCCGAGCCCGAGGCCCAGGAGCCCGCCAGTTCCCGGGCGATGACCAGGAGCTGCTCGCCTTCCTGCCCGTGGAGGGCGCCGCCCAGGAGGGCCGCCACCGAGCCCCGCATCGGCCCGTCGTGGGCCTGACCCGGAAGATCCAGTCCCGGACCGGCCAGGAGGACGGCCAGCGCGACACCGACAGGCAGCAGGAGACCTTGAGTGGAGGGGCGGTTCATCAGGTCGCCTCCATGGCCTGCCGGACCCGCACCAGCGCCGCCGCCGGATCTGGATCGGCGGTCACGGCCCGCCCCACCACCAGGTGGTCGGCCCCGGCCCGGATAGCGGCCTGGGGCGTGCTCACCCGTCGCTGGTCGTGGCGGGTTCCTCCAGGAAGGCGGATCCCCGGTGTCACCACCAGGGCGTCGGGGCCCAACGCGCCCCGGAGCGCCCGGGCCTCCAGAGCCGAGGCCACCACACCATCCACCCCGGCCTGGCGGGCCATCCGGGCCAGGCGCACCACCTCGGGGCCGGTGGACTCCACCTGGCGTCCCCACACCCCAGCCACCTCGTGGGGGTCCATGGAGGTGAGGAGGGTGACGGCCAGGATCCGGGGACCTCTGGGGCCGGACTCCCGGGCCGCCTCGACGGCGGCCTGGATCATCCGCGAGCCCCCGGCGGCGTGCACCGTCAGGAGGCCCGCGCCCAACGCTGCCGCCGAGCGCACCGCGCCGGCCACCGTATTGGGAATATCGTGGAGCTTCAGGTCCAGGAAGATCCGCTTTCCCCGCTCCCGGAGCGTGGTGACGGCCTCGGGCCCCCAGCGACTGAAGAGCTCAAGCCCCACCTTGTAATGGTCGGCACCGGAGCCCAGTCGATCTACCAGGGCCAGAGCTCGATCCCGGTCCGGGGCGTCGAGGGCTATGATGAGGTCGGCCATACGTCCTTCAGCGTGAATCCGGGGTGGGGGGGGACGACCCGGGGATCCGGGCGCTTCCCACCAACTCGGTCAGCCCGCCGGCCCCCTGCCTGCCAAGATATCCCTTCAACCAGTTCACTACACGCCCCGGAGTACGGGGGTCCCAGAAGGAAGCGCTCCCGATCTGCACCAGCGACGCGCCGGCCAGGAGGTACTGGGCCGCGTCCGGCCCCCGGGCGATCCCCCCTACGCCCAGGAGAGGGAGCCGAGTGCAGCTCCGAGCCCGCCAGACGGCGTGGACGCCCACCGCCCGCAGGGCGGGGCCGCTCATCCCCCCGGCGCCGGCCCCCAGCGCCGGTCGGCCCGTCTCCGGATCCAGAACCAGCCCCGGAAGGGTGTTCACCAGGGTGAAGCCGTCGGCGCCGGCCTCCTCCACCGCCTGGATCACCGGGGCCAGGTCCGGGGTGTTGGGAGCCAGCTTGGCCACCAGGGGCCGCTGGGTGGCCTCCCGAGCGCCCTCCACCACCCGGGCCGCCTCGGCGGGGTCCAGGGCAAAGGGAAGTCCGCCCCGGCGGGTGTCGTTGGGACACGACAGGTTCAGCTCGAAGGCGTGGAAGCCGTCGGCGTCGTCCAGAATCCGGATGACCTCCACGAATTCCTCGGGGGTGTGGCCCGCCACGCTCACCAGGACCCGGGCCCGACGTATCCGGTCCCGCAGCCAGGGGAGGCGGCGATCCCTCACCGCCCGGGCCCCGGGGTTGGCCAACCCCACCGAGTTCACCATTCCCCCCCGGAACTCGGCCACCCGGGGCGCCGGATTCCCTTCCCGGGGCTCCAGGGTCACCGACTTGGTGACCAGGCCGCCCAGCCGATCCAACTCCACCACCTCCGACACCTCCTGGCCGAACCCGCACGTGCCGGCGGCCAGGAGGACCGGGTTCTGGAAGTCGGTCCCCAGGAGGTGTTGCTCCATGTCAGTGCGCGTCTCCCCTCACCGGGCCGCGCTCCCGGGCGGATAGCGCTGAAAGAAGCGCTCCACCGAGCGGGCCAGCGCCCGGGCGGTCTGTTCGTGGAACTCCGGATCGGTGAGGAGACGCTCCTCCTCCCGGTGCGACAGGAACCCCACCTCCACCAGCACCGAGGGCATCATGGCGTTGGTGATCACCGCGAAGGGGCCCTGCTTGACTCCCCGGTCCGGCCCCGGATGGAAGGTGGCCAGCTCGTCCTGGACGATCTCGGCCAGGAGCGCCGACCAGTGCTGGTGGTCGAAGGTCCGGAGGTCCCGGATGATCTCGGCCAGGAGCGGATCGTCCACCGGCGGCTGCTCGTCCGGGCGCTCCAGTCGGAGGGGCGCATTTTCCGCCGCCGCCACCCTCCGCTCGTGCTCGGTGCGGGCTTCCGAGATAAAGTAGGTCTCGAACCCGCGGACGTCGGGGCGGTCCAGGAGGCCGTTGGCGTGGATCGAGAGGAAGACGCCCGGTCGCTCTTCCTTCCACTCGGTGGCCATGGCGCCCCGTTCCCACAGTGGCACGAAGGCGTCGGCCTCCCGGGTCAGGCGGACCTCGATGGACGGATCCTCCTCCAGCACTCGGGCCAGAGCACGGCTCAAGGCCAGGGCCACCTCCTTCTCGGTGACCCCTCCCGGGCCCACCGCACCGGTATCGTGTCCGCCGTGTCCCGGGTCGATGACCACCACCCGGGGCGCCCGGTCGGGATCCTCCTCCACGGCCGGCCGGTCGTCCGGCGCTTCGGCTCCCTCCACCTGCAGGCTCCTGAGCTCCGGATCCCACTGGTAGGCCTGGGGAAAGAAGCCCGGAAGGAGATCCACCAGCAACTGCAGGGGAAGGTAGAAGCCGTCACCGAAGTGGTAGGGGGCATCCACCATTTGCACCGGCGCGCCCTCCCAGTCCACGAAGGGCGAGCCCGGCCGGAAGCCGAGCTCGATCCCCGTACGGTGGACGAGCTCGAAGACCTCACCCCGGTCCGAGGAGCTCCACCCCAGG
This sequence comes from Gemmatimonadota bacterium, assembly GCA_003559555.1. GTDB lineage: Bacteria > Gemmatimonadota > Gemmatimonadetes > Longimicrobiales > Gaopeijiaceae > PWLA01. The sequence continues at coordinate 3,961 of PWLA01000271.1, read as the reverse complement.
GGTTCCAGCACTCCGGCTTCGAAGGCGGGAAAGCCCCGGTGCCGCTCCACCTCCACGCTGAGGAGCCGGCCGTCGGGGAGGGCCATCTGCACCGGATCGGCCGGTGCGCTCTGGGCTTCCGCCTCCGGCACCGGGACCGCATGAAGAGAAGCCGCAACCAGGAGGAGGACCGGCAGGAAGGTCCGCGCCAGGAGGCTGGAGGTTCTCATTGATGCGACCGAATGGCCCGCCGCGCCTCCATCTCCTGGGTGCGCCGCTTCAGCTTCTCACGCTTGTCGTGGAGGTTCTTCCCCTTGGCCAGGGCCAGGGTGACCTTGGCGTACCCGCGCCGGAAGTAGATGTCCAGGGGAATCAGGGTGTTCCCCTTCTCCTCCACCGAGCCGATGAGCTTGCGGATCTCGCTGCTGCGCAGCAGGAGCTTGCGGGTGCGGGTGGGATCGGTGTTCTCCCGGTTGGCCTGCTCGTAGGGCGCGATGTGAAGGCTGTAGAGCCAGACTTCGCCTCCTTCGATCCGGGCGAAGGCGTCCTGGAAGGAAACCTTCCCCTCCCGGAGGGACTTCACCTCGGGGCCCCGGAGGACGAGCCCCGCCTCCCAGGTGTCGATGATGTGGTACTCGTGCCGGGCCTTCCGGTTGGTTGCCACCACCTTCCGGCCGGAGCGGTCGGATTCACCCATGTCGGCAGTACGCCCCGGTCAGAATACGAGTACGGGCGTGCCCACGTCCACCAGGTGGTAGAGCTGCCGAGCCGCCTCGTCGGTGAGGCGGATGCAGCCGTGGGATACCCGTCGGGACTCGGGGTCGGTGTTCATGAGGAGCTCGGGCCGATCGGTGCCGTGGATGGCGATCCCGTCGCCCAGGTAGACGGCTGAGGTGCCCAGCGTACCGGGGATCCGGAGTCGGTCGGCGCTGGTAGCGGGTGTGGGCCATCCCTGTTGCACGTAGTACCAGTCCGGGGCGATCCAGACCGGGTCCTTTTCCTTGCGGAGGACCTGGAACATGCCCACCGGGGTGGTGAAGGTCCATTCCTGGCCCGCACCCTCCAGCTCGAAGCCGTGGCCCGTCCCGGCCGGGGCCGACCAGACGACTTCACGGCCCTCCATGACCAGCACTCGGCTCTCGGCGATGTGCACCACCACGTAGGCGCCGTCGTGCTCCACCAGGGGGCGGTCCACCACCATCTCCCGTTCCAGGGAGCGGTCGGCGAAGACGACGGCTTCACCGGGGTTCAGGAGTCCCCCGCCATTGGAAGCTCCGCCGCCATTGCCCCCGTTGCCTCCGAAGGGCGCCAGACTCTGCGCCTGGAGGGCCCCCGGAAGGGCCAGGCTCAGCGCCAGGATCAGGGCCGTGCTGGCCCCCATGGTCCCTCGTCCCTTTCTACGCATGCGCACTTCCCTCCGAATCTCGTAAGAACGGGCCACCAGACCCCCTACGATGAACACCACCGAACTGTAATAGATCCAGAAGAAGAGGATCGCCGCAACCGCCAGGCTCCCATACGCCGTGGTGAAGTTCGCCAGGCTGGTCACGTACCAGGTGAAGCCCACCTTCATGAGCTCGTAGAACACCGCTGTAAAGGTGGCACCCACGGCTGCGGTTCGCCAGGGGATCCGGCGGGCCGGCACGTACTTGTACAGGAGGTAGAAGAGGATCCAGGCCGAGAGAAAGGCCAGCAGGTGGCCCAGCGCCCACTGGGTGAAGGCCGCCGTGTCGCCCCCCAGGCCCAGAACCACCACCCCCACCGTCTCTACCGTCCGCAGCGCCACCGTGGCCGCCATGTTGAGCAGGAGGAGGAATCCCCCCAGGAGGACCACCTGGAGGTCGAAGATCTTGCCCGTGAGAAAGCCCCGGTCCTCGTCCGGGGAGAAGATGTTCCGGAGCACCACCCGGAGGGTGGCCACCAACCGGGTGGAGATCCAGGCCAGGACCACGGCACCCACCAGGGTGAAGCCGGTGCGCTCCTCCACGATCCCCTCCACGATGCGGCCCACCGTCTGGACCAGCTCGATGTCGCCCTGCACCTCGGGCAGGTAGGCCAGGAGCACCCGGAGGAGTTCGGGGGTGGGGTGACCAAACCGGGCGGTCACCACGTAGCCGCTGATCCCCACGATCAGGAGGATCAGGGGGACCAGCGCCACCAGCACGTTGAAGGTGATGGCCCCGGCCATGAAGAAGAGGTCGCTGCGGGCCAGCCGCTGCACCAGGTCGGTGAAGAACGCCCGACCCTCCTTCCACGCCACGGCCAGCCCCCCGACCGCTTCCTCAGGCTCGGAGGCCGGATCTGCGTCGGATCGTTCTATCGGCTCGTTCCCGGGAGGGGATGACACCGCGCCGCCTGGATGGCCTCCGGGTCAGTCCTCCTCCGACTTGGCATCCTTGGACCCCTTGCCTTCTTCGGAGGCGGCGGTCTTGGCGGCATCGACTCCGGCCCGGTACGCGGCCTTCGAGCGCTGGATCTTCTCCTCCAACTCATCCCGGGCCTCGCCGGCGGCGTGGCGCCCCGAGTCCACCGCTTCCCGGACCGCTTCCACCCGATCCATGAGCTCGGCACGGGCCTGCTCCAACCGGTCCTCGATCTGGTCCTGGGCCTCCCGGATTCGCTCCTCGGCGGCGTCCCGGATCCTGCCGGCCCGCTCCTTCAGGTCCTGCTGGGTCTCCTCTCCGGAGCGGGGGGCGAAGAGAAGGGCCACGCCCGCACCCAGGAGGGCGCCCATTATGAAGGGGCCCACTCCGCTTCCACTCTCCCGCTCGATGACGTAGTACGGACCTTCATCCCGATTGCGCATGGTCTACCTCCAGATGATACGAGAAATCCTCGCGAGCAACGTTCAAAAAATAGAGGGCCGGCGAAGGCCCGTACAGCGCCGCCCGGACCTCAGACGGTCCAGCGCCCGTCGTGGGGGGCCAGCTCAGGAGGATCTACACCCTCCCGGCCCAGGAGTCCCGACGTCAGGACCTTCCCCAGTTCCACCCCCGGCTGGTCGAGGGGGTCCACTCCGTAGTGGGAACCGGCCATGACGGTAGCCACCTGCAGGAGCATGAAGAGCTCCCCGAGAGACCGGGCATCCAGCCGCTCCACCTCCAGCGTCAGCGAGGGCCGGCCCCGACGACGGAGGGCCTCGGTGGTGGCCCGCAATTCGGTGTCCAGGAGCTCCTGGAGGGTGTGTCCGCCCAGGTACGCCAACTCCGGATGATCGCCGTGCGAGGCCGGAAGCTCCAGGGGCTCGTCGCGGCGAGCCACCCTCACGAAGATCACCACCTTGTCCCGGGGGCCCTCCATGAGGAGCTGGAGGAGAGAGTGCTGGTCCACCGCCCCCAGCGCCGCCAGCGGGGTGGGGCCCACGCCCTCCTTCCCCAGCGACTCGCCCCAGAGCTGCTGGAACCAGAGCGCCAGCGCCCGGAGTCGGTCCGAGTAGGGCATGAAGACCTGGATCGGGTGGCCCAGCTCGGTGTCGGCAGCGTGGAGGAGCACCGAGAGGAGGCCGGCGGGATTTCGCCGGAGATCGCCCCTGAGGCAGCGGGCGCGCATCTCGGCGGCACCGGCCAGGAGGCCGTCCACATCCACGCCGGTGGTGGCGGCGGGCAGGAGCCCGACCGGCGAAAGGACGGAAAAGCGCCCACCCACGTTCCGGGGCACCGGAAGGGCCGGGATCTCCCGCTCCACGGCGAGGCGCCGGAGGGCCCCCCGTTCCGGGTCGGTGGTGACCAGGAGGTGGCCCCGGACCCCTTCCTCGCCCAGGAGCTCCCGCAGTTGCTCCTCGATGATCAGGTACTGGGCCATGGTTTCGGCGGTGCCGCCGGACTTGCTCACCACATTGAAGAGGGTGCCCCGAAGGTCCACCTGCCGGAGGAGCGCCGCGGTGGAGTCCGGGTCGGCGTTTTCCAGAAAGTGGAGTCGGGGGAAGTGATCCCGGGCCTCGTCGGAGGACTCGTTCCAGTGGCGGTCCAGAAGGGCCTCGGCG
>PWLA01000301.1 GCA_003559555.1 Gemmatimonadota bacterium | reverse complement strand
CGGGCCCGGATCGCCTCGCAGGTCCCCCCGCCTGACATGGAGGAATTGAAGGAGGAGCTCTCGGAGATTGCCGAGAAGAAGGAGAGCGCCATTCGCGACCAGGACTTCGAGAAGGCCGCCGAGTTGCGGGACAACGAGCGCGAGCTGCAGCAGCGGATCCGCGACCGGCAGGCCGAGTGGGAGGAGGAGCGCAAGCAGAATCGTCCCCAGATCGAGCCCGAGGACGTAGCCTTCATCGTGGCGCGCTGGACCGGGATTCCAGTCACGCGGCTCCGCCAGGCCGAGACCGAACGACTGGTGAACATGGAAGACGAGCTCCACAAGAGGGTGGTGGGGCAGGACGATGCAATCGAAGCCATCTCCCGCGCCATCCGCCGGAGTCGGGCCGGCCTGAAGGACCCGAATCGTCCCATTGGCTCCTTCATCTTCTCCGGGCCCACCGGGGTGGGGAAGACCGAGCTCGCCCGGGCCCTGGCCGAGTTCCTCTTTGCCGACCGTGACGCCCTGGTCCGTGTGGACATGAGCGAATACATGGAGAAGTTCTCCGTGTCCCGCCTCATCGGGGCGCCTCCCGGATACGTGGGCTACGAGGATTCGGGGACCCTGACCAAGGCCGTTCGGCGGCGACCCTACTCGGTGGTCCTCCTGGACGAGATCGAGAAGGCGCATCCGGATGTCTTCAACATCCTGCTGCAGGTGCTGGACGAAGGGCACCTCACCGACAACTACGGACGGAGTATCGATTTCAAGAACACCGTCCTGATCATGACCTCGAACCTGGGCGCCCGGGACATCACCAAGGGAGGCGGACTGGGTTTCCACGCCTCCGACCCCCAGTCCAGCTACGAGGTCATGAAGAACAAGGTGCGCGAGGAGATCGAGCGGGCCTTCAACCCGGAGTTCCTGAACCGGGTGGACGACACCATCGTCTTCCATCCGCTCAGTCGGGAGCAGATCGCGGAGATCGTCCACATTCTCCTGAAGGATGTGCGGAAGCGTCTGGAGGAGGAGGAGCTCAGCCTCCGGGTGACCGACGACGCCATCGCCTTCCTGGTGGATCGCGGTTACGATCAGAAGTTCGGGGCTCGACCGCTACGGCGAGCCATCCAGCGTCACCTGGAGGACCCCCTCTCCGAGAAGATTCTCCTGGCCGAGTTCGGAGCCGGAGCGGAGATCGAGGTGGACGTGGATCCGGACGGTGATCGGCTGACCCTGCGAGAGGCCTCCAAGACCAAGACCTGACGAATGCCATACCTGCCCGTCCTCGGATCTCGACAACATTGGTTTTCCCTGCTGGCCCTGCTGGGTTTCGTCATCGTGTGGGGACCCCTGCAGCTTCAGGCCCAGGTCCCCGACCCGCCGGCCCAGGAGGAGATCCCCGGCACCGAGGTGGTGGATTCCATCGTGGTGGAGGGGAATCGCTGGGTCGAGACCAGCGTGATCCTGGGGACCCTCGGGCTCCAGCCCGGGACAGAGATCAATTTCCGCGATATCCAGGCCGCTGAACGGCGCCTCTGGGCCACCGGCAGGTTCGAAGACATTCAGGTCTTTGCCCGCGGGGGAGCCACGGACGACGACCCGGTGATTCTGACCTTCCGGGTGGAGGAGCGCCCGGTCGTCCGTCGGATGCGGATCGAGGGGCTGGAGAGCCTGAGCGAGCGGGACGTTCGGGACGAGGTGGACTTCCGTCTGGGCGAGCCGTTCTTTCCTCAGCGGGTTGTCGACGCCCGAGCCTTCATCCGGGACGGGCTCGCTGAACGGGGAATCCCTTTCGCCCAGATCGAGGAGGAGCTGATCCCCGTGGCCGGCACCGACGGCCAGGAAGTGGAACTGGTGCTGAGGGTCACCGAAGGACAGCGAGTCACCGTCTCGCAGGTGGAGTTCCAGGGCAACGAGGTCTTCTCCAACTCCGAACTCACCGATGCCATGACCACCCGACCCGAGGGGTTCTGGTGGTTCAGGACCGGGGAGTACCGGGAGCAGGAGCTGGAGATCGACCTCTCCGAGCGCCTGCCTGAATTCTACGCCTCCCACGGGTACCTGGATTTCCAGATCCTGGACGACACCCTCGTGATCGATCAGCAGACCGGGAAGTCCCGGGTCGAAGTCACGGTGGAGGAAGGTCCCCAGTACTACGTGGCCGACTTCTCGATCGAGGGGAACCGCCGCTTCCCGGCCCAGGACCTGGAGCGATACTTTGCTGAGGAGGAGGGAGGGATCCTCCGGACGCTTCGCCTCCGCCGGGATTCGGACGAGGATGGCCGGGTCTTCGACCAGTCAGCCTTCGACGAAGCCGTCCAGCAGGTGGAGCAGCTCTATCGGAACGAGGGCTACCTCTACGTTCAGATTCGTCCCGTGATTGAGAGGCTTCCCCCGGCAGAGGATGAGGAGAATCCGCGGGTCGCCCTGCGATGGAGGGTCCAGGAGGGGCAGCCTGCGTACGTTCGGCGGATCAACATCGAGGGGAACACCTTCACCCATGACCGGGTGATTCGCGAGCGGATCGCGCTTCTGCCCGGCGACGTCTATTCGGAGGACCGGATTCTCCGGAGTTACCAGGCCATCTCGGGACTGGGCTTCTTCGAGACGCCGCTCCCATTTCCCGACATCCAGCCCGATGAGCAAACGGGTGACGTGGATATCACCTTCAGGGTCGAGGAGCAGCAGACCGGCTCCATCAACTTCGGGACCTCCATGGGAGGCGCCACCGGAGTGGCGGGGTTCGTGGGGTACGAGCAGCCGAATCTCTTCGGCCAGGCCAAGTCCGGGAGCCTCCGCTGGGACTTCGGGCGCTTCCAGAACAACTTCCAGCTGCAGTACACCGATCCGTCGCTCCGGGAGAGTCGGATCAGCGGCTCCCTTTCGCTCTTCCGGTCCCGGAATCGATTCTTCACCTTCGCCACCGGTGAGCAGATCCAGACCGGGGGACTCCTGCGGTTCGGCGTACCCATCCGAGGCTCCCAGAACGCACGCCTCTTCATGGGATACAATCTGTCCCAGTCCGAATTCCGTCTCCGGGAGGGGGCCGACGACCAGTCCCTCTTCGGTCGGCCTCCCGGCACCCGGAGTACGGTGACCCTGGGCGTCACCCGGCAGACCCGGGACCACCCCATCTTTCCCACCATCGGCACCGTTCTCTCCTTCGACTCCGAGTTGAGCGGAGGCATCCTGGGGGGAGACGGTGACTTCACGAAGCACAGAGCCCGGGGAGAGTGGTGGGTGCCCGTCGGCCGCCTGGGGGGCGAGCAGCCCGGGTCCAGGCCGGTCATCTTCACCCTGGGGCTGAAGGCGGAGGCCGGCGCCATCTTCGGCGACGCGGGCAACTTCCCCTTCGACCGTTTCTGGATGGGTGGTGTACAGTTTGGTGAGTCACTCCGAGGGTATGAAGAAACCACCATCACCCCGCAGGGATTCTTCCCTCGGGGCTCAACCCAGATCACCGACGTTCAGCGCCTCGGGGACACCTTTCTCAAGATGGGTGCCGAATACGCCGTCCGACTGAACGACAACATCTCGGTGTCGGCGTTCTATGAGGCCGGAAATGTCTGGCGGAGCCCCAGGGAGGTGGATCCCTCACGCCTCTTTCGAGGGGCGGGACTGGGAGTACAACTGGTGACACCGTTCGGGCCGATTGGGCTGGACTACGCCTACGGCTTCGACCGGGACGACCCCGGGTGGCAGCTCCACTTCCGGATGAGTGGACAAGGCATGGGCGGGTTCTGACGACCCGGTCCCGGCAATCACGAAGAGGACGGCGAGAGTCGTCCTCAAACCAACGCGGAGAACATTTCAATGCAACTACGCTCGTTCGTTCTCGCCGGTATTGTGGTCTTCCTGGGTGCGACTGCCCTGGAGGCCCAGACCCCGCGGATCGGGTACATCGACTCGCAGGCCATACTGCAGGAGGCGCCGGGGGCCCAGGAGGCTCAGGCCGAGTTCGAGAGGAACATGCAGGCCTATCAGCAGGAGATCCAGCGGATGGGTCAGGAGCTGGAAGGTCTCATCGAGCAGTACCAGCAGCAGCAGGCCACCCTCTCCCCCGAAGCCAGGGAGCGCCGTGAGCAGGAGATCCGGCAAAAGGAGCAGAACTATCAGGAACGGGTCGAGGAGATGGAGATGGAGGCGCAGCAGCGGCAGCAGGAGCTGGTGGGCCCCATCCTCGACCGGATGTCCGGCGCCATTGAAGAGATTCGGGCCGAAGGTGGGTACACCATGATCTTCGACGTCGCGTCCCGGGCCATCATCGCTGCCGACCCCGACCTGGACCTGACCGACCGGGTTCTGGAGCACCTCCGGCAGGCTACCGGCGAGAACGACGGCTGATCTCCCCGGACACCGCTGGAACCGCCCCTGCCACCGCCGCCATCTGGACGACGCGGTGGCGGGGGCTTTTTTTTTATTCAGAACGGCTCTTGTTCCGGCCCCACGAGCGTTGGCGTGATCTTGCGAATGTCGCTCCCGGGCCGGACGCCTCCACCCCCACCGTAGATCCGCCATGGATTCTTTTCCCACTCGCCATTCCCTGGACGACCCATTCCGACTCTCGGAGGCCGCCGGGCTCCTGGGGATCACCCCAGGAGAACTGGATCCGGATCCCTTCCTCCAGGGGATCGCGGCGCTCGAGGGGGCTGTGGCTACAGATCTTGCACCGGTGGGTCACCGGCGCTACCTGCCCCTTCTCGAGGACAGCCAGGCGGGTGCACTTCTCGTTTCCGGCGATGTCGTCCCCCTCCTCCCCGACGATGAGACCCGACCCCGCCTGATCGTAGACGATGTGCACAGCGCCCTCCGGGTCCTCCTGGAATGGCGCCATCCCTCGCGGGAAGCCGACGCCCGGATTCATCCCACGGCGGTCCTGGGTCGTGGCGTGGTGCTGGGCGAGGATGTGCGGATCGGACCCTACGCCGTGGTGGAATCGAAGGCCCGACTGGGTGACGGGGTGATCGTGGGCGCCCACACGGTCATCGGGGCGGACGTGCTGATCGGCGATCGATGTGTTCTCCACCCTCACGTGGTCGTCTACCCGGAGAGTATCCTGGGTGACGACGTCATCCTCCACTCCGGGGTAAAGGTGGGGGTGGACGGCTTCGGTTACGTCTTCGAGGAGGGAGAGCACCGAAAGGTGCCCCAGGTGGGCCGTTGCCGCATCGACAGCGGTGTGGAGATCGGGGCAAACACCACGGTGGATCGGGGCTCCATCGCGGATACCCGGATCGGGATCGGCACGCGAATCGACAACCTGGTGCAGATCGGACACAACGTTCAGGTGGGACCGTTGTCCATTCTGGTGAGCCAGGTCGGGATCGCGGGCTCATCTCGACTGGGAGAGGGTGTCGTCCTGGGGGGACAGGCCGGGGTGGGCGGCCACATCACCATCGGAGACGGAGCGCAGATCGCGGCGCAGGCCGGGATCATCGGCGACGTGCCGGCAGGAGAAACCTACATGGGTTTCCCGGCTCGGCCTCGCACCGAGTTTCTCCGGACCACCGCCGCCCAGGGGAAGGTTCGGGAGCTGCTCCGCCGAGTCAGGGCCCTTGAAGAGCAAACGGCAGAGCGCCCGGACCCGAAGGGTGGCACGGATTCGTCCTGAAGCGGGACGCGCCTTCAACCCCCTCCACGAGCCGTGTTACATTGGACTGCACCGCAACGATGAGTTCACAGGAATCGGGGAGCGTATGATCGGGGCTAGACATGGGACGGTGGCCGGACCCGTTCGCCTGCAAGGCGTCGGAGTTCACTCGGGAGAAGAGACGACGCTGACCATCGAGCCGGCGGATGAGGAGACCGGCATCGTATTCCGGAGGGTCGACCGTCCCGATGCTCCGGACATCCCCGCCGACCTGGACCATGTGGCCGGCACTGATCTCGGGACCTCCCTCGCGACGGATGACGGCGATACCCGGGTGCTCACCGTGGAACACGTCCTGGCGGCCCTCTCCGCCACGGGTGTCACCAATGCCATCGTGCTCCTGGACGGCCCCGAGCCTCCCATCATGGACGGCAGCTTCACCCCGTACCTGGAGGCCATCCGGACCGGGGGAGTGAGGGAGCAGGAAGGGGAGCTTCCGGTCATCCGGGTTCGACGCCCCGTGACGGTGGAGACCGACAAGGGTGCGTCCTACGTGGCCGCGCCCGCCGAGGGGCTCAGAGTGTCGGCCACCATCGACTTTTCCCACCCGGCCATCGGACGCCAGTTCGGCAGCTTCCACCTGGACCCGGATCGCTTCGCCGCCGAACTGGCTCCAGCCCGCACCTTCGGTTTCCGCAGCGATGCCGAAACCCTTCGGGACCGGGGCCTGGCGCGGGGCACCTCCCTGGAGAACACCGTGGTGCTGGATGACACGGGCGTGATGAACGATGGACTGCGCTTTCCGGACGAGTTTCTGAGGCACAAGGTAGGAGACATGGTGGGTGACCTGGCTCTCCTCGGCGCCCGACTGGAGGGCCATGTGGTGGCGGAACGGCCCAGCCATCGGGGGAACGTGGAGTTGGCCCGGGCGCTCCGGGAGCACGCCCGGCGATCGGCGGAGGGCGCCCCCATCGTGGATGCCCAGAAGATTCTCCAGTACCTTCCCCATCGCTATCCCATGCTCCTGGTGGACAGGGTCACCCACTTCGAGGCGGGAAAGCGGATCGTGGGGATCAAGAACGTGACCGTCAACGAACCGTTCTTTCAGGGACACTACCCGGGGCATCCCATCATGCCCGGTGTCTTGATCATCGAGGCCATGGCCCAGGTGGGTGGACTGCTCCTGATGGACACCATCGAGAATCCCGATGACAAGGTGGTCTATTTCATGTCGCTGGATAAGGTCAAGTGGCGGCGACCCGTCACGCCGGGAGACCAGCTCGTATTTCAGCTCGAGCTCGTCCAGTTCCGCCGCAGTATCTGTCGCATGCGAGGCGAGGGGTTCGTCGATGGCAATCTCGTGGCTGAAGCGGAGCTCATGGCCAGGATCATGGACCGATGAAGGAGTCGCCGATGAACACCGCTGAAACCACCGGCGTCGAGATCCATCCGGCGGCCATCGTCGATGACACCGCCGAGCTCGGTCCCGGAGTCAGCGTCGGCCCCTGGGCCCTGGTGGGCCCCGACGTCCAGGTGGGGGCCGGTACGGTCATCGGCCCCGGCGCCCTCCTGGAGCGGAATACCACCGTGGGCCGAGAGTGCGAGATCCACAAAGGGGCCGTCCTGGGCACGGATCCCCAGGATCTCAAGTTCGAGGGAGAATACACCGAACTCGTAGTGGGAGACCGGACGGTGATCCGGGAGTACGCCACCCTGAACCGGGGGACTCTGGCGTCGGGCCGCACGGTGGTCGGGAGCGACTGCCTCCTGATGGCGTATACCCACGTGGCCCACGACTGCGTGCTGGGCGATCACGTCATCCTTTCAAACGCCGTGAACATGGCCGGGCACGTCACCCTTGAGGACTGGGTGATCGTGGGTGGGGTGACGCCGATCCACCAGTTCGTCCGGGTGGGCACCCACGCCTTCGTGGGCGGGGGCTCCCGGATCTCCCAGGATGTGCCCCCCTTCTGTCGAGTGGCCGGCAGCCCTCCCAAGCTCTACGGTCTCAATTCGGTGGGCCTCGAACGCCGGGGCTTCTCATCGGAGACCCGGGCCCTGTTGAAGCGGGTCTACCGCATCCTCTTCCAGTCGAACCTGAACGTCTCGCAGGGTGTGGCCCGGGCTCGGGAAGAGGTGGAGGCCGTTCCGGAAGTGGCCCACTTTCTGGACTTCATCGAGAACTCCGAACGGGGGATCACCATCGGATGACCGAGCAGAACGCCAAGATACGCCTCGGTGTGGTGGGCGCCGGAAGCCTGGGATACCACCATACCCGGATCGCTCGGGATCTCCCCAGCGTCCAGATGCAGGGGTTCTTCGAGATCCGCCAGGATCGGGCTCGGGAGGTGGCCGGCGAGCTCCAGGTGCCGGCGGCCCCGTCGCTGGACGATCTCCTGGGGCGGGTAGACGCCGTGATCATCGCCACCCCCACCTCCACCCACGAGGCCGTGGCCCTGAAGGCGCTGGCGCGGGGCGTCCACGTCTTCATTGAGAAGCCCATCGCTCCAGGACTCGACGCCGCTGACCGGATTCTCGCGGCGGCGGAACGGGGGGGAGCCCTGGTCCAGGTGGGTCACGTGGAGCGCTTCAACGATGCGGTGGTGGCGGCCCAACCCTATCTGGACGAACCTCTCTTCATCGAGTCTCATCGGCTGGCGCCCTTTACGGAGCGGGGCACCGACGTCGCCGTGGTCCTGGATCTGATGATTCACGACGTGGATCTGGTGGGAAGCCTGGTGGGGCGTCCAGTGGAGCGGATCGACGCCACCGGCGTGCCCATCCTGACCCCGTCGGTGGACATCGCAAACGCCCGGATCACGTACCAGGGTGGCGCGGTGGCGAACCTCACGGCGAGCCGTGTGTCCGTCGACCGGATGCGAAAGCTCCGGATTTTCCAGCGCTCGGGCTATCTGAGCCTGGATCTAGCCAACGGCACGGGGGAATTCCTCCGGCTCAGGGGCGACATTCCGGCCCTTCTTCCTCGGGAAGCGGCGGAGGCCAACGGGAGTCTCACCGTCGACCGGAACGCGGCGGCTGCGGCAGTGAGTGCCCAGGGCCTCGAGGCGCTGGTGGAGCGCATCCCCCTCGAGGGCGACCGGGAGGAGCCCCTCCGCCGAGAGCAGACCAGCTTCGTGGAAGCGATCCAGGGCCGCCGCAAACCGGCCGTCTCGGGACGAGAAGGGCGGGACGCCCTGGACGTCGCGCTGTCCATCGAATCCAGGATCATGAGCCATGTCGCTGATTCGCGTCCGACATCGTAGAAAAAAGGAAGGGGTGGATGTTCGCCGGGGAAAATCTCCCCGCCTGCTCATCTTTCTCTTTCTGTTGGTGCTGCTGGCCATCTGGTACCTGGGCACTCAGTTCTGAGCGCATCGGCTGTGGTTCGGGATCCCGTCGGAGCACCAGCCTTCCCCCTGTCCGCCGGGGAACCGCGACTCCCTTGAGTGCGCCCACCTTCCTTCTCCTGGCAGGAGAACCGTCAGGCGACCTCCACGGTGCTCAGGTGGCCCGAGCCCTTCGGGCCCGGTTTCCCGGATGTCGACTTCTGGGCCTGGGAGGCGAGCGGATGGCCGCCCAAGGGGTGGAGCTCATGGCCGAGCTGGACCAACTGGCGGTCATGGGATTCGTGGAGGTATTGTCACGCCTTCCCTTCTTCTGGAAGCTGGAACGCAGGATTCTGCGAATCCTGGATCGGGGTGAAGCGGACCTGGTGATCCCCATCGACTACCCGGGCTTCAACCTCCGGATCACTGAGGGCGCGGCCAGGCGAGGGGTCCCGGTTCTCTTCTACATTGCGCCTCAGGTCTGGGCCTGGAAGGCGGGCCGGACGGCGCGCCTGGCCGAGGCGGCGGACCGGATCGCCGTGATCCTTCCCTTCGAGGAGGCGCTCTTCCGGAAGGAGGGGGGT
>PWLA01000152.1 GCA_003559555.1 Gemmatimonadota bacterium | reverse complement strand
CTTGCTGGAGCGCGCTTCCGATGAGGCGGTTGGGAAGGGTGCTGTCCAGCGAGACCACCCGGTCACCTTCCGGCACCTGGCACAGGCGAAGGGTCCAGCGCGTCCTGCGCCCGGGACGCTCCCCCGGGGAGACCGGCTCGAGCCAGAGCGGCGCGTCGGGAAGGAGGAGCTCCCGAAGCCGGCCGGGATCCGGAAGGTGGGCCTCCACCACCTGGCCATCCTCCAGCCGAGCCCGCACCAGGAACCGGTTCGGACGCTCCACGAAGCGACCGGGGGTCAGATCAGGGGAGAAGGGGAGATGAACGGGGGAGGATGGAGGTGTCACACGGTCCACCAGACGCCGCCTGTGCCCGGGGTCAGCGTCCGCCGCCGGTGAGCTCCCTCACCTCGGCCAGCCCCTCGGGATCCCACCGGGGGCGCTCATCGGCGTTGGCGATCTCGAGGACCGAGTGGGTGAGCAGCCGGGCGATCCGGGCCGCCTTGTCCGGGTCGATGAAGTCCACCGTGTCGCAGGGGCGGTGGTAGCACTCGTGGACTCCGGTAAAGAAGAAGAGCGAGGGGATCTCCATCCGCATGAAGTTGAACTGGTCGGAGCGGTAGAAGAAGCGCTGCTCGGGCCAGAGGTCGTCGGAGGTCACGAGCCCCAGCTCGGGCATCGAGTCGTTGATCCGGTCCACCAGGGGCCCCAGGGTCGAGTAGTCCTTCCCGATGACCACCAGGGTGTCGGGGTGAGCATCGCTCCCGATCATATCGGCGTTGATGTTGGCCACCATCTGCTGCACCGGGATCGGCGGGTTCTCCACGAACCAGCGAGAACCCAGGAGGCCCCTCTCCTCGCCGCTCACGTGAACGAAGAGGACCGAGCGGCGGGGCGCCTCGCCCATGGCCGAGATGGCCCGGGCGGTCTCCACCAGGGCGGCGGTCCCGGACGCGTTGTCGTCGGCCCCGTTGTAGATGGTGTCACCGTCCATGGGCTGACCGGTTCCCACGTGGTCCATGTGGGCGCTCAGCACCACGTACTCGTCCTGCAGGTCGGGGTCGGAGCCCCGGATCATGGCCACCACGTTGGGGGGATGGGCGTCGTCGTGGATCCGGACCGGGAGCTCTCCGGTGAGGCGGCCGTCCAGGGGCGTCGGCGTACCCGCGCTTGCTGCCTGGGCCACCTGGTCGATCCCTTCGATGGCCTCCCGGGCCGCGTCACGGGTTACGAAGATCTGGGGGAAGGGAAGGTCCCATCCCATGACCCGTCCGGGACCGGCCAATTGCTCCGTCAGACCGGTGACGGCCTCTTCCGTCACGTCCGCCCCCAGGATGTGCAGGGAGGCCACGGCGCCGGAGGCGGCAGCCCAGCCCGCCTGTCGCTGAGCCATCTGCCGGGCTTGCTGGTTCCACCCCTCGGGCATGGGGAAGCTGAAGACGGCCACCTGCCCCTCCATGCTCCCTTCCACCGGATCCCCTTCCGTGCTCTGCACGAAGACCAGTTCGGCGTCCAGCCGGTCTTCCACCGCTCCCCGAGCGGCCATGTCCCGTCCCGGTTCCAGGCTCCGTTCACCGACGTTGCCCTGGAGGGTCAGGGACGCAGCGGCCAGATCCGGTCCCAGGAGCCGATAGGGCCAGCGCTGGTAGAAGGACCCTCCCTCGGCGCCGCCCTGGAGGCCGAGGCGGCGGTGCTCGCTGGCCAGATAGGCCGCGGCAGCCTCCAGGCCCTGGCTCGGGGTGTCGCGTCCCATGAGGGCGTCCGAGGCCAGAAAGTAGATCCGGTTGTACATGTCCTCAGCCGTGATGATGGCCGAGGGATCGTCCGGAGAGGCGGTCGCGGCCGGGGGGTCCGCAGGGACCGGGTCCGGCTGGAGGCCGGAGAAGTACAGAAGCGGTAGCGCCGCCAGCGAGAGGATCGGGACGAGGAGTCGAACCTGCATGGAGATCTCCGGTGCGGGATGGCCGTGGATTCGGAGCCGGTGCCCCCGACCACGCCGAAGGCATCGAACCAATCTGAAAGCTACCCATGCTTTGGGTTGCCGTCGAGGTGGGCCGGCGCGCAACGGTCGCGGCGGGGGTGCCCACGAGGCTGCGGGCAGGTGACTTCCCCCGTCCCGGACGTCGGATCTTTCGCACGGTCTCCGGGTCTTTCACGGGCAAGCGTGCCTCCTCGCCAGCCGGGCCTTATATTTGGTGGGGAGGCAGCAGGACTCGGGCCCGGTCAGGGCCGGACGCAGGAGGCAGAGATGACAATTCGTTGCTGGTGTATCGCCCTCTGGGTGGTCGCTGCGGTCATGGTGACCGCACCACCGGTAGCGGGTCAGTCTGCGTCCGGCGACGAGGGAATTCCGGTTCGGGTCCTGGTCACCGACCTGGCGACCCAGGAGCGAGTGCAGGCCGCCCAGGTCGAGTTCACCGTTCCGGGGGAGCCCCGCCCCCTGGTCCGCGGTCTGACCGGCGAGAACGGCCGGTTCCAGTTCGACGCGATTCCCCCGGGCACGTACCACCTCTCGGTGGAGGCGCTGGGCTATCGGACGCTGGCCGACTCCGTGGAGTTCTCCGGGGACGAGGATCGAGTGGAGGTCCGGATCGAACTGGTCCCGCAGGCACTGGAGCTGGAGCCGGTGGTGGTGGCGGTACCCACGCGATCGTACCTCACCCGGGTCGGGTTCAACGAGCGGCGGGAGCGGGGGATGGGCACGTACCTGGATCGGGACGAAGTGAATCGCAGGGCCACCCTACAGGTCTCCGACATCTTCTATACCATTGCCGGCGCCCGCGTGCAGCAGCGATCCGGGCCCGGGCGGTACGCCGATGTCACCTTCCGGGGAGGGTGTGTCCCGGATCTGTTCGTGGACGGCGTCCGAACCATCCGGGGCACATCGGTGGACGACATCCTGAGCGTGCACGACGTGGAGGCGATGGAGGTGTATCGGGGTGGGCTGATTCCGGGGCGCTTCTCGTCGGCGAACTGTGCCGCCATCGTGGTCTGGACCCGCCATGTGGAGGACGAGGGCCGGCCCTTTTCGTGGCGTCGGACCCTGACCGCTGCAGGGCTCTTCTTCGGGACGCTCTTCCTCCTGCGATAGCAGGACGTCGCGGTCAGCGGGCCTCCACCCTCGTCCAGCGCCCCACCTCCGGTACGGCCACCGGGTCGCCCTGCGCCCTCAGGTAGTCCGCCAGGCCGTCCACGTCCGTGATCCCCGTGCCCTGGACCTCCCCTCGGGTGAGCACCTCGTACCCGTCGCCGCCGGTGGCCAGGAACTCGGTGGTCCCGATGGTCACCCATTCGTCGGGTTGGACCGGGGTGCCGTCTTCGCGGCGAATCTCCCGGATCCGATCGCCCCGCCGGGCGTCGGGATCATAGCGCACCTGGAGGCCCGAGAGGTGGACCCAGGGGGCGCCGTCGTCGGTGAGGCCGAACTCCAGGATCTCCCGGAGGAGCCGGCCGTCCACCCGGATGGTGACCAACTCGTTCTGAAAGGGCTGGAACTCGTAGAGGACGCCGAAGGAGATGTCCCCGGCGGGGAGGCTGCGCCGAAGGGAGCCGTTGTTCACAAGGCCCACGTCGGTCCCGGCGGCCCAGCGCTGGGCATCGGCCAGGAGGTTGCCGGCGGGGTTCTCCCGAGGCTGCCGGTCCTCGTTGCTCATGGGGCCCGCCAGCCGGGCCACGGGCTCCTCCATCACCGGGCGGACGGCCTCGGCCCATTCCTCGACCACTCGCGCCATGGCCGTATCCGGGTCGCCGCTGCGGCGGTCGGTGGGGATGATGCTCCGGTGTATGACCTCCACCGAACCGTCGGATCCCCGCTGGAGTCGGGCCACGGCCAGGGCGATCGAGTAGGCGGGGTCCTGCATCAGGGACACGCCGTCCACCTCGATGAGGTTCCGGAGGTGGGTGTGGCCGCCCACGAAGAGGTCCACCGGCTCCTGGAGCTCCTGGACGATCTCCATGGCCCGTCCCTGGCAGCCCTGGGACGGCTCCTCCGGGGCCTCCCCCGGTGACTCACAGATGACGCCCACATGGCCCGTCACCACCACGAAGTCCACCCCCTCGTCCCGGAGCTCCCGGACCGACCGGTCGATGGCCTGCGCTTCGGGCCCGAATTCCAGTCCGTCGGTCTGGCCGGCCATGACCACTTCGGGAGTGGTGGCCAGAGCCACGCCGATGACGCCTACCCGGACCCCGTTGCGCTCCAGGATCACCCAGGGTCGAGCCCACTCGGGGTGCTCCCGGGTGCCCTCCAGGTACACGTTGGCGCCAAGCCAGGGGAACTCGCTCTCCTCGACCCGGGCCCGCAGGGTGTCCAGGCCCCAGTCGAACTCGTGGTTGCCCAGAGCGGAGGCGTCCAGGCCCTTGCGGTTGTGCACGTCGATGGCGGGCCGACCCCATGCCAGATTCGAGATGGCCGTACCCTGCATGATATCGCCGCCGGAGAGGACGATGGTGGGGCCGTCGAAGCGGACCCGAAGAGAATCCAGGTGCGCCGCCATCAGCGCCGATCCCCCCACGGTGTCGCCGTTCACCACCTGCGGCAAAAGGCGCCCGTGGAAGTCGCTGCTGTGCACGACCTGGATCCGGAGCGGCTCAGCGGTGGGCGCAGGTGCGGTCTCCGGAGCCGGTGGGCTACACGCAGCCAGGAGCGCCGGAACCAGGCCCAGATGTACGATGTGACGGGCTCCGGTGCGGGAGCGGGCACGGTGTTCGGGGGAGTGGAAGGACAGCATCGGCTCCGGGGGAAGGGGTCACGACTCGGTTCGCTTCCAGGTACCGTGGCGGGCCCGTTGGGATCCCGGGGGCTGGTGGCAGCCTGGAACTCGGGCCAGATTTCCAGCATCATGCCCAGACCCGAGCCCCATTCCGACTCGAGCCCCGAT
This sequence comes from Gemmatimonadota bacterium, assembly GCA_003559555.1. Taxonomy (GTDB): domain Bacteria; phylum Gemmatimonadota; class Gemmatimonadetes; order Longimicrobiales; family Gaopeijiaceae; genus PWLA01. The sequence goes on along the minus strand of PWLA01000152.1, from coordinate 4,691 downwards.
CCGCGCACGGTTCACCTTCTCCTGTGGGACGGGGTCGAGCTCCTGGACTTCGCCGGGCCGGCCCAGGTCCTGCAGGTGGCCGGTGCAGGGCGAGCCTTCGCCCTCAGCACCCTTTCACCGGACGGGGGCCCGGTGATCAGCCAGGGCTTTCTGCGGGTGGTGCCCCACGGCTCCCTGGATGATCCGTCGTGGGCTGCACCGGACCTGCTGGTGATCCCGGGGGGCGAGACCGGGGTGGCGGCGGCCGATGCCCGGGTCATGGGCTGGCTTCCCGGCGCCGTGGCCGGTGCGGGCCATGTCCTCTCGGTCTGCACCGGCGCCCTTCTCCTGGCTCGCGCCGGGGTGCTGGCCGGCCGCCAGGTCACCACATGGGCCGGCGCCGTCCAGGAGCTCCAGGAGCTCGAACCCCGGGCAACGGTCCGCCCCGATCTCCGATGGGTGACCGACGGCCGGATCACCACCGCTGCCGGAGTCACCTCCGGGATCGACGCCGCTCTCCACCTGGTGGAGACCTGGCTGGGGGAGGGCGAGGCGGAACGGGTCACGGCCTACATGGAGCACCATCGGGTCCGGAGGCCGGACGAGGGGCCGGAGTGAGCCGCGTGCCCCTCCGATGGCGGGCGACCCTGGCCCTCCTCCGGCGGCTTCCCCAGGGTGCCCTGAGCCGGATGACGGGGCGCCTGGCCGAACTGCGGCTCCCGCGCCCGGTCCGGGGTCCCCTGATCCGGGGATTTGCCCGGATGGTGGGGGCCGACCTCTCGGAGGTGGCCGAGCCTCCGGAGTCGTACGCCTCGGTGTCCGGGTTCTTCACCCGCCGGCTTGCTCCAGGGACACGACGTTGGCCCGAAGACCCGGCGATGCCGGCCAGCCCGGTGGATGCCGAGGTGGGTGCGGTGGGCCGCATCGAGGAGGGACGGGCGCTGCAGGCCAAGGGGTACCCGTACCGGATCGACGAGCTTCTTGGCTCGCCGGAGCGGGCGGAGGCGTTTCGGGAGGGGCGCTTCGTGACCCTCTACCTGAGTCCCCGGCACTACCACCGGATCCACACACCGGTCTCCGGGGCCGTGGAGTGGGCCAGGGCGCAGCCCGGCGGGTTGCTCCCGGTGAACGATCCAGCGGTTCGGACCATTCCCGATCTCTTCGTCAGAAACGAGCGCCTGGTGGCGGACATCCGGTGTGAGCCAGGCTCCGCACGGGTGGCGGGCTCCCGGGTGGCGGTGGTGGCGGTGGGTGCCTTCAACGTGGGCCGGATCTCGTCGGCCTTCGACCCGGGCTGGAACGACCCTTCCACCATGGGAGTCACGAATCGAAGGGGGTCGAGGTCGCCCGAGGCCAGGGTCTACGAGCCGGAGGTGCCGATGGAGCGGGGTGAGGAGCTCATGGCCTTTCACCTGGGGTCCACCGTGGTCCTCCTCTTTGCCGGCGGCCATGGGGTGTTGGACCCCGGTCTGGTGCCTGGAGCGGAGATTCGGCTGGGGCAGGCTCTCTTTGGTGGATGAGCCCTCCGGAACCCAGCCTGGTCAATCCCCGTCGCACCGGGAGCGGACGGGAGGGGCGCTCCGGCAGGCGATGAGCTCGGCCATCCCGGATACGTTCCCTCCGCAGGCGCTCTCCTGGGCGGCCTGAAGGGCCTCCTCGGTGGTCTCGCCTCGACCGCTCCGGCAGACCTCTTCGCCGGAGAATTCGAGGCAGACCTCACACTCCACCTGCGTGCCCTGGAGGGTGGACCAGACCACGGCTCCCATGAAGAGAAGCATGGCCAGCAGGATCGCTACGACGTGGAGTGGCTTCATGAATCGGAGGGCGGATCGTTGTCAGGGGCATGTGGTGTATGATAACTTAGAGTGCTGAGCTGTGTGGGTGAACGGCCCGCACGAAACACCATGAAGTCAGGAGTCGCACGTATCGTGTCCAATGACGCTATTGAGGTGGAGGGGACCGTCACCGAGGTCCTCCCCAACGCCAACTTCCGGGTAGAGCTGGAGAACGGCCACAACATTCTGGCCTACCTCTCCGGCAAGATGAGAAAGTTCTACATCCGGGTGCTGGAGGGGGATCGGGTCAAGGTTGAGATGTCTCCCTACGATCTCTCCCGGGGTCGGATCACCTATCGGTACAAGTAGAATCCGATTCGAGGAGGACTCCTTTTGAGTTCTGAAGCGAAGGCAGCAGCGTTGAGAGCGGACTCGCACGATCACCACCACGATCATGACGAGCCGCACAACGACATCGTCTATCCGGCCATGATCCCCTTCCTGATGGTCCATCTGGCAGCGCTGGGGGTCTTCTGGACCGGGATCACGACCACGGCAGTGATCCTCTGCGTCAGCCTCTACCTGGTGCGGATGTGGGCCCTCACCGCCGGCTTCCATCGGTACTTCTCCCATCGCTCGTACAAGACGAGCCGGTGGTTCCAGTTCTTTCTGGCCTTCCTGGGACAGACTTCGGCCCAGAAGGGCGTGCTCTGGTGGGCGGCCACCCACCGGCATCACCACCGGCATTCGGACACGCCGGAGGACGTCCACTCTCCCAAGCATGCCGGGTTCTGGTTCTCGCACGTGGGCTGGATCTTCTCGCCCCAGAAGAACGAGGCCGACTACTCCACCATCCAGGACTTCGCCAAGTATCCGGAGCTGCGGTTCCTGGACCGCCATCCCTACTTTCCGGCCTTCCTCGTGGCGGTGGCCTGTTACCTCATCGGTGGCTGGCCGGGCCTCTTCGTGGGCTTCTTCCTGAGCACGGTGATCCTCTACCACGGGGTCTTCGCCATCAACTCGGTGGCGCACGTGGTGGGCAAGCAGCGGTACGTGACCGCAGACGATTCGCGCAACAACTGGTGGCTCGCCCTCATCACGCTGGGTGAGGGTTGGCACAACAACCATCACCACTACCAGAGCTCCACCCGCCAGGGGTTCTACTGGTGGGAGATCGACATCAGCTACTACGTGCTGAAGATGATGTCGTGGCTCGGACTGGTCTGGGACCTGAGGGCCCCGCCGAAGGCCGTGGTGGAAGGCGAGCAGCGCCTGGGCCGGAAGGTGGTGGAGCGCGTCGCCGAAGAGGTGGCGGGCTCGTTCCAGATCGAGGTCATGGCCCGGGAGATCCAGGATGCCTGGGCTGCCAACAAGCCGAACCTGCCGAACCTGGACGAGGTCCGGGCTCGGATCCAGCAGCGCCGGGAAGACGCCGCCACCTACCTGAGGGAGCTACACCTTCCCCATGTACCCACCATGGAGGAGATCCGGGGGCGGCTGAAGGAGCAGTACGACGACACCCCTTCGCTGGACGAGATCGCGGAGCGGGCCCAGGAGATCGTGCTGGAGCGCCTCTCCGCCGCTCTGAACCTGGATGGCCCCCAGCCCTCCACGGGCTGAGGGCTGAGGGCCGAGGATCCGGCCCGCTACTCCACGATGTAGGCGATGGCCCGGGCCGCCTGGTCCAGGGTCTCTACCGTGAGGTCGGCCTGGGCGTCCAGCTCCTTGAGGGCATGAATGAACTCCTGAGGCCGGACCAGGATCAGGGGGATCCCGTGGGCCACCGCGGCCCCGGCGTCGGAGGCGGTGTTCCACTGCCGGTACTTGTCCGTAAAGCAGGCCACCGCCAGGTCGGCGGTGCGCATGTGGACCCGGGTGCGCAGGGTATTCACCGAGGCGCCCATGAGGTCGCGGTACCGCTCGTTGGGCTGCTCGCCCAGGATCAGCTCTCCGATGTCGTCGGAGCGGGCGTGCTCCTCCTGGGGCCCCAGGAAGTCGGCGTCGACCTCCAGTTGGTTCAGGGCCTCGCGTAGCTGGTCGCGCCAGTCCGAGTGGATTTCCCCGGCGAGATAGATGGTGAGAGACGTCATCTGGTATTTCGAGGTTCGGGTTCACGTGCTTCGGGCCCGGCCCATCGGCCGGTGGTGCCCATGCCTCCACCCTGAACGCCGGGACGGGTTCCGGCGCCGCTGGAGTCAGAGGCTCACGTTCAGCAGGGGGAGCACCCGGAAGGGTGCTGGATTGTTGCCCGCCCGGTTCAGGAGCCCCAGCTGGACCCCCCGGAGCTGATCGGTCCAGTTGATCAGTCCCACCGACAGCCCCACGTGCAGCCCGCTTCGCTGAAGTCCTGCCGCCGAGAGCCCCCGGATCTCGTCGGCGCTGATCCAGCCCACTGCACCGGTGATCCCCCGGGCCTCGGGGGTGACCACCCGGAAGCCCCCTGCGGTGAGACCCGTGGTGCCTCGGGCGGGACATTCAGCCTCGGGGATCCCGAACCGCTGGTCGGCCCGGTTGGTCTCGACAGAACCCAGGGAGAGTTGGACCCCCCGCATGGAGCAGCCCGACACCACGGCGATGCCTCCCACCTGCACCCCGTCCATTCGCCCGCCGGCCACCACGGCCAGACCCCCGACCTGGAGTCCCCGAGCGTTGCCTCCGGCGACCGTTGCAAGGCCAGCCGCCTGGATCCCGTGCATGGCGCCTCCTCCGACCACCGCCAGCCCGGCGGCCTGTGCGCCCCGGAGCTCATTTCCAGCCACCACCGCCATGCCGCCGGCCTGGAGACCACGAACGTTCCCGCCACCGATCATCGCCATGCCGCCGGCCTGAACCCCCCGGGCGTCCTCGCCCGAAATGGCCGCCAGTCCGCCGAGCTGGATTCCCCGGGTGTCTTCTCCTGAAATGGCCGCCAGCCCGCCGAGCTGGATCCCCCGGGTG
>PWLA01000020.1 GCA_003559555.1 Gemmatimonadota bacterium | reverse complement strand
GCAGGATCGGAGAGGGTTCGTTGAAGCGGCATATGGGAAACGATGATATGAATCGGGCAGGTGCCAGGCCAGAGCGACGCTCAGTGGGACATCCGGCCCCGGCACACTTCATGCAAGTTCGAAAATCAGTTCCACTGGAGCTCCACGCCGAAGGGGAATCCGGGTATGCGGGTGCCCGGTCGCCGGAACGCTGGGCCTCTCTGACCCGAAGCTTTCAACCCCCGGAATGTCGTGCTGAGCCCCTGGGAAAGAATTTCCGCCCCCCCTGTGGAAGGTATTTCCGCCGTACCGTCGTGGACTCCGGACGGAGCCGCGGCCACCCAGTTGCTCCCCTCCCGTCCGGAACTGGTCACCATTCTCCTGGTGGAGGATGACGCCGGTGTCCGCTCGGGCGTGCGCCGGTTCCTCCATGGATCGGGATACCAGGTGGTCCAGGCGGCGACCGGAAGCTCGGCCCTGCAGCTCGCTTCGGGGTTGGGGCCGGAGCTGAGCCTGGCTCTCATCGACCTCCGTCTCCCCGACATGCTGGGTGACGAGCTCTGGCGGCGGCTGAACCGGCAGATCATGGGGCTCCGAACCCTCTTCATCTCCGGCTACCCTCCGCAGGACCTGCCCGTCCTCCCGCTGCACCGGCAGGAAGTCTCCTTCCTGGCCAAACCCTTCGAGCTGACCGAGCTGGACCACTCCATCACGGAGCTTCTGGCGACCCGCTGAGCTGAGTCCAGGGAGGCCGGCTCAACGGAGAAGGTCGGCCAGCCCGCCGTGCAACGCTTCGGCTCCCCCCACCACCGGCAGCGTCAACTCCACGCCGGCCAACTCGAGGGTGAGCTCGGTGCCGGGCTCCGGCCAGAGGGTGAAGTCCCGGTCGCTGGAGAAGATCATGAGGCCGATCTGGCGCCCCGCCGGGATCACCTGATCGGTGGGCTGCAGGGTGAAGCTCACCGTGCGGAACTCCCCCGGCACCATGGGATCGGTCTCGGTGAGCGACCGGTGGTTCGTCGGGTCGGCCCATCCCCGGGTAATCACGCTGAAGTTGGGCGCCCGGCCCTCGGGCTCGGTCCAGGGGAGCGCCACCAACCAGACCGAGAGGTTCGCCCGGGGCTTGCTCGAGGCCAGCCGCGCCGTGAGCTGGGCGGTGCCCGAGAGGTGCACCTCCCCCGCAAGCTCCGGCGTCACGTAGAGGAGGCGGTGCGGTGATGCCTCAGCCTGTGCCAGCTCGGCTCCGCTCACCGAAACATCATCCACCAGGCTCTCGGCCACCGGCTCCGTCGGCGGCTCGAGCCCCAGTGCTCCCACCCCCGAGCCTCCGCCCAGGGGGAAGAGGCTCACCGGGCGAGCGTCGGGGTGGGGATAGTCCGGATACGGCGTGGGCTGGTCCCGGGGATCGTCCTCCCGAACGATCCAGGCTCGGGGATCGTTCTCCACGCCGTTCTCCACCCCCAGCAGGTAGCGGGTGAACCAGCGGTTCATCATCTCCTGGGGAGGGGCGCCCCCGTGTCCGCCCTGGTGAAAATACATCTGCAGGGGCGTGCCCCGCTCCTTCAGCCCCTCGATGACCCTGACGCTGTGCTCGGGCATCACATTCCAGTCGTTCCAGGCATGGGCCATGAGCACCGCGGCCCGGAGGCTGTCCAACTGGATGGCGTAGTCACGCTGGGCCCAGAAGTCGCTCCAGTTGCCGGTGACCCGGTCCAGGTTGTCCAGGAGCTCCTGGCGCACTGTCGCGTTGCAGAAGTCCCGGCCCTCCGGCTCCCGGCTGTGCACGAAGTCGTAGAGCCCATCGATGTCCTCTCACAGGTATCCGCCTGGGGAGCGGACCAGCCCGTAGGAGCGGTAATAGTGCCAGTAGGAGGTGTTGGGCGCGATGGGGATGATGGCCTCCAGGCCGTCCACACCGGTAGTGGCGGCAGCCAGCGGGAGGGTCCCGTTGAAGGAGGTGCCGGTCATCCCCACCTTCCCGGTGGCCCACTCGGCAGTGACTTCCTCGTCGCCGTCCGGCGTGGTGAAGGCCCGGGCCCGTCCGTTCAGCCAGTCCACCACCGCCTTCGGCGCCAGGGATTCATTCACACCCCCCATGGTGGGACACCCGTCTGAGAGACCCGTCCCCGGAGACTCGGAGTGCACCACCGCGAACCCCCGGGGCACCCAGGTGCCCACCTGGGAGTTGGAGATCCGATCCCGATCCGGCCGGTGCGTCACCTCAGGGTGCACCCCCCGGGGTGGCGGCTCCTGGCCCACCTCGTGTTCCACGTTCCAGAGGATATCGCTCACGCTGGCCGAACCCCCGAAGTAGGGGCTGGTCTCGTAGATCACCGGGACCTGCAGGCCCTCGGTCTCGGTCTGTTCGGGCCGCACCACCGTCACGTGCATCCGATCCGGCCGGCCGTCACCGTCGCTGTCGAACTCGGTCTCCACCCAGAGCTGCTGCCGGACCCATCGGGTGGAGTCGGCGAAGGCCTCCACTACCTGGGCCTGACCGTCCTGGATCACATGGCTCGTCCGGACCCCTTCCACCGGGGCCGCCTGGACCATGGCCGATCCCTCTCCGGCAGCCAGAACGGGCAGGACCAGGACCAGGAGAAGCGAGGGGAGAAAACCGGCGTAGGCCGGGGGACAGACAGGGGGCGTTGGCATGGCGGACGGTCTCGTGAGAAGAGGGGCGCGGATCGGGACGGGGTCGGACGCCCCGGTCACTCGTCCTGGGCGAGTCGCGACTGAAACCGCTCCAGCGCCTCGTCGAAGATCTCCGCCTTCAGCTTCGTGTTCTGGTTACTCTGGGCCGGCCGGGTGGAGCGGGCGGCTCGTTTTCCCCGGGCCTCTCCCGCCTGCTGCCGTGCCAGATCCCGGTACTTGTCCCGGAGAGTCCGGGCCCGCTGCACCTTCTGGCGGAGCCGACCGGGTGTGATCCGTCCCAGCTCGGGGTTCCAGCTCTGGGAGAGAAGCTCCCATTCACGCTGCGTGCAGAGGGTGCGGGCTCGCTTCTTTGAGATTGCCACCGGTGAGGTACCTCCGGTTCGAGAGAGTGGGTCGGACGGAATCAGCAGGGGAAGCCGGACGGCGCTTCCCACCGGACACGATACCAGCCGGAAGCGCGGTGCGTTCCCCTCCTCCATCGGGGCGTCCGGCTTGACGTTCCGAATTGCGCCAGCCAGCATGGACGGAGTCGGCGGGCCCTCTGGCCCCACCCAAGCCTCCCTGACCACGGATCATGCCCCAAGCGCCCCCCCTCCCCCGCCTGGACCGACCCGACGCCCTGGAGCGCTTCCGGCGCCTCCTCCAGGCGGAGGACTTCACCGAGGGGGCCGTCTGCCGACGACTGGGGCTGGACTCCATCTACGATTTCAGGAGCCGACGGGCCGGTCGTCCCTCCCACCAGGACCCTGGCGACGACGGGCTGGGACGACTCATCAGCCTCTTCATGGACGGGGATCCCGCTCCCAGCACCCACCTGGCAGACCGGTTCGGAAACGAGGCCGTGGAGGGGATACTGGCGCTGAACCTCCTGGGCCCGCACCCTGACGACGCCCAGGCCCTGGCCGCCCGGGCGCTGGTGTATCCAATCGCTTCGCTCCATATCGCCTCGGACCTGAACGAAGACGCTCCCGGCGCTTCGGGCGACGCCGGCCGCCTGCACAACGACGCCGTCTATCCGGCCATCGCCGATGCCGTGCAGGGCTTCCTGGCCGATCTGCCCCGAACGCCCTGTCGACACCTCCTGGACCTCTGTGCCGGGACCGGGGTCGCGGCGCTGGCCTCGGCACCCCGGGCGGAGGCGGTCTGGGCGCTGGACATCACGCCCCGGGCCACCCACTTCGCCCGATTCAACGGCCTCCTGAACGGGGTGGAGACCCTGACGGCCCTCGCCGGCGATCTCTACCAGCCGGTGGAAGGCCAGAGCTTCGACCGGATCGTGGCCCATCCGCCCTACCTGCCCACCCTGGACGGTGACCTGGTCTTCCGGGATGGCGGCCAGGACGGCGAAGGCGTCTTCCGGCGGATCGTGGAGGGGCTTCCGGCCCATCTGGCCCCTGGTGGACTCTTCTACGGACACGGAATGGCCACCGACCGCCGCGACGTCCCTCTCGAGGCTCGCCTGCGCACCATGCTGGGTTCCCGGCATGAGGAGTTCGATGTCTACGTGGCGGTGAGCCGGACGCTGAGTCCGGAGCAGTTCGTCCTGAGCCGGCTCCGCTCCAGGCGGGCCAGTCCCCAGGAAGCCGCGCGGCACCTGGAGGTCCTGAAGTCGCTGGATGTGGAGCGCTTCGTCCAGGGGTCGATCCTCATCGAGCACGTGACCGAGGCTCGCACCCCCATCACCAGTCGGCGGCGGCGGGGGCCGGGCCAGGGGTGGCCGGAGCTGGCCTGGTTGAGAGACCGGGAGCGAATGCTGGCTGGGTCCTCCACCCTCTCGGAGCTCGAGCCCCGGCTGACCCGGGGCGCCCGGGTGGAAACCGCCTACCGGGTCACCGACGAAGGGCTGGCGGGAGAGTCGCTTCAGATCACGGTGGAAGCGCCCTTCCAGGCGGCCGTGCGTCTCCCCATGGATGCTGGCCAGCTCCTTCCCCTCTTCGACGGCACCCGCACGGTGGAGGCGGTGAGGCGGGAAGGGACCGAACGGGGGATCCTCCCGGCCGACCTTCCCCCCGCCGAGTTCCACAGGCTGGTGCGCTCGCTCCTGGGCGGCGGATTCCTGACGCTGGAGGCCGCCTCTACCGCTGGGTCACCACGGCCAGCCGAAAACCGGCCGGAGCCACCGCCAGCCGGTTGAACTCCCCCAGGATCTCGCTCAGGTCCTTGAGGGGATGCCAGGGGCGGTCTGGATCGCCGGTGGAACGATGGAGGACCCCTTCGTACCCCATCAGGACCGTGGCGTCGGAGAGCCAGACGTGCTCCAACGCACCGGGAGGAAGCTCCGCCACGGAGGCCACCTCTCCGGTGGCGCCGTCCAACCGCTTCAGGACCCAGCGCTCCGGATCGGACTGGTCCACGAAGCTCACCCCCTCGGTCCCGGGAATGGACTGGAGCACGGGACCGATCCGATCCTGGATGTGCCGAAGCTCGCCGGTCTCGAGGTTGGCCAGATGAAGGCTCGACGGCTCACCGACCCGGAAGAGGGCCACCCGCTGCGGGCCTGCCCAGGCGTAGTAGCCGATGTCGTCCACATCCGGGAGCAGCCGCTCCGGACCGTCCCCTTCAAGGGAGTAGCGATACAGGTGCTGGGAGACCCCGTCCATCTCCACCCGGACCACCGTCAGGGCGTCGCCTTCCGGCGTCAGCTTCGGCGAGTATTCGCTCTCGGGCGTTTCGGTGAGCCGCTCCAGGCGGTCCTCCGAGAGGGTGTAGCGGAAGATGTCGGACTGCTCCCCGTCCCGGATGGACGAGAACACGATCCGGTCCTGGTCCACGAAATGGGGCTGATTGTCGTACCCGTCCCGATCCGTGACGTGAACCAGGGAACCCGCGTGGACGTGATCGTGGTGGGGCCGCAGATCCAGGGTCACGATGTCGGTGGAGGCCTGGGCGACGACGGACACCGGACCCGCCAGGAGCCACCCCAGAGCCAGCCCCAGGACCGAAGGCCGCAGGCGCGAGCGGGGAGCGTGCTTGGTGGACGGCATGGCGGTTCTCCCAGGGGATCGAGGCAGCGGATCGAGGCGGCGGGGCCGGGGTTCTACCCCGAATGAACTTCCCTGCAGACAACGTACACGGCAGACACCGGAATGGATTCCGGAGCTCCGGAGCCCGCGGTTCGGCTGCAGCCCTCCCCCTGGCCCTCCTCCTGGCCCTCCTCCTGGGCGCCTGTCAGGGCTTCCGTTCGGCGGATCCGGACCGGCTCCAGACCCGATACATGGACGAGCACTCCCGTATGGTGGAAGTCGACGGCGTGCGACTCCACCTCCGGGACGAGGGCCAGGGACCGGCCCTCCTTCTCCTGCATGGGGCCAGCGCGTCGCTCCACACCTGGGACCCCTGGGTCCGATCGCTGCGGTGGGATCACCGGGTGCTCTCCGTGGACCTCCCTCCGTCCGGTCTCACCGGCCCCCACCCGGAGGGCCGCTACGACCCGGAAGCCTACCTGGCTCTGGTGGACGGGGTGCTGGCGCACGCCGAAGTCGACCGGGCCATCCTCATCGGAAACTCGCTGGGGGGCTACATCGCAGCCCGCTACGCCGCCCGCCACCCGGACCGGGTCCTGGGACTCGTCCTCATCAGCCCCGCCGGATACCCCCAGGACCTCCCCTGGCCCCTTCGGCTCCTGGCGAGCCGGGGTATGGGTCGGCTTCATAGCTGGGTCACGCCCCGCTGGATGGTGGCCCGGGCCGTGGCCGCCGCCTACGGGGATCCGGGCCGCATCCGCCCCGGCGTGGTGGACCGCTACTGGGAGCTGGTGCGGGCACCGGGAAACCGGGAAGGGCTCCGGGAGCTGGCCCGGACCATGGACGAGCTGCGTCAGCAGGAACCCGAGTGGGTGGAGGACGTGACGGTGCCCACCCTGGTCCTCTGGGGCGAGGCCGACCGCTTCACCCCGGTGGAGCTGGCCCAACGGTGGCAGGAGGACCTCCCGCAGATGGAGCTGGTGATCCTGGAGGGCGTGGGCCACGTGGCCATGGAGGAGCTCCCGGCCCGGAGCCTGGAGGTGGTGCGCCCCTTCCTCGCGACCGTCCGGGAGCGGGAGGACTGACACCCCGCCAGGACGTGGCCCACCGCACCCAGGTCAGCGCGCCAGAATGGAAAGCAGCGTCCGGATCCCGTCGGTGAAGTGCCCCACCCGCAGGTTCTCGTTGGGGCTGTGCTGGTTGTTGTCGGGGTTCACGGTGGGCACGCCGGCGGCCGGAAGCCCCAGCTCCTGCACGAAGGGAGAGATGGGAACCGTCCCACCCGAGGTCCGGAGGAAGACGGCGTCCTGCTCGAACGCCTCGTCCACCGCCTCCCGCACCCAGGTCATCTGGGGATGATCCATGGCGGTCCGGTAGGCTGGATATGCCAGGCCCCGATGCAGGGACGCCACCCGGGGATGGGCCCGGCGCACGTCCAGGTCCGGGGATTCGTCCACCATCAGGTGGTACCCCTCCCCGCGAATGTGGTCGGCGATGAGCCCGAAGAGGTGCTCGTGGTCCGACTCCACCACCAGGCGGACATCGATCTCGGCCACCGCCGTGTCGGGGATGATGGTCCGGGCGTCGTCGCCGATCCACCCGGAGCCCATCCCCCGGACGTTCAGGGAGGGGTACTGGAGGGCCGCCTGGAGGGAGGCGTCCACCGAATCCGGTGCCCCGAGGGCCATCTCCCGGAGGAGCCGATCCTCGTCATCGGGCACCGCATCCAGGAAGGGTCGCACCTCCGGCGGGATCCGGATGCCGTCGTAGAAGCCCGGGATGGTGACCCGGCCCTCCTGGTCCTTCATGGAGGCCAGAAGGTGGGCCAGGCGCTGAGCGGGGTTCGGTGCCCAGTTCCCGTAATGGCCCGAGTGCAGGGGCTCGGCCGGCCCGTAGGTGACCAGCCGTAGGGTCATGATGCCCCGGGCCCCGAAACGCATGGTGGGGGCATCGGAGGGATGCCGGGGACCGTCGATGATGAGCATGAGATCGGCCTGGAGCCGGTCCCGGTACTGTCGGATGGCCTGGGGAAGATCAGGGGAGCCCGCCTCCTCCTCCCCGTCCAGGATCACCCGGATGTCGCTGCCCGGGGTGATCCCCTCCTCCTCCAGCGCGTCCAGCGCCCGCAGGAGCATGACGATGGGCGCCTTGTCGTCGGAGGCCGAGCGGGCAAAGATCCTCCACTCCGGGTCGATCTCCCCATCCAGGCGCTCCATGGGGATGGCCGCGAAGCCTTCCTCCGGATCCGGGGCCTTCAGCACCGGCTGGAAGGGATCCTCCTGGCCCCATGCCGCCGGGTCCGCCGGCTGACCGTCGTAGTGGGCGTAGAAGAGGATCGTCCGGTCGTTTCCTTCGAAGCGGCGCTCCGCCCAGACCAGGGGATTGCCCTCGGTGGGAAGGATCTCCGCCGTGAACCCCCGCTCCTGGAAGGCCGCCGCCAGCCACTCGGCGTTCCGCCGGATGTTGACCGTATCCGAAGCCACATTGGGAATGGCCAGCAGCTCGGCCAGCTCATACATGCCCGGGCGGGTCTGCTCGGCAGCCATCCGGGCCAGGGTCTCCCGGTCCGGCGCCTGGGCCTCCAGCTCGCCTCCACCCGAAAGCGCAGGGAGTGGCCCGACCAGGACCACCAGGAGCAGACCGGCAAGAAGCGGAAACGGAAACCTGGGCGTTCGTGTCTCCACAGTACCTCCCGTGGGTGTGTCGGCGGTCAGTGCGCGGCCCGGAGCGCCTGGGCGAAGGCGTCGGGGAGGGGGCTCGCCTCCACCGCACCGGCGGCGCCCTCCACATCGTAGGCCACCCGCACCACCTCCACCTCCAGCGGGTCGTCTTGCTCCGGGTCGATGTCGAGTACCACGTACCCGGCCCGGGGATCCCCGTCCTTGGGCTTCCCCACCGATCCGGTGTTCACCACGTGCCGAACACCCCAGCGACTCCCTTCGTCGTCCAGGGCTCGGTGGAAGGGCCGGTGCGTGTGGCCGAAGCACATGAGGTCGGCATCCTCCGGCTCCATCATCCGGAGGAAGCTGGCGTCGGATCGGTCTTCGAAGAGGTACTCGTTGATCTTCCGCGGGCTCCCGTGGACCAGGAGGACCTGGAAGGCTCTGGCGTCCGGGCGCCGGCCCTCCCGAAAGGTGAGCCGCAGGTGACGGGGAAGGGTCCGGAGGTAAGCCCGGGTCTCGCGGCTCACCTCCTGGTTGGTGTAGGCAATGCTTTCCGTCCCGTTGGCTCTGTCCTGATCGGTCTTGTAGGCGCAGCCGCAGTCGTCCGAGTCCAGCCCCACCCCTTCGTCGTAGTTGCCGGCGATGCAGACGATCCCCCGGCGACGCACCTCCGCCACCACTTCGTTGGGCCAGGGAGCGTAGCCCACCAGGTCTCCCAGGCAGATCACCTGGTCCGGCCCACGGGCATCGATGTCCTCCAGCACCGCCTGGAGTGCCGGAAGGTTGGCGTGGATGTCGCTGATGAGGGCGAGCTTCACCGGAGGGACCTCCCAAAAAGAATGTGGACGAGTCTCATGTCACCGCTGCTGCCGGCAGGACCGCCTCGCCCCGGATGAAGGCAGCCAGCGCCTCGCTGCCCCGGGGTTCGTAGGTGGTCCATGGAGCCACGAACATACGCCTGGCGTGCCGGGTCCGGACCGCCTCCATCTGGTCGGCCTCGGCGTGGGCGCGCTCCACCAGGAGGGGGTCGGAGGGGTCGCCGGCGGCCAGACTCTGGTTCACCACCCAGGCATAGGGCTCGATCTGCGCGCGTCGGAGATCGGACTGCAGGCGCGCCGCCTCCAGCACCGGCGTGGTCTCCGGCAGGGTCACCACCAGAAGCCGGGTGTAGTCCGGGTCCTGGAGCCTCATGAGCGGGGTGGTGACCTTCCCGCCCATCCCTTCCCAGTAAAGAAGAGGTGTCGGGTGGGCTGACCGATGAAGGAGAGCATGGGATTCAGGTCCGAGGCCGTGAGGATCGGTCAGGATCGATCTGGGCGGGACAGAGGCCGGCGTC
>PWLA01000370.1 GCA_003559555.1 Gemmatimonadota bacterium | reverse complement strand
GTGCTTCCGGGGGGAGGAGACGTGGCCCAGCGCCGCCCCGTCCGATCCGCCCCATCCATCTGCAACACGGAGGCGTCCATGCCCCAGCCAGCCCAGGACCTGCCCTGGCCCACCCCGGCCCCGGCAGCACGACAGCGGAGTTCAGAAGGTCGCCCGGCGAGCCGCCGGACGCTGGCCCTCGGTCTGGCCATGGGCCTCCTGGTCCTCCCTTCCGTGCTTGCGGCTGAAATACCGCAGGAGGCGCAGTCCCCGACACCGCAGGAGGCGCAGTCCCATGAGGATGCCCGAAGCGAGGCCCTCGCCGACGCCACCGGGTCTGACGATCCCGACTTCTTCTTCGGTCGTCCGTTCTGGAGCGTGAACCTTCGGGCGGGGGCCTTCCTGCCCCGGGCCAGTGGACAGTTCTACGACTTCGCCTTCGAGCGCTTCACCCTGGACCGGGGCGACTTCCGCAGCTTCACCGGTGGGGCCGACCTGGGCCTCTGGGTCAACGACCACCTGGAGCTCGTGGTCTCGGCGGACGTGGCGTCCTCAACCCAGCGCAGCGAGTACCGGGACTGGTGGGAGGAGACGCCCCAGGGCGACTCGCTGGGCATCGGCCAATCCACCCGTCTCACCTACGGACCCGCCCTTTCCGTGGGCGCCAAGGTGTACCCCATGGCCCGGGGCGAACACCTGAGCCGTTTCGTCTGGGTCCCGAATCAGGTAGCCCCCTACCTGTCCGCGGGGCTTGGCGTCATGGGCTACGAGCTGGAGCAATGGGGTGACTGGGTGGTGGAGACCGGCCCTGACGAAGGTCTCATCTTCACCGAGGAGTTCCAGACCAGCGACGCCAACTTCATCACCTTCCTGGGCGCCGGACTGGACTACATGCTCCGGCCGCGCATCGCTCTCAACCTCGACGCCCGTTATACTTGGGGGGAGGATAAGATGGGGGGCGACTTCTCGGATTTCGATCGTCCATTGGACCTCTCCGGCTTGCGGCTGACCGCCGGCCTGTCGTACCGCTTCTAGAGGAGATCACCATGAAGACCCAGACCGCCGCTCTTCCGGCCCTGCTCGCCCTGCCGCTTCTGTTCGTGGCCGGGCCCGTGGTGAATGCCGAAGCCCAGGCGCCGACGACGGGCTCCCAGTGGCTGGCATGGTACGGATGCTGGGAGGCCGCCGACAACGGTAACGACGAGTCGCCCCTACTGGTCTGCTTCGAGCCCATGGACGACGCAGCGGGCGTGGAGATCCGGACCCTGGCCGACGGCGAAGTCCTGGGCGTGGAACGGATCGTGGCCGACGGCACCCCCGTCGCCGCCGAGGAGGGCGGCTGCACCGGGAACCGCTCCGCCACCTGGTCCGCCGATGGCGCCCGGGTGTTCATCTCCTCGGCGCTGCACTGCGCGGAGGGCGTTAGCCGGAGCACCTCCGGGGTCATGGCCCTCACCGGAGACGGCGACACGTGGCTGGAGATCCACGCGGTGAAGTCCGGTGACCGGGATCCCGTCCTGGGCGTGAGGGAGTTCGTCCCCGCCAGCCGGGAGGCCATGGCAGCCCAGGACGTGCAGCCCCCGGCCGCCGACCGCGGGCTGGCGGTCCGCACCGCCCGCTCGGTGGTCTCGGCTCCCCTGGACCTGGACGACGTGGTGGAAGCGGTGGAGGCCGTGGGCGCACCGGTGGCCCGGGTCCTCATCACCGAGATCGGGCATCCCTTCCGTCTGTCCTCCGACGCCGCCCGGGAGCTCACCCGTCAGGGGGTACCCGGAGACGTGTTGGACGTGATGGTTGCAGTCACCTACCCGGAACGCTTCGACATCCAAGGGGCTTCGTGGGAGGCCGAGCAGGCGGCTCCCGTGCGTTACACCCAGCAGCAGGCGACTCGCGGTGTGGCCACGTGGCCCGATCGGGGTCCCCGCTACCGGGGCGGCTACTCGCCCTGGGCGCTGGACTGGTACTACATGCGAGGCTTCTACGGATTCGGGGTACGCCACTGGGACCCCTACTGGGGCTATGGAGGCGGGATCTTCCCTGGACGGGTCATCGTAGTCCAGCCCCAGGTCCGGGATCGACGCGCTCGTGTAAACCCTCTCACCGGGTACACCACCGACCGCCCGTCCAACCGTTCGGCAACCCGATCCGGCAGCGCCGGGGCTCCCAGCTCCCAACCCAGCACCAACCGGTCGCCCAGGCCCGCCCGAACAGCCGACCCGCCGTCGACTCGCACCCGACCCACCACCACCCGGGTCACCCCCCAGGGGGCTCGCTCCGGGGGTTCCAACAGCGGTGATCGACGTGCCCGCACCGGCAATCGCACCGGATCTTCGTCCGGCGGCGGCGGCTGATCAGCCCTCCGTGACCTGAAAACGGCGACGGCTCACCGCCGGTGGGTCGTCGTCGAGCTGGATCTCCATGAAGAGGTCGTAGACCCCGGGGTCCAACGACGGGAGCTGCAGGTTCACTGCACGGAAGACCACACCGGGCGTCTCCACCTCGGCGTCGTCCCACCGGATCGTCACTGGCTCCACCGGATCCAGGACCCGGAAGAACTCCCCCAGTCGACGGAGCGCACTGCGTTCCGCCGGCTCCAGCCCCAGTGAGACCGAGGCAATGCGGCCTTCCGGAATGCCGTACACCTCCCACCCGATCCGCAGGAGGCTCCCCTGAGGGAAGCTCACGGTGGGAAGCACGTGGGGGAGGGCCTCGTCCAGCGTATCGGGCTCGTCCAGCGGCTCCGGATCCAGGAAGATCGGATCGGAGGCCAGGAGCCGGCCCTCCGGCGTCGGCAGATCGGGCAGGCCCTGACGGGCCCGCCAGCCCACCCGGTCCAGGCGGGACCAGGCCTCCATGCTCAGGATGTAGTCGCCTCGCGGGACGGCCACGGCCCACACGCCTTCCAGCTCCCCGTCATCCGCCAGCGGCTGCTCCTTTGCCGGAGCGGGGCCGCCCTCCACCACGGGTCCTACCACCGGCAGGAGGAAGAGGGCCTGACGCAGATCCCGGGGGAGGTCGTCCGGCCCTGCCGGTCCCACCGCATCCCCCCACCCCCCGAACGAGTCGTCGTTCTCATCATCTTCGGCCAGCGGGTCGGCCGCCTCGTCCTGGCGGGCAAAGGCATGCACCACGAAGAGCTCATCGTCACGGATGAACCGGGCTGTCTGGCTTCTCAGGTTCTCGATTCGCCGAGCATACGGAGGCGTGTAGCCGGTGGTCTGCCGGCCGTCGCGAACATCCAGCGCCCCTTCGCCGGTGGCGGGGAAACGCTCCAGCACCTCACCCATGGGAAGAAAGCGTCGGCGCTCTGGATCCAGGCGGGCCACCATCCGATTGGGCCGAATCTGCATGCCGCCTCGCATGTCGGGTGTGCTCATGCTTCGCTCCCACCCCAGCGCCCAGCCATACCGCAGGAGGATCTGCTCCAGGTCGTCGTCCCAGGAGAGCCCGAAGGGGTTGTAGGCCTCCGCCAGAATCCGCACCTGGGTGAGCCGGGCCATGTGCGCCGTCCAGCGATCGTTGCCCGGGACCAGGAAGAGGGGATCGGCCAGCCGCCAGAGAAGCGCGCGCCGCCGCTCCCGCTCGCCACCGTCTCCGGCGTCCAGAAAGCTGCGGCCGTCCCGCTCCATGACCCAATCCTCGCCGGTCCATCCCTCCATCTCGCCAGAGGGGCTGCCCTCGAGAGCGTCCAGGAAGGCCTCCCCGGCCTCCACCCACCGCTCCTCCTGGTGGAGGACGAGACCCTGGAGAGCCGAACACCACCATCCCTGGGCCTGGCAGTCCTCCGCCACCTCCCGGGCGCTGAAGAGGTCTTCGGCCTCCAGGTGGTAGTGAACCCGCTGGCCGGCGATCCACATGTCGCCGGGGAGAGCGTCACCGGCCTCCGCCAGGTCGTCCAGCAGCTCGGCCCGGGCCTGCACTACGGGAAGAGGGGCTCGACCGATGGGCGGCGGGGCCTCGTCGCCACTGAAGTTGAGACAGAGGCGACCCACCGGCTCGTCGCAGCGACCGCCTCCCTGACCCCTTTCCGCCGGGATCCGACTCTCGCGAAAGCGCTCGAAGTCCTCCTGCGCCCTGCGCGCCCGGTGGTTGATCTCAGTGGAGTCCGAAGGGACCGCCGGAGCCAGCGCAGTCAAAACCGCCGCCGGGGCGTCTGGAGTGGCTCCGGCTCCCGTCAGGGCCCAGAGCAGAGCGGCCGTGCCGATCAGGTGAAGGGACATGGGGCTTCCAAGTGTGAGGGGGGGGGCCGGAGCGGATCCGCCTCCGGGATCCGGCGTCCACCCTGTCGAACGCCGGGGCCCGGCCGTCCGGTTCCATCTCTCCTACACAGCGGGATCAGGACCGGTCCTCGGGACCGGGAAGTTCTTTCCGGATGACGAGGAAGGATCATCGCCGGACCCCGGATCGGCACCCGGCTCTGTATGGGGGCTGCGGCCCCATGAGCCTTCTCACTCCTGTCCTTTCCAGGTCTGTACGACTCATGGCACCCCCCTTGCTCCCAATGGTCGGTCCCGAGGCCCGGCCTTCAACGCCGGCGGAACGACTTCGACGAACCTGAAGAAGGAGAAACGGTCCATGAAGCGCTATGAACGAGGACTTGTCACCTGGACGGGGCTCACCGCCATCGCAGCCCTCCTCCTGGTGTCGGCATGCTCGCACGTGAGTCAGGACGAGTTCGAGAGCGAGTTGGATCGGGTGCAAGCCGAGATGCGTCAGGATCTCCAGGACGAGACCCAGGCGCTGGAGCAGCGCCTCGGCAGCGACATCTCTCAGCTCGAGGCTCGTCTCACCAACCTGGAAGGAGACCTGGCGCAGCTTCGCCAGGACTTCGACGTCACCATCGAGCGGCTGGAATCGGCCATTCGGTTCAACGCCCCCGTCCACTTCGCCTTCGATGACGACAACATCCGCACGCAGGATCGTGAGGTCCTGGAGCGGTTCGCCCAGGTGGTCATGACCCACTACGACGGTGCAACCATCACGGTGGAAGGCTTCACCGATCCGGCTGGAAGCGCAGAGTACAACCGGCGCCTGGGTGAGCGTCGTGCGGAGTCGGTGAAGGACTACCTGGTGGGGCAGGGGCTCAGCAGCAGCCAGCTCCGGGCTGTGAGCTACGGTGAGGATCCGGACCGGCAGGTCATTCGGGGCGCCCAGGGGCCAGGCGAGGAAGGCTGGCAGAACCGTCGGGTGGCCATGGTCATCGACTTCCGGCCCGACACCGATCGTCCCCGGGTGGCGAGCTCAGGCGACGAAGACCGCTGACGCCGTCCTCCCCTCGCGCCTCACCGGCCCCGTTTCGGAGCTCCCGGTCCTCCCACACATCGGGAGCTGACCGGAGCCCCGGGGTGGGGCCGGCTCCACTTACCAACGTCACCACACGGGGCAGCCGAACGGGAGGCGTGGAAGGCGCAGAGGGTGTATATTTCGGGTTGACTCTCACCCGCAGATCTGAGCTGACCCATGGCGGAACACCCACACCGTATCCTGGTGGTGGATGACGACCCCACCTTTCGCAACGTCCTGGAGATGCGCCTCCAGAGCTGGGGCTACCATGTAAAGGTGGCCGCCGGCGCGAACCGTGCCCGCACCCTTGCTTCGTCGTGGGACCCGGACCTGGTCCTTTCCGACGTGGTGATGCCGGAGGTTTCGGGCATTCAACTCCTGGAACGGCTCCGGGAGGACCGTCCCGATCGCCCGGTCCTCCTCCTCACCGCCCACGGCTCGGTGGAGATGGCCGTGGACGCCATGAAGATGGGGGCCGTGGACTTCCTCACGAAGCCCCTCAACTACCGGAACCTGAAGGCGGTTCTGGACGAAGTTCTGGACGCCTCCAGCTCCCTTGCCCCTGTGGCCCGGAAGGCCGATGCCCAGGCGGAGGCCGACACCGCCGAGCCGCCGCAAGCGGAGTCGCCGGACGCGAAGCCGAGGGGGAAGCCCACCCTCGAGCGGAGGGATGACGGTTTCGGGCCCTTCGTGGCCGCCAGCGATGCCATGGAAGAGTTCTTCGAGATGCTCAGCTCCGTGGCCGATTCCCAGGCCTCGGTGATGATCAGCGGCGAGAGCGGAACGGGGAAGGAGCTGGCGGCCCGGACGCTCCACGATCTCAGCTCCCGGGCCGATGGTCCCTTCGTGGCGCTGAACACCGCCGCCATCCCCTCGGAGCTCATGGAAAGCGAGCTCTTCGGGCACGAGAAGGGGGCCTTCACCGGCGCCGGCCGGCAGCGGGAGGGCTGCTTCGAACTGGCAGATGGAGGCACGCTCTTCCTGGACGAGATCGGGGAGATGCCCCCGGCCCTCCAACCCAAACTGCTCCGGGTCCTGGACGGCAGCCCTTTCCGCCGAGTGGGCGGCAAGACCGAAATGTCCTTCGATGTGCGGGTCCTGGCCGCCACCAACCGGAACCCCCGGGAAGCGGTGGAGGAGGGGGACCTCCGAGAGGACCTCTTCTTTCGCCTGAACGTCCTGACCCTGCAGCTCCCCCCGCTGCGGGAACGGGAGGGCGATGTCACCCTCCTGGCCCGGCACTTCGCCGCAACCCTCTCCCAGAAACACGGCGGCCCCGCCCGGGAGTTCGACGACGAAACGCTGAAGCTCATGGAACGGTACACGTGGCCCGGGAACGTCCGGGAGCTGCGGAACGTCGTGGAACGGGCGGTGATCCTGGCCCGGGAAGGCTCCATCGAGCCCAGCCATCTGCCCGCATACGTTCGCGAGCCGGACCGGGCCATGGAAGGAAGCTACCGCTTCCCCCCCGACGCCACCGCCGAGGAGGCCGAAAAGGAGCTCATCCTGCAGACCCTCGACGCCACGGGGAACAACAAGAGCGAGACAGCACGCAGAATCGGGGTGAGCGTGCGGACCATCCGGAACAAGCTGAAGGCTTACGGGATCGATCGATGAGCGTTGGGATCCGTATCACCTTCCGCCCATGAAGATCACGACCCGCATCGCCCTGGGCCTCCTTCTCCTCGCCGGACTCACGGTGGGCGTGCTGGCCTATCAGATCCGTACGGTGCAGCACCTGCAGAGCATCAACGAGGAGCTGTCCCTCACGAACCTGGAGGCGGCCCGGATCTCCATCCGGCTGGTCCAGGAGCTGGAGGGCGTGCGGGAATTCGCCTCCAAGGCCCTGGTGCTTGAAGACCCAGGGTACGTGGAGCAGTGGGCCGCATGGGAAGAGGCGGTGGACCGGGACCTCGAACGGATGGGTGACCTGGAGCTGGGACCCCTTGAACGCCAGGCGCTCCGGGATGTCCACGCCGGATGGGAACGCTACCACCTGGAGCTGGCCCCCCTCCGGACCAACGAGGAGCTCCACCCCACCACCGTCGAGGAGATGGACGGCGTGCTCCTCCGGATCGAGCAGCTCATGTCCGTCCTCCGGGAGAGCGTCGAGGAGGTCATCGACGCCAACCAGGCGGCGGTGGCACGCCAGGCTGAGGCGTCCGCGGAGGCCGGCGAGCAGGCCCGCCAGGTCTCGGCCATCGCGGCGGTGGGGGCAGGCGTCCTGGGACTCCTCATCTGCATCGTCCTCTACCTTTCCATCTCCGGGCCCCTCCGGCGTCTCACCCGGGGAACCCGGGAGGTGGCCGAGGGCCGGTTTCATCATCGGCTCCCCACCGGCGGCGGGGACGAACTCTCGAACCTGGCTCGAGACTTCAACCAGATGGCGGCCCGACTGGACGAGCTGGAGGACATGAAGCGGGACTTCGTCTCCCACGTCTCCCACGAGCTGAAGGGCCCGCTGGCGGCGATTCACGAGACGATTCTGGTGCTCCTGGACCGCATCCCCGGCCCCTTGAACGAGAAGCAGGCCCAGCTCCTCTCGTTGTCCCGCCAAAGTGCCACCCGACTCTCCGGAATGATCTCGAACCTTCTGCAGATCTCCCGGATCGAGGGCGGCGCCCTGTACCTGGACCCGGAGCGCTTCGAGCCCCTCCCGGTGCTCGAGGAAGTGGTGAACGAACTCACGCCGCTGGCCGGCGAGCGCCAGTTGGAGATCCGGGTCGAATCCGATCCGCCGCCCGAACCGGTGGTGGCCGACCAGGAGCGCCTGCGGGAGGTCATGAGCAACCTGGTGGGCAACGCCATCAAGTTTTCCCCCCGGGAAGCCACCGTCACCGTGCGCCTCGCCATGCTGGAAGCTCGTCCGGCTTCCCTTCCCCCCGGCTACCCCGAGCCCTCGAGCGACGGAGCCGACGACCCGCCCGGAATCATGGACGAACCGGGTCCCTTCCTCTTCCTGGAAGTGGAGGATCAGGGGCCAGGCATCCCGGAAGAACACCGGGAGGGCGTCTTCGAGAAATTCTATCAGGTGAGGCGAGGTGTCCGGATCGAAGGCCAGGGCGTGGGGCTCGGACTGTCCATATGCCGGAACGTGGTGGAAGCCCACAGCGGCGCCATCTGGGTGGACGAAGGAGCCGAAGGAGGCGCCCTCCTCCGGGTCCTCCTCCCCCGGGCTCCCTCGAGCCTGAAGGACGCTGCGGCCGCGAGAGATCGCCAGGGGCACGTGGACCGGACGTCGGCCGAAGCTTCCAGCGAGCCCTCTGAGCAAGCCGGAGTCAGGACACCTGGCTCCCCCTCCGGTGTAGGCACTTGATCATGAACCTGTTGCCATTCGCCTTCCGCGTCTTCCCCCTGGTACTCGTCCTCCTGCTGGCAACCGGCTGCGCACGCCTGGGCTTCGGCACCGCCGAGGCGCCGGCACCCCATGCGGAACCGGAGGCTACGGAAATCGGCGAAGTGGAGAGGGACGACCGTCACGTGGAGGCGCCGAATGCAGGCCTCCTGGACGAGGCCGAAGAACACTTCCGGGCTGGCCGGTACCACCAGGCCGAGTTCCTCTTCAGCCGGTACCTGGATGGGGCCGAGTCGGACGGCCCCCCCCCGGCCCGGGAGGAAGCACTCTGGGGGCTGGCCATGCTGCACCTTCTCCCGGACAGCCCCGTGGTGGACCGGGAGCGGGCCATGGCCTCCCTGGAGCAACTGAGAGACGAGCACGGAGAGTCCATCCGGGGGGCTCAGGCTCGCTGGGTCCTGGGGATCCTGGATGAGCTCCAGACCGTGCGCACCCAGATGGACCAGCAGTCGGAGCTCCTGCGACAGCTCACCGAAACGGTGGAACAACTCCGGAGAATCGATCTGAACCGGCGACCCACCGGCGGGCGGGGCGACACCATCCCGTCGCCTACACGTCAAAGATGATCTGGGCGTGCCAGGCGGAACCGCTCCGGTAGATTCGCAGTCCGTGCCAGGTCACCCCCTTGATCTCCCGCAGGGGATGCAGGGGAGCCTCGCCTCCCCGAACCGTGGCCCGCAGGCGTGCGGCGGACTCTCCATCGGTCACCTCGAGCTCGGGAACCTCCTTCACCAGGAAGTCCTCCACCTCGTGCCAGTACAGCACCTCCCGACTCCAGCTGCGGAGGAGGCCGTCCAGCTCGTCCTCCTCAAGCTCCACCGAACGAAGTCCGGATGCCCCGTCGGATTCCGCGGCGGACTCTGCATCGCCCACCGCCATCCATAGCGAGCCCAGCGCCACCCGACGAAAGAGCGTCTCCAGGTCCGGAGCCTCCACCCGGATCCCCACGTCGGCGGTGTGATCCAGGGCCTGGACTCCCTCGG
>PWLA01000076.1 GCA_003559555.1 Gemmatimonadota bacterium | reverse complement strand
TACCGGGGGTCTCCTCCGGGGTCCAGCTCCAGCTCGCCTTCGGGAAGTCCGGGAAGCTCCTCGTGGGGCTCCAGCTCCGCGCGGATGCGCTCCGACACCTCGTGCCAGACGTCGTTCATGAAGGGCACGTTCCGGCCGTGCACCTCGATGAACTCCCGGAGGTCGTCCTCGGTCACCTCGTGTTCAGCCAGGATCCGGTCCCGATCGTCTGCAGGAATCCGGCCCGTTTCCCATTCCAGCGCCGCCAGGCGCAGCTCCACGTAGACTTCGATGAAGGTCTCCCGGTCCACCGACGCCTCCCCCTCGGAGGACGGGAAGCCGGGATCGCAGGCCACCAGGCCCACCAGGAGGGCAAGGACGACTGCCGTCGGCCAGAAGCCGGCGCGGAGCTGGAAGCGGGAGCTGGGCATGGATGGGTTGGACCTGGCGCTGGCTGGCTGGGGGGTGAAGTCGGACCGGTTCAACGCGGCCGGGTCGGGGCCGGAAGGTGGTGGCCGGGACCGCTGCGGGTCAAGGTGCCGGGCCCCGGGCCAAAGGCGAGCCCGACGGGGACCATTCGGGCGCCACGTCCGACCAGGCCGCGAGGGGCGGTTGCCCTGTACGAAGCCTCCGGCGTACCTTCCTTCCGGTCTCCGGCCGCCGGTCCACCTGCGTCCAACCGGGTTCCTGCGTGATCCGGTTGTCCGCATCTCGAGCCGTCCGACCAACTGATCATCAACCCCGAATTTGACCACTGGACTCCATGAAGCGTTCCATTTCGCCCCGAACGTGCGACCTCGACGGATCTCTGCGGACCTTTGATCTCGTGGCCGACCCCCCACCTGCGCGCCAGGTTGCCCACACCCCTGCCAGGGCCCCTGGTGGCACGCCGCCGACAGTATCGTCTGCGCTTCCGGCCGCCCCTTCCGGGGAAAAGGCCGGCGGCGGATGGATTCGGGGTGTCACGCACACCGTCGTGGCGGCCCTGGTCCTCTGGGCGCCTGCCGCCCTCCAGGGCCAGACGGTGCCGGCTCCCGCCGACGTCCTGGGCTACGAGATCGGCGAGCGCTTCACCCCCACCTCCGGGGTCCAGCGGTACATGGAGGCCCTGGCCGAGGCCTCGGAGCTGGTCACGGTTGACACCTACGGCGAGACCATCGAGGGGCGTCCCCTGGTGCAGGCCCTCATTGCCCGACCCGACTACCGGGACCGGATGGAGGAGATCCTGGCAGCCAACCGTGAGCTGATGGATCCCGAGACCTCGGAGGAACGAGCTCGGGAGATCGCCGCCACGAACCCGGCCGTGGTCTACTTCACCTACGCGGTCCACGGCAATGAGAGCTCCTCGCCGGAAGCCGCCATGTGGACCGCCTGGGACCTGGCTTCGGGCGCCCAGGAGGTCGCCGGGGTGCTGGATTCGGTGGTGGTGGTCATGGATCCGGTGGCCAACCCCGACGGCCGGGACCGGTACGTGAACTTCTACCGGTCGGCGGCCCAGCTTCGGGACACCCCGGACACCCGGATCCGGGAGCGGCGCGAGCCCTGGCCCGGAGGTCGCTTCAACCACTACCTCTTCGACCTGAACCGGGACTGGGCGTGGCTGAGCCAGCAGGAGACCCGGGACCGGCTGGTGCGCTTCCACCGCTACAACCCCCAGGTCCACGTGGACTTCCACGAGATGGGCTACCGCTCCAGCTACTTCTTCTTTCCAGCAGCGGAGCCCATCAACGACATCTTCCCCGACCACATCCTGGAGTGGGGTGAGCGGTTCGGACATGGGAACGCCCGGGCCATGGACAGCCAGGGCCTCCTCTACTACACGGGGCAGAACTTCGACCTCTTCTATCCGGGATACGGTGACTCCTGGCCTTCGCTGGTAGGCGCGGTGGGGATGACCTACGAGCAGGGCGGGGGCGGGTTCGGCGGGCGTACCGTGGAGCGACCGGACGGGACGATCCTGACCCTCAGGGACCGCGCGCTGGGCCACCGTACCACCGGCAACGCCACCCTCCGGACCACCGCCCAGGGGAAGACGGATCTTCTCCTGGGTTTCGCCGGCTTCCACCGGGAGATCGACGAGGGCCTGGACGACACCTACCTGGTGCCGGGCTCCGACCCCAGCCGGGCCCGGGCACTGGTCCGTCTCCTGCGCATGCACGACATCGAGGTGGAGGAGCTGGAGGAGGAGATGGGGGCGGGCATCGAGCCCCATCCGGGCTACCAGGCCCGTTCCCAGCTTCCGGCCGGGACCTACCGGGTGAGGGCCAGGCAGCCCCGGGGACGGCTGGCTGGAGCCCTCCTCCGGCCGGACAATCTCCTGGAGGGGACCTCCTCGTACGACATTACCGCCTGGGCCCTGCCCTACGCCTACGGGGTGGAGGCCCACTCGTCGGGCCAGCCCCTCGGGGGAGAGTGGCGTCCTGTGGATACGGTGGAAGCGGAAGGCGGAGCCGGCCTTCCGGCCCGGGGAAGCTACGGGTACCTGCTGCCCCCATCCTTCTCGAACGCTCGGGCGCTGGTGGACTTTCTGGAAGAAGGCGGGCGGGCCTACGCCATGGCCGACACCTTCTCCCTGGGGGAGACCCACTATCCTCGGGGCACCCTCTTTTTCCCACAGGGCCGCAACGAGGAACTGGACCAGCGGCTCGAGACCTCGGGGCTCGCGGCCATGGTGACGCCCATCGAGACCGGCTTCGTGGATACCGGCCCCGACCTGGGGACCAATGACCAGGCTGCGCTGGCGCTCCCCCGGCTTGCCCTCCTGGGAGGCGAGGGCACCTCGGCCACCGGCTTCGGTGCCCACTGGCACTTCCTGGAACAGGTGCTGGACCTCCCCTTCCACATCCTGAACGTCTCCAACGTGAGCTCCACGGATCTCTCGGACTACGATGTGATCGTGGCTCCCCCGGGGACTTCCGCCGGGGGGCTGGGCGACGGCGGCGTGGACCGGCTCGGGGACTGGGTGCGCGCCGGAGGCACGTTGGTCGCCACCGGAAGCGCCAGTCGGAACCTGGGGGGAACGCTGGCCGAGATCGAGCGGAGGACGACGGTGGACGACGAAGAGGAGGACCGGGACGAGCGCCTCCAGCAGGCGCTTCGGAGCCGGGAGGAGCGAGAGATGGAGTCCTGGCTCGAGCGGGTGCCCGGCACCATCCTGAGGGGAGTTCTGGATCCGGACCATCCCCTGGCCTTCGGGGCGGCCGCGGGGCAACACGACGACGCCCTCTTCGTCCTCTCCACGGGAAACGCCTTCGAGCCCACCGAGGACTTCGAGTCGGCCATCTACTTCCCCGAGGGACTGGCCCGGATCTCAGGGGTGATCTCGGAATCCAACCTGGAGCGCCTGGACCGAAGCACCTGGCTGGCCGACCGGCGGCTGGGTTCGGGCCGGGTGATCCTCTTCGCCGATGATCCCCTCTTCCGGATGTTCTGGTATTCGGGATGGCAGCTCTACACCAACGCCATTCTGGTGGCGCCCCGATTCTGAGGGGGGGGGGCGGAGGTGGGATGAGGGAGAAGAGAGGCTGAACCGGGTCGCAAGCCGAGGGTAGGAGGAGGACAGGAACCCGGATGCCCCGGATGCCGCCGGGGACGATCCGGTCCAGCGGACCTCCAATCCAGGCGCCCGACATGCTACGCCAGATCCCTCGTCTCATCCCGATCCTGGCCCTGATCCTCATGCCGGTCCTCCAGGGCTGCGCCGTGAACCCGGTGACCGGACAGCGGCAGTTCGTCCTCTTCACCGAGCGTCAGGAAATCGAGATGGGGAGGCAGGCGGACCAGGACATCAGCGCCTCGCTGGGGGTGTACGAGGACCCGGAGCTGGCCCGATGGATCGACGAGATGGGCCAGGCCATGGCAGCGGAGTCGGAGCGGCCCGACCTCCCCTGGACCTTCCGGGTGCTGGACGATCCCACCATCAACGCCTTCGCCCTCCCGGGAGGTTACATCTACGTGACCCGGGGGATCCTCGCCCACCTCACCTCCGATGCCGAGCTGGCCGGGATCGTGGGCCACGAGATCGGGCACGTCACCGCGCGCCACGGGATCACCCGGGTAAGCCGGGCCCAGTTGGCCCAGGTGGGGCTCGGACTGGGGATGATCCTGGCCCCCGACCTGCGGCCCTTCGGCGAGGCGGCAGGCGCCGGGCTCCAGCTCCTCTTCCTCAGCAACTCCCGGGATGCGGAGCGAGAGGCCGACGACCTGGGATTGGGCTACATGAGCGCCGAGGACTACGATCCCCGCGCGGTGGCCCGGGTCTTCGAGATGCTCGCCCGGGCGTCGGGGGCTGAGGACGGGGACCGCATTCCCGGCTTCCTCTCCACCCACCCGGATCCCCTGGATCGCCGTGACCGGATTCTGGCCCGGACCACCGGCGACGACCCGGAGTTCCGGGGGACCCGGGACGACCGGGACGGCTTCCTCCAGCGCCTGGACGGGATGATCTTCGGAACGAATCCCAGGGAGGGCTTCTTCCGGGAGAACGTCTTCTTCCACCCGGACATGGCCTTCCGGTTGGACTATCCCCGGGGTTGGCGGACGGCGAACACCCGGGACGAGGTGCAGGGGGTGAGCGGTGAGCAGGATGCCGTGGTGCTCCTGGGCCTGGTGCAGGAGGACTCGCCCTCGGCCGCCCGGCAGCGGTTCCTGGCCGGGCAGGGGATCGAAACCATCGGTCGCTCGGACCAGTCGGTGAACGGGCTGCCGGCGGCCTCGGCGGAGTTTCGGGTCCAGGGCGAGAACGCCACCTTCCGGGGCTACGTGGTCTTCGTCCGGCACCAGGACCGGACCTTCCGGATGCTTGGTTACGCCACCCAGGCGTCGTGGAACGCTCGCCAGTCGGCCCTCAGCCAGGCGGTCCGCTCCTTCCAGCCTGTCACCGACCGGGCCATCCTGGACGTGCAGCCCCGGACCATCGAGCTGGTCCGGACCCAGAACCAGATGACGCTGGAGGGCTTCCACCAGCGGCATCCCTCACCGACGGTGGACCTGACCACGGTGGGCGTCATCAACGGGTTCCGTAGCGGTGACGTGATCCCTGCCGGCACCCTCATGAAACGGGTGGTGGGCGAGCCCCTGCCCGGGGGCGAGTGAGCCGAACTCCGACGATCCGTCCCACCGGATAGATCTCCAGGCGCCCCGGACCGACCGCATCCCCGAACCCTTCCCTGAGATCCTCCCATGAGTGGGGGGCAGAATTCCGAGTCCCCATCCGAGTTCGCGACCTGGCGCGGATCTTGAATCATACATAAGGGCCAGAGTGTGAATGACACCGGTCTCCGCCGCCTCGGCGGGATCCCGGTGGGGAGAGCAAGGACGGAACCTGCCGTTCTGACAGCTCCTCCGACCAATCAGGCAACAAGGGGATGCAGGAGATATGGCAAGCATGGATCGGTTCACGGTGAAGGCGGGAGAGGCCATTCAGGCTGCAGCCCGCATGGCTCGGGACAGGGGACATCCGGAGGTGGCCGGGGTGCACCTGCTGGCGGCCCTGCTGGAGCAGGAGGAAGGGATCGTCCGGCCCATCCTGGAGAAGGCGGGCGTGAGCCCGGGTCGCCTGGCCGGGGAGGTGGAGGAGGCGTTGGGACGCTATGGCCGGGTCGAGGGAGGAAGTGACCCGTCGCTGGCCCGGGCGCTCCGGCAGGCGCTGGAGGCGGCGGAGAAGGCGGCCCGGGAGCTGGGGGACGAGTACATCTCCTCCGAGCACCTCCTGCTGGGGCTCACCCAGGAGAAGGACGACGCCGGCCGGATCTTCTCCGAGGCGGGGCTCTCCCGGAAGCTCCTGGCCCAGGCCCTGGACCAGATTCGGGGCTCGCACCGGGTCACCGACCAGACCCCCGAGGACAAGTACCAGGCACTGGAGAAGTACGCCCGGGACCTCACCGACCTGGCCCGGGAGGGCAAGCTGGATCCGGTGATTGGCCGGGACGAGGAGATCCGTCGGGTGGTGAAGGTCCTGGGCCGGCGCACCAAGAACAACCCCGTCCTCATCGGCGAGCCCGGGGTGGGAAAGACCGCCATCGTGGAGGGGCTGGCGCAGCGGATCGTGGCCGGCGACGTGCCCTCCTCGCTGGTGGACAAGAAGCTGGTGCAGCTCGACATCTCGGCCATGCTGGCAGGTGCCAAGTTCCGAGGCGAGTTCGAGGAGCGGATGAAGGCGGTCCTGAAGGAGATCAGCGACTCGGAGGGCCGGTTCGTGGTCTTCATCGACGAGCTCCACACCATCGTGGGAGCGGGAGCCGCCGAGGGCGCCGTGGATGCCGGAAACATGCTGAAACCCAAGTTGGCCCGGGGCGAGCTGCGCCTGGTGGGAGCCACCACCCTCGACGAGTACCGCAAGCACATCGAGAAGGACCCGGCGCTGGAGCGGCGCTTCCAGCCGGTCTTCGTGGCCCCGCCGTCGGTGGACGACAGTGTGGCCATCCTCCGGGGGCTCAAGGAGCGCTACGAGGTCCATCACGGAGTGCGGATCCGGGACGAAGCGCTCATCGCGGCGGCACGCCTCTCGGACCGCTACATCGGCGGGCGCTTCCTGCCGGACAAGGCCATCGACCTGGTGGACGAGGCCGCCAGCCGGCTCCGGATCGAGATCGACTCGCTTCCCCAGGAGATCGACGAGGTGGAGCGCCGGATCACCCAGCTCGAGATCGAGCGGGAGGCGCTGAGCCGGGAGGAGGACCGCTCGGCGGTGGAGCGTAGGGAGGCCATCGAGGCCGAGCTGGCCGAGCTCCGGGAGCAGACCCAGGGGATGAAGGCCGTGTGGCAGGCCGAGAAGGAGGCCATCACCCGGCTTCAGGAGCAGAAGGAGCGAATCGACGAGCTCCGTTCCGAAGCCGAGCGAGCCACCCGGACCGGCGACCTCCAGCGGGCGGCGGAGCTCCAGTACTCGGAGATCCCCCAGGCCCAGAAGGAGGCGGAGCGGGCCGAGGAGCGACTCCAGGAGCTCCAGGCCGACGGCAAGTTCCTGAAGGAGGAGGTGGACGCCGACGACATCGCCGGGGTGGTGGGCGAGTGGACCGGGATTCCCGTGAGCCGACTCCTGGAGTCGGAGCGATCCCGGCTCACCCACCTGGAGGAGCTCCTGGGCGAACGGGTCATCGGACAGGAAGAACCCATCGCCGCCGTGGCCAACGCCGTCCGGCGGGCCCGAGCGGGGCTTCAGGACCCGGATCGGCCCGTGGGCTCCTTCATCTTTCTGGGACCCACCGGAGTGGGGAAGACCGAGACCGCCCGGGCACTCTCGGAGTTTCTCTTTGACGACGAACGGGCCATGGTCCGCATCGACATGTCCGAGTACATGGAGAAGCATGCGGTGGCCCGCCTCATCGGGGCGCCTCCGGGCTATGTGGGCTACGAGGAGGGGGGGCAGCTCACGGAAGCGGTGCGGCGTCGCCCCCACGCGGTGATCCTCTTCGACGAGATCGAGAAGGCCCACACCGAGGTCTTCAACATCCTCCTGCAGATCCTGGACGACGGCCGCCTGACCGACGCCCAGGGCCGAACGGTGGACTTTCGGAACGCCGTTATCATCATGACCTCCAACATCGGGAGTCAGTTCATCCTCGAGGAGGCTGAATCCGGGGACTGGGACAGCATCGAGGAGCGAGTTCGCAAGGAGATGCACGGACACTTCCGCCCCGAGTTCCTGAACCGGATCGACGACATCATCATCTACCGTCCCCTCACCCGGGATGATCTGCGCCGGATCGTGGAGCTGCAGCTGGATCGGGTCCGGGCGCTGGCCGCCGACCGGGATCTGATCCTGGAGGTGGACGACAGTGTGAAGGACCTTCTGGCCGCCGAGGGCTACGATCCGGTCTTCGGGGCACGTCCCCTGAAGCGGGTCATCCAGAAGCGGATCCAGAACCCCCTGGCCCTTCGCCTCCTGGAGGCGGAGCCGGAGGAAGGATCCCTGGTCCGGGTGCTGCCCCCGGAGACCGAGGGGGGCGACGTCCGCTTCCAGGTCGAGGAGAAGTCGGAGATTCCGGAAGCGGAGGAGGTGGGTGAGCCGGTGGGCTGACCCCTCCGGTCGGTAGTGCGGGCCCGGGTTGAAATTCTTTCCGGCTCGGGGGGTCGTGAGACCAGAGGGACGTGTGGTGGGGGTAGGCATAAATGATGTTGTGAAAGGACTTATGCTTGACTCGCCAGATCGTGGCACGGTCTCTGCGCTTTTCCTACCCCGAGAGTTTCCGCCAGAAGCGGCGCTCCGGACCTGCGAGCATAGAGGGTCGACACCCCCTCCTGAGGGACTCCGGCTCAGGGACTCCGGAAGGACGCCGCAGCGGCGTTCGTCCATAGATCCAGGAGGCAACCATGATCTCCCCGCGCATACCTTCGACCCAGCGCACGGTCCCCCCGAAGCCCCATCCGAACGGGGGCCCACCGGCCCATGACCGGGCCGGTGGTCCGGAGGCGGGGCCCGGCTCGTTGGAGACCTGGGCCAGCCGGCACGCCCCTGCCATGCAGACGGCAGGCCGCCTGGCCGGTGGCGTGGCCCACCACCTCAACAACCTGCTCACCGTGGTGGAGGGGAATACCGGATTCGTCCTGGATCAGATCACCGACCCCCGGCTCCGAAGGGAGCTGGAGGAAATCCGGAGTGTGTGCCAGCGAGCCGGCACCCTCGCCCGTCGCCTGCAGGCGCTGAGCGGGAGTAGCTGGAGGGAACCCCGAGTCCTGGAGCTGAGGAGCCTCGTGTCCGAGTTGGATCTGGGCCGATTCGTGGGAGGGGAGGTGGCCTTCTGCACGGACCTCTGCACCCGGCCCTGCTGGGTCTGGGCTGATCCGGCGAAGGTGGAGGAGATGCTCTTCCTCCTCCTTCTGAACGCTCGGGAGGCGGTGGAAGGAAAGGGTGTGATCCAGCTCTCCGTCCACCATCTGGCCGCTCAGGGCGACGATGGGAGCCTGGAGGAAGACTGGGTCCGCATCGAGCTCCGGGACACGGGTTCGGGAATGGACCAGGCAACGCTCTCCCGGGCCTTTGAGCCCTACTTCAGCACCCGCTCCCAGTGCATGGAGCGGGGCCTCGGGCTCTCAGTGGTGTACGGGATCGTGGGCCAGCATGGAGGGACCATACAGATCCGGAGCGGACCCGGGGAAGGCACGGCGGTGCGGATATGGCTTCCGGGCGTCGCGGTCCCTTCCCGGACCGATCTTGCCCGGACCGATCTTGCGCCAGCTCCGGGGGGTTCGTCATGAGCAAGACCGCATGGATCGTACTGGCGTTGGTGCTTCTCGCCTTGGGCGTGGGCTCCTTCTTTCTGGAGGGCATCTCGTACGTCACCCAGGAGACGGTGGTGGACGCCGGTCCCCTGGAGGTGACGGCTGAGCAGGAGGAGCGGGTCGGCTTTCCGGTCTGGGTGTCCTTTGCCCTCTCGGCGGCCGGAGTCCTGGCCCTGGCGGTGGGCCTCACCCGGTCCGGGCCCGAGTAGAAGGCCGTTGAAGAAGGGCAGGGACCACCGGGACGGGGTCTTGCGGTGTCAGGGTAGGAGGAATGTCGAAAGCGATGCCCCCAGTGCATCGGTGAGACGCTCCGACGCCGCCTGACGCCGCAACCCCCCGTCCCCCTTCGGGTTCTCCTGCGCAGTGCTCGGAGGTCTCGCGGAGGACGCGCTCTGAACGCCTTGCGCG
>PWLA01000359.1 GCA_003559555.1 Gemmatimonadota bacterium | reverse complement strand
TCGGAAGCTGGGCGCCCGGGAAGACGTAGCGGTCCACCCAGGGGTCGATATTCGCCGTGGCCTCGTTTCCGCCAATGGTATGGAGGAGTGACACACCCTCCGGCAGCAGACACCGAGCCACCGCCTTCATGTAGCTACCGTGGTTCCGGGGCCCCACGTGCTCGAACATCCCCACCGAGACCACGGCGTCGAACTCGCCCTCCACCTCCCGGTAGTCCTGGACCCGGATCTCCACCGGCAAACCCCGACACTCCTCCCGTGCGACCTCTGCCTGTTCCGGCGAGAGCGTAATCCCGGTGGCCTGCACCCCGTAGCGCTCCGCCGCATACCGAACCAGCGAGCCCCACCCGCACCCGATGTCCAGGAGCCGCTGCCCCTGGGCGAGCCCCAGCTTCCGGCAGATCAGCTCCAGCTTGGCTTCCTGGGCCTCGTCCAGCGTACGGGCTTCTCGCCAGTACCCGCAGGAGTAGACCATCCGGGAGTCCAGCATCTCCCGGAAGAGGTCCAGTCCCCGCTCGTAGTGGGAACGGACGTGGCGCGATGCCTTCCGTCGACCCTGTCGGTTGGTGAGGCGGGCCCACAGCGAAAGTCTCACGGCCCGGAGATTGCGCCTGGCCCGGTCGGCCAGGTCGCCTACGAGAATACGATGAATGAAGCCGTCCACGGAGTCGGCATCCCACCAGCCCTCCACGTACGATTCCCCCAGACCCAGGGACCCGTCCCGAAGGACCCGGCGGAAGAACCGGGGATCGTGCACCTGGGGGTCGTGGGGCTGATCACCGTTGACCGTCACACCCACTTCGTTCAGAAGCTCCCGAAGGGCGCGCTCGGCTCCAGTAGCTCGGCCCATCCCGGCATCCTCCTTGGCTGCCCGGACCTGACGGTCCGGGCCCCGGATCGTCTTCTCTCGGGCACCCTCCAATTGGGAACCCGACAGCCTCCGAAACGAGAACCCCTGAGGCCAGGGCTCGAGTTCCCGCCTAGCGCTGCGCCGCCACCTGGGGAAGGCGAAGCGACCGACGCTCGGCCGGTGCCTCGACGGGGGCTTCGACGGTGGCCAGCAGGTAGTCCAGCACATCCACGGCGGAGTAGCTCTCCCGGTCGCCGAGAAACTGGCCCAGGCTCCGGACCTCGTCCCCGCTGGTGAGGATGGGCCGCTCCGGGCCGCTCTCCCGCTCCTGCCCGTGGCCCACGTCGGCCATGAGGGCGTTGCAGAGGCACTTGCGTCCCTCCGTCTCCTCCACGTCGCCCCCCTTCTTCTGGTAGGTGTCCACCGGCTCCGAGGGGCACCGGAAGGCAATCCGCCCATCGTCCCGACGGTAGGCCGCTCGCAGGTAACCCAGGTCGCAGACCCGTTCCCGCTTCTGGTACATCTCCTCTTCGGAATTCGTCCCTTCGAGTTGCACCACCTTGAAGGGGAAGCCGGTGGGCGAGGCCCGGAGGTCTGTGTGGAGATCCACCTTCCCTTCCCGGGCCTCCCTCAGAACCCGCTGCCGCAGCTCCGGGTCAAGTCCGCTCTCCCTGGCGTAGGCGAAGGGGGTTCCCACCTGGATTCCGGCGGCTCCGGCCTCAAGGGCACTGGTGAGCCCCTCCGGTGATCCCCAGCCTCCGGCTACCCAGAAGGGCAGCCCCAGCTCGCCCATCTGCTCCAGGTCCACCTCGTCACGCTCCCCGTACACCGGCTCACCCCGCTCATTCGTCGTCAGTTCGCCCCGGGGAGGGGCGTTGTGCCCTCCGGCGGTGGGGGCCTCGATGATGAACCCGTTCACCGGACCGTTGGCCTTCCGCACCATCATCTTGGCCAGGGAGTTGGAGGCGATGATGGGGAGGAAGTCGGGCCGCTTCAGCGACTCCTCGGGCTCGCCCTCCCAGTGATCCCGGGGATCGAAGTGAATGTGCTCGCGCTCGCCGCTGTTCGGCCCCTCCAGATCGAGCTTGAGGGAGGCGGGCCCGTGGTTGACGAAGGCATCCAGTGCCCCGGGAATCTCCTTGGGGATACCGGCACCCATGAGGACGTAGTCGACCCCTGCCAGCATGGCGCCGTAGAGCGTGGCCAGATTCGGCAGCTGGATCTTGGTGAGGAGGTTCATCCCCACCGGACCATCGTGTCCTTCCCGGGCCAGCCAGACCTCCACGAAGCTGGCCAGCATGGTAAGCTGCTCCTGGACCCGATTCGCCTTGTGCTTCCACATGGGCACGAGCCGATAGGGCTCGTCCTCCGCCCTGCCCTCCGGCAAGAAGTACCGTTTCAGGGCGGCGGCGCTCACCTCGGAGAAGGGGAAGGCCTCCATGGCCCTCCGCAGGTGTCCCTCGGGATCGCCGTCCTGGAGCCGCCGGGCGAAGACCGTATCGATACAGCTCCCCGAAACCACGCCCAGCTGACCGGCTGCCGAGACGGTTCGGGCGAGCTTCCAACCGGATACGCCAATTCCCATCCCCCCCTGAATGACCAGGGGAAGGTCGCGAGCCAAAGCGGATGTCATGGAATAGGGTTTCCTGTTTTTTGTGAGGATGCCGGGTGTCCTTGTGACGATCGATCCCATCAAAGTACCCCTGCCGTGGACCGCAGGTCCAGGGAATCGGGCATCCCCGGCCCCTTGCGGGACGAACTGTCCCGCTGCGTGCCTCTCACGGAAGGTTGTAAGAAACTTAAACCCTACCCGGGGGGCATGCCACCGTGGCCAGTGCACGGGGCCCCTGCCCGTGCGCCCCCCCCTCCGCCCATCCCCTCGACAAATCGGCACACCCCTTGCGTTTGTTGAATTGAGTCGGACCGCGTCCGATGGACCCACTTCCCATGAACACGGAGCGCATTATGGCCACTGTACGCGATATCATGCAGACCGACGTGATTACCATCCCACCTCGAGCCTCCATCCGAGAGCTCATCGAGCTCCTGGACCGACACGGCATCACCGGCGTACCGGTAGTAAACGAAACGGAGGCCCTGGTGGGGGTCGTTTCCATGACCGATGTGCTCCGCCTGGCCCGGGAGATGGCCGATGTTCCGGAGGCCGTCCGCTGGGGACTGGGTGCGGCAGCGAGTGAGGCCCCCGACACCCTGGCGGGACACCCTCTGGAGGGTGAGTTCTTCGCCTACTACGTGACCCCCACCGGAGGATACGTGGATGTGAGCGACCGCATCCGCACCCTGCCCGACGACCTCTTCGAGGGGTACAAAGTGGAAGACATCATGACCCCGGCACCCTACAGCATCGCGCCTGAGGCCCCTGTCTCGGAGCTGGCGGCCAGCCTGCTGAAATGGAAGGTTCACCGGGCCCTGGTGGCCGACTCCGGGCAGCTCCGGGGGATCGTCACCACCACCGACATTCTGAGGGTACTCGCGGAATAAGCATTCGCATGGGAAGGACCCCGGCCATGGCCCCATCCATCATCCGCTTTACCATCCCGCTCATGGGGATGAGCCTCCTCGTGACGACAGGCTGCAGCCTGGACGGCAGCGACCGCCCGCCCACCCCGGTCCACTGGCAGGACCCGGTGGAGGTGGCCACAGGCGAGGCGTACCAGGGGCCCTGGCGCATGAACGAATCCGACTTCCGCTACGTGGACGCGCCCACCGTCGCCATGGACGAGACCGGCAGAGTGGGGGTGGCCTGGGTGAACCAGGAGGCGAAGGATGTCTATTTCCAGCTGCGGGACGCCTCCGGCCGCCCCCTGACCGAAGATCCGGTGAACGTCTCCCGGAGCCCGGACACCTTCTCCTGGCTCCCCCGAATGGTGATGACGGAAGGAGACGACGGTCACGTCTACCTTCTGTGGCAGGAGATCGAGTTCTCGGGGGGATCCCACGGAGGGGAGACCTTCTTCGCCCGCTCCGTCGACGGGGGCCGCAGCTTCAGCGAGCCGCAGAACCTGTCCCGGACCCCGGCAGGCGCCGGAAAGGGCCGGCTCTCCACCCACCGATGGGACAACGGGAGCCACGACCTGGCCCGGGGCCCGGACGGGACCCTCTACGCCGCCTGGACCGAGTACGAGGGGGCCCTCCGGCTCAGTCGATCCACCGACGACGGCCGCACCTTCTCCGATCCCCTCCACGTGGCCGGGAGCGCCACCCAACCCGCTCGCGGGCCCACCCTGGCGGTGAACCCCCGGGGACGGGTCCACCTGGCCTGGACGGTGGGCGAAGATCCGGCCGCCGACCTCCGACTGGCCACCTCCGGGGACCGTGGGTCTTCCTTCGGCGATTCCCGGATCCCCTTCGAGACCGACGGCCACTCCGACGCCCCGGCGCTGGCGGCGGGCTCGGACGGCACGCTCCACCTGGCCTACGGCGAGAGCCCGGACGGCCCCTTCGGCCCTTCCCATGTCCGTTATGCCCGCTCCAGCGACGGGGGCGACACCTTCGAAGCACCGAGACGGATCTCCGGCGGACCGGACGATGACGCTCCCGGCGCCGGCTTCCCCTCACTGGCGGTTGACGGCGAGGGCAGCCCCCTTCTGGCCTGGCACGTCTTTCCGGAGGCCGGCAGTCGCCCGGTAGGCATGGGCTTTGCCGCTGGACGCGATGGCGGTAACAGCTTCTCATCCCCCTCCCTGGTTCCGGGCACTGCCAACCCGGAGGCCGGCTTCAACAGCAGCTTGCAGGGACTCCTGATGCGCACCCTGGCGGCGGCCCCCGAAGGCTCCGGCCACCGGACCATCGCCGTGGTACACGGAAGCTTTCGGCCGGACCACGAGAGCCGGATCCGACTCTTCCTGGGAGAGCCCCGACCGCCGGACGCCGGCAGGTAGAAGGCATCCGGACGCGGGGGCCTGGCCTGGTCAGGGTACCGGGAAAGTGCCGGGCACCCAGGCCGCGGAAAGCGCGGAGGTCCCGTCCGAAGGATCGATGGCCCAATCGAGGCGAAGCCGGCCGTTTA
This sequence comes from Gemmatimonadota bacterium, assembly GCA_003559555.1. GTDB lineage: Bacteria > Gemmatimonadota > Gemmatimonadetes > Longimicrobiales > Gaopeijiaceae > PWLA01. Next base: position 26,154 of record PWLA01000359.1, on the reverse strand, counting down.
CCCCCGGAAGGCGGGCCCGCACCCCCGTCCCCAGATGGATCGCACTTCGGCGCTCCGTACCAGGCCCACCTGCGTCGCCGCGGGCCAGCACCCGGACTCCATCCGAAAAGGCGGCCACCCCGATCTCCACGGGGCCTACCCGTGCCACCCGCCGCCCCACCTCCACACTCCCATGGATCCAGCTCCGTCCCGGGAAGCGGGGCTGGACGACCCCGTCGGCATCCAGGTCCGATACCGCCCGCATGAGCACCCGGGTATTTCCTTCTTTGCCCATCCGGGGTGACAGATCCGCAGGCGTCCCTCGAGAGACGCTGATGAACCCGACACGGGCCAGTATCCGTGGGAGCGACCCGGCACCCCCGACTCCAGCGGGGTGAACCGCTGCCTCCACTTCGAGACGGCCGAAGCGGCGCGATTCCGTCGGCGCCGGATCCTCCCCTTCGGAGCGCGCCACCCGTGTCCAACCCTCGGCGTCCAACCGCATGGAGCCCCACGCCCCCAGGGGAAGCGCCGCCGCACCCACCCCGCCCGCAACGTAGGTGCCCCGGGCCCGACGGACCTCCACACCGCTACGGACCGTTCCCCGGAGTCTCGCCGTGAGCCAGTGCGTGTGCCCCCATCCGGCTCGGCTCCGTTCGATGCGCCGCACTTCGCCGGCGCGCTCGTCTCCGTGCAGTGGCGTCCCGTAGCGACCCACCCGGTGCTCCACCGTCCACCGCCAGACGCCTGCGTCGGCCGGCGCGGGATGAGCCAGGGCCAGCGTTCCACGTCGAAGGGTGCCCTCCCGCACGCCCGACAGCTCCCACCGCTCCAGGTGCCCCATCAGATCGCCGAAGGCCAGGTCCACACTTCCGGTGAGGAGCCGTGCACCATGTTCCGCCAGCTTGAGTCTGGAGAAGGGAAAGCGGGGCATGAGGACCAGGGCGCCGTCCACCTGCGCCTCGCCTCCGGGAAGCATCACGTATCCCACGCGTGCCCGGGAAGCCGCCGGAAGGGCTTCCAGGCGGCGGGTGCCCCGGATGAGGACCTCCGGCCGCAGCGGCTGTCCCGGCTCGAGCCCGGCGACGCCCAGGGTCCGGGGTTCCAGTCCATCATCCCGGGGGCCGGCGGGCCCTCGTACCGGGATCTCCACGGACCGGATCAACGGAGAACCGCTCCGGGTCCACGCCTGGAGAGCGCCCATGGGATCGTCTCTGAGATACCGGAGGGTGCCCAGAAGCTCCCAACCGTATTCGGCCCCCGGGTCCACCTCCACCAGCCGGGTCACCAGCACTTCGGCCTCGGCCATTCGCCCCTGCCGGAACCGGAGTCCCGCCAACTCGGCCAGCAACTCCGGGTGGTCGGGACACTGACGCAGGGCATCGGAGAGAAGGTCGTCGGCCCGGTCCAGCTCCCCGGCCTGGGCGGCGGCCACGGCCTGGCGCACCACCTCCGGCACCAGCACCTCGCAGCGTTCAGTTGCAGCCGAAGGGGAAAGGGAGGCATCTCCCGGAGGGCCCGCACCCCCCGAACCCGCCGGACCCGCGGCATTCAGGACGAGGACGACCGGGAGGAAAATTGTGGCCCGGAGGCAGACGACTGCCGCTCTCACCCCTTGGAAATCGGTCAGGTCAGCAGGATCAGGAGAAGGAGGATGATGATCACCGTGTAGACACTGATGGTGATCGTCCCGCCCTGCCGCATCGCCTCGGTAGCCTCGGCCAGGAGGGGCGAAAGCTCCGCCAGATCCTCGTCGGAGAGGGTCGAGGCCGCCGACTTGACCCGCTCCATCTCGATCCCGCGCTCTCCGGCCACCTCACGAACCTCGTCCCGGGCCAGAAGCTGGGCCAGCTCGCTCCGCTGCCGGTCCGCCGCCGACTCATGGTCGGACACGGCCGCGTCCATGGCCGAGGAGCTGAGGATCCGGTCGCCCTCGGCACCCGAGACCTGCTGAGCCGCTGCCGGAGCGACAATGAAGAGCCCCAGCAGGAGCGCAACCGCCGGGAGCAAATGTCGCCGCCAGAGGGAACTCGCATCATGTGGCATGGAATCGCTGGCCTCCAGTCTACCTGGGTTCGGAAGGAGCGGGGCGGCCCGGAGCCCTCACGGCCCGAATCCCGCGGCGATGGGACATTATTGCACCTACCTGGGATCAAGGTTCCCCTGCGTCAAACCTCCCAGCTCAGTGCCCACTCGCAGAAGGCGTCTCCCTCGTGCACGCAGCGCACGTGTCGAACCCTGGGCTCCCCGCCCCGAGCCAGACCCAGGGCCCGGCGAAGGCCTCCCGTTTGTCGGCGGCAGAAGAGAGGATCGGAGGGCCCGAAATCCACCAGGCGCAGGAGGGCGCTTCCCTCCTCGGCTCGAACCACCTGCATGCGTCCGGCCCGATAGAACAGGCGAAAGAGCGAGATCCTCTGGGTCAGAAACTCCCGGGGCGAAGGCTTCCCCACGATTCCTCCATAGTGGTGCATCCCCGCCGATTCGATGGAGAAGGCGCCGGCCCGCTCCATCCATCCGGGGTCGTCCCCTCCCAGCTCCCGGTCCACGCTCCGCCACAGCTCGAAGAGCCCCTCCAGGGCAATCTCGTCCGACGGCCCCACTGCTTGGAGCGCCGCCACCGTCTCCGGAGACAGCCGCTCCATCACCCGCCGCTGGCCATCCTCCCCGGCCTCCTTCCGAAGGAAGGCCAGGGTGGCCTCCACGACGCCGCCCCGGGCCGTGCGGCTCGAAGGGGTGTCCGGCAAATCGCTCATGGCGTCCGACCGAGCATGAAGTCCACGATGAGTGCACTTGCGTCCAATCCGCCTGGCTGGGTGAAGGTGCCCTCGTCCGAGCCCCCGGACCAGGCATGGCCCAGATCCCGGATCCTCCACATCTCCATCCAGACACCGCCGTCGTCCCGAACCACCTCGATCCGGGAGGCCTGGTCCGCCTGCGGGCGGGACGGATCCATATCCCACTCCACCACACCCTCGGCGAACTCTTCGGCCAGACCCGCCCACTGGTCCGCCAGCCACCGGGCGTTGCGGGGCGCCACCACGGCATCATCGTCGCCGTGGATGACCAGGAGAGGGATCCGACGGCCACGTTCACCCATGGCCCCCGACACCGCCTCCACCAGGTCCCTGCTCGGCTCCGCTTCCGCCGGCGAGAGAACCCGGGTGGCCTCCTCCAGTCCCACGGCGGCCCGGTAGGCCACCCCCGAGTGGCTGGCCACTCCCGACACCAGACCCGGATGGGTCGCCGCCAGCGTGACCGCCATGGCCCCTCCGGCCGAGATCCCGGCCACGTAGACCCGCTCCGAATCCAAACCCCACGTCTCGGTCATCTCCCGGATCATGCCGGCCAGGATCGCCGGCTCGCCGCCGCCTGCACTCTGGTGGTCGGGCTCGTACCAGTTCCAGCACCGGGTGGCGTGGGCTTCGGGGGGCTGCTCGGGATACAGAACCGCCATGCCTCGCCGGCGCCCGTGGTCATCCATCCGGGTCCCCCGGGCCACATCCTCCGCATCCTGGGTGCAGCCATGGAGGACAACCAGGAGGGGGGGCGCAGCAGCCCCTTCGCCCTTCGCCTCCAGATCCTCTTCTCCCAGCACGGCCGGGGGCAGATAGAGCCGGTACGGGCGAACTCCGTGCTCCGATTCGTACACATCCTGGATCACCAGTCCCTTTTCCACCTCATCGCTCCCTTGGAGCCCTGTCCCTCCTCCCCCCAACAGGAGGAGGAGGGTCAGTGCCGCAGTCATCCTACAGGTCCCACCGGAGACCCAGCAGGACCACGCTCCCCACCGCGGGCATGTTCACCATCTGGATGTGGCGCTGGTCGATCCCGCACGACCGATCGCCCCCGGGGGTGTCGCTCCCGCAGACGAACAGGTTCTGGGCCGTGGCGTTGATCTGGATCCCGGTATCCGGAATCTGGTACCGCACCGACAGGTCCAGCCCGGTGTGGGTGGGGATCCGACCCTGATTGATGCCGGAGTGGAACCGGTACCCGTTCACGTAGCGTACGGTGGCGCTTCCGCTGAAGTTGCCGAAGTCACGGGCATCGAGCCCCAGGGTCCACTTGGTGCTGGGCGAGTTCAGGGAGGTGGCCTCCGCCTCGGGACCCGCCTCGGCTCCGTCACCCGAGAGCCCGACGTAGGAGAAGGTGCTCTTCACGTCGATCTGCGGGCTCGCCACGAAGGTGGCGCCGAAGTCCAGCCCCCGCACGTCGGCCTCACCCAGGTTCCAGTACGTGAGAGGAATCTGGGGTCCTCCCTCCTCTCCGGTGACCTCGGTCCCGTCGGGCCAGAAGGCCGTGGTGGGCTCCTGGCTGAAGATGGTGGGGCCGAAGGGGTTCGCGAAGACCGTCAGGGGGCTCAGGAAGTCCTGGTACGATCCGATATATCCGGCCACGTCCACCAGGAACCGATCACCCAGCACGCCCCGGTAACCCAGCTCGAAGGTATCGTTGGACTCAGGCACCAGAGGGGCCAGCTCGTGGACTACATCGCCTGCCTGGTTCCGGATCTCGAATCCGTCGGTGTTGTGGAAGACGCCCACGAACGGCACGAAGTCCGGAATCCAGAAGTTGGTCTGGAGAATGGTGGGCGACTTGAAGGCCCGGTTGTAGGTGAAGCGTACTGCCTGGTCCGCCGACGGCGACCACACCAGACCCGCCTTGGGGCTGATCTGCGTGTCGTAGTTGTCGTGCTCGTCGATGCGGGTGGCCAGCACCAGCCGCAGGTCCGGTGTCAGGGGGACCTCCGCCTGTCCGTAGACACCGATCTGGTTGATGGTCACGTCCTCACCGGTGAGCCGGTCGGTGAGCCACTGGCGGTCGCTGGAGACCGCATCTCGCCGGAACTGAGCCCCCCAGGTGATCTCGCTCCCCAGGAGCGCCCCCAGGCTGAAGTTGTTCTGCACTTCGGCGGCCAGGATCCGACCGTCCGAGGGCCAGTCGGACATGAGGCGGATCTCGTCGTCGGTGAGCTCCGGGTTGGCCGCCTTGTTCTCGGTAAACCGATTGATGGCGTACGAGTCTCCGGACTGGGACTGGGCCCGATACAGGTTGAAGAACCAGTTGGGCGTGGTGAAGCGGGCCTGCTGGTAGTTGTAGGTCCAGCCGTCGAACTGGTTTCGACCCACGTTGGTCTGGCCCACCCCGTTGTTCTCGCTCCCGCCGGCCCCCAGCTCCAGCCGGCTCTCGTCCATGTAGTAGACCAGGGATGCCTGACCCCGCATCACCCGGTTCTCCCAGTCCACCCCGCTGGGTTGGTTGGGATCGAGGCTGCCGCCGGTGCCCGCCTCCCAGAGAGGCTCCTCCTCGGTCCCGTAGTTGAGGCGGTTCTCGAAGTCGTTCACCCGGTGGTATTCGGCGGTGACCTTGTATCCCCAGTCCCCCGAAACGCCTGCATGGCGGGCCTGGAGGTTCTGGTAGCCTCGCACCCCACCGGTGGTCATCACCGAGGTTCCGGGATACTCCCGGGGGTCCTTGGACTCCAGGCTGATCACGCCACTGGAGGCGTCAGGACCGTAGAGGGCGGATCCCGGTCCCACCAGGACCTCGACGCCCGCCAGGTCGATCTGGGGGATGGGGGTGAACTGCCCCAGGGGCAATCCACTCTCCGGGAGCACCGCGATCCGGCCATCCTCCATCATGAGCATCCGGTTGTTGAACGAGGAGTTGAAGCCTCGGGCGTTCACCGCCACCCCGCTCACGCCCACCTGGATGAAGTCGAGCCCCTTCACCTCCTTCAGGGCGTTGGCGAAGCTCCCGCCGGGCATCACCTCCAGCTCCCCGGCCTCGATCCGGGTCACGGTGGCCGGAGCCTCGGTCTGCCGCTGGGCCCGACGTCCCGGCGAGACCACCACGCCGGTGAGGGCGATGGGCAGGGTCTCCATGACCACATCGACCCGGGTCTCCTCACCGGCTCGGACCTGGACATCCTGCACCCGGGCCTCCCGGAAGCCCAGCTGAAACGCCCGGAGCTCGTGGGTGCCCACCGGCACGTTGGCGATCCGAAAGCTTCCGTCCGCTCCTGTACTCACGGCGAGTCCGGTGCCGGGAAGGGTCATCTGGACGCCGCTCAGGGCGGGGCCCTCCTCACTCTGCACCGTCCCCACCACGGTTCCGGTCTGGGCAGCGGCGTGCGCCGGCGCTGTCGCCAGCATCAGCACGCCAAGGGCGGCCAGCACGAGGCCGCTCCACAGGGTCTGTATTCGAGTACGCATCGTTGCCTCCTCACTCATCTGGAGAGTCCTACCGGCCGGGCGATCTCCCGACGCGGTGATCATACGTATTAGCAAGGGGCGAAGTGGTCCGAGCCCCCTGTCGTCCAACCACCCTCAGGGAGGGTCCCGGGGCCACTCCCGGGCGTGCGCTTCGGATCTCATGCCGACACCTCCGTGCTCATACCAGCACCTCCGCCTCTCCCTCCACCACCACCGTTCCCTCGTGGGTCGTGCAAACCGTGTCCAGGTACGCCCGCCGCCGCTCAGGCTCCAGCTCCCGCACCGTGACCCGGGCCGTCACCGTGTCTCCGATCCGCACCGGTGCGGTAAAGCGCAGGGTCTGACCCACGTAGATCGTGCCGGGCCCCGGAAGCCGGGTCCCCAGCACCGTCGAGATGAACGCGGCGGAAAGCATTCCGTGGGCCACCCGTCCGCCGAAGCGGGATTCCCGGGCGGCCACCTCGTTGACGTGGGCCGGGTTGAAGTCTCCCGTGACCCCTGCAAAGAGGACCACGTCGGCCTCGGTGACGGTCTTGGTGAAGTGGGCGCTCTGACCCACCTCCAGGTCGTCAAAGCGAGCCTCGTCCGTCGTCTGCGTCATCGTCATGCCTCCATGACCACCCGGATGTCCGGGTCCAGGGTCTCCGCGGCGGTGTGGCGGGTCAGATACGACACGCCGAAGAAGACCAGAATCGAGAGCACCAGCGAAAGTCCGGCGACCGTGACTCCCACCGGAAAGGAGTAGAGCTCGAAGAACGCCATGGTCTCAAAGACCAGGGTGATGACCAGCCCGGTGGAGATGGAGGCGATGGCCCCCGCCCGGGTGGCGCCTTCCCAGTTCAGCCCGATGGCCAGGGCCGGCACCAGGGTCGAGGCGAAGAGCCCCCAGCCGAAGACGCCCAGGAAGGCCACCAGCATCCCCGAGTACTGGGCCAGAAGCGCCGCCGCCACCGAGATCAGGACCGTGCAGATCCGGCCCCACAGCAGCTCGTTGTCGATCCGCTTGCCCAACGAGACCGGGATGTCGTGCATCATGGCCGCAGCCCCGATGTTCATGAACGAGTTCACCGTGCTCATGATGGCTGCCGCCACCCCCGAAAAGACCAGCGCGGCCAGCACCAGCGGAGTGTAGTTCAGGAGGAAGAGGGGCGTGGCGTTGTCCGGGTTCGCCAGGGGCGCCATGGCGCCCTCCACCGTCAGCGCCTTCACCGCCACCCCCACCCCGAAGTACAGGAGCATGGTGATGATGAGGGCCAGGGTGGTGACCAGGGGATACCACCGCAGCTTCAGCGGGTCCCGGAGCATGAAGAACTTGTGGACCACGTGGGGCTGCCCCAGGGACCCCAACCCGAAGACGAAGAAGAAGGAGAGAGCCGCCAGGGGCGTCAGGTGCCCCCATGGACCCAGAAACTCCGGATCCCCCTCCAGGATCGTGAGGGAGATCCCGTCCAGCCCGCCCCCGGCCTGCAGGGTGAAGAGGAACACCAACACCGAGGCCACCGCCATGAGCGAACCCTGAAAGACATCGGTGTAGATCCCCGCCACGATCCCGCCGCCCACGGCGTACGCCATGGTGATTCCCATCCCCAGCCAGATCCCCCAGCCCAGCCCGATCCCGAAGACCGCGTCGATGACCAGCCCCAGGGCCAGGATGTTGGTGGCCATGTAGCCGATGACCGCCACCAGGATCGAGACCCCCGCCAATCCCTGGGCCGCCGGCGAGCGGAACCGGGCCCCGATGGCGTCGGGCAGGGTGATGGTCCGCCGCACCTCGGCCATGAGCCGGAGCCGCTTGGCCAGCACCCACGCCCCCATGGCGTTGGTGAGGGCTGCCGGGAGGATGATGAACATGGCCCCCAGGCCGATGGAGTAGACCAGCCCCGGTCCGCCGATGAAGGCAAATCCCGAGAGGGTGGCCGACATGACCGAGAGGGAGAGGGCCGCCAGGCCGATCCCCTTCCCCGCCACGAAAAAGTCACCGGCCGTCCGGGTCCGGTAGGTGGCCCACGCCCCGATGGCCGTGACCACCGCGAAGTAGACCACCGCCACCCAGACGATGGTGGGCTCCACCACGTGGGGCAGCTCCTGCGCCTGGGGAAGCGCCCCCACCGCCAGGAGACCGGACACCGCAGCCACCCCCATCACGAGTCCTCCTCCCGCCGGTCCAGGGGGATCTCCCCGCGAGCCCGGAGCGCCTTCTCCCGGATCCGCTCCAGGTCGCCCGGCTTGAGGGTGAGCTCGTCAAAGGTCCAGGCGTACGCCACCGGGATCAGAAAGAAGGGGAGAAAGCCGATGACGTACAGGATCACCGCCGCTCGGGGCGGAAGTCCCAGCCAGAGTGCCGGGTCGCCCGGCTCGGCGGGCGGCAGTGCCAGCACCAGCCCGAACCCGCCCAGCAGCAGGACCATCACCAGGGCGAAGGGGATCCAGAGCTTGCCGATGCTCCCGTCCCTCGACGCCCCCAGCGCCATGGTGGCTACCATGATGAGCGACGTGCCGGCCATGAAGAGCCACGGCGCCCACCCCGGCGTGCCCCCGGGCAGGAAGGCCGAAGCATAGGCCACCGCGATGGCCAGGGCCGAGAGCACCACCGCCAGCAGCGCCCATTCCCGTGCACCCATCCCCTTCCCTGCGTCGGTCATGGCGTTCCCTGGTTGCTGGGCTCGCTCGTCCGGTACATGGCATCGATCTGCTTCCGGTACCGTTCCACCACCGCTCCGCGCCGGACCTTCAGCGTGGGGGTCAGATCCCCGGCCTCCTGGCTCAGCTCCTCCCTCAACAGGTGGTATTGCCGGACCTGCTCGGTCCTGGAGAGGTCCCGGTTCACCCGGACCACGATCTCGTCCACCCGCTCCCGAATGCGGGGGTGTTCCAGGAGCTCCTCCCACCCGGCAGCGATCTCCTCCTGCCGGGCCCAGCCCTCTACCACCGGCTGGCTCAGCGCCAGGAGGGCCGAGACGAACTTCCGCCCTTCTCCCACCAGCACCGCCTGGGAGATCCAGGGGTCCCGGACCAGCCTGGCCTCCACCGGCAGGGGCGCCACCTTCTTGCCCGTGGAGAGGGCCAGCAGCTCCTTCTTCCGCCCGGTGACACGGAGGAAGCCTTCCTCGTCCAGCCGTCCCAGGTCCCCGGTCAGGAGCCACTCCCCATCGGCGGTGAAGGTGGCGGCCGTCTCCTCCTCCTGGTTCAGGTAGCCGGAGAAGGTCAGGGGCCCCCGGCGCAGGAGGATCTCCCCGTCGTCGGCGATCCGCAGCTCGGTGCCGGGCATGGGCGGTCCCGAGGTCTCCAGGTCGTAGCGTTCCGGGCGATTCATGGTGGCGCAGAGGTGCTCGGTGAGTCCGTAGGCTCCCAGGACCCGCACCCCCACTCCGTCCAGGTAGCGGGCCACCGGAGGCGGAAGGGTGGCCCCGCCGGAGGTGACCACTCGGATCCGGTCGCCCAGGTACTCGGCAACCAGGTCACGGGGATCCCCTCCATCGGCCTCGTGGGCCCGGAGGGCGTCGTGGAGCTTCTCGAAGAAGCGGGGGAGGCCGCCGAAGAGGGTGGGCCGGACGCTCCGGGCCGCCTCCCACACCTGCCGGTGGTCCTCCAGCAACACCGCCTCCATCCCGCAGTGGATCCGGGTGTAGAGCCCGAAGACCCGCTCCGCCGCGTGGCAGTAGGGAAGGAAGGAGAGGGTCCGATCTCCTTCCACCAACCCGAGCGCCTCCTGGATGGAGGCCGCCGACGCCATGAGGTACCGGTGCGAGATCCGGGCTCCCCGGGGCTCGCCGGTGGAGCCGGAGGTGTAGATGAGGAGGGCGTCGTCGTCCGGGGCCGCCCGGGCGCCGGGCCAGGGCTCGGAATCCGCCGCCTCTCCAGGGCCCACCACCGCTCCGCCGGGATCCGCCGCCACCTCCCCGGGATCCACCCCCGCCTCGCCCAGCACCAGGCGGAGCGCCCGAAGTTCGTCCCGGAGACGGGAGAAGAGCCGGATTCGCTCCTCCGTGTCGGCCACCGCCACCACCACCCGGGCATCCGCCAGCAGCGTCCGGACCTGGCTGGCCGCGCTGGAGGGATAAAGCCCCACCGGAACCGCACCCGCCAGGACGGCACCCAGGTCGGCGATGGGCCACAGGGGGCGATTCCCCGCCCAGATCGCCACCCGCTCCCCCGGCTCCACCCCCTCGTTTCGGAGCCGGTGGGCGAAGGCCTCGGAGCGGGCAGCCCACTCCCGCCAGCTCAGGGTGCGACCGTCGGGGAAGGTCCGAAGGGCCGGGGCGTCCCCGGACCGGGCCACACGATCCCGGAACAGTTCCACCACGTTCCGGTGCTCCACCGCTCCAGCGCTCATGCCGGCGCTCATGCCCGAGCCCCCCACTGGAGGGCCGTGGCGGCCCAGGTGTATCCGGTGCCCGCCGAGAGGGCCACCGCCAGCATCCCGTCCCGGAGCCGGCCCAGCTCTTCGCCCTGGGCCAGCGCCACCAGCGGGTCTACCGCTGAGATGTGGCCGTAGCGGTCCAGGTACACCGCCCCCCCCTCCTCCAGGCCCAGCTCCGAGAGGACCGCGTCAAAGATGGAGCGCTTGGTGTGAAGGGTGGCCAGGAACTCCAGCTCGCCGGGCTCCCGTCCGCTTCGGCGCACCGCCTCCCGGGCCACCCCCACGAACCGCTCCATCGAGACGGCGTCCAGCCCCGACTTCATCCCCTCCAGGTCGTGAACGTCCAGGCTGTGGAGCCCCTCCTGCACCGTCCGGGCGGACGGGGGCTGCCGGGTTCCGCCCGCCGGCACCCGCACGTGCTCCGAGAAGCTGCCGTCGGTGAGGAAAGCCGAGCGGAGGATCACGTTCCGGGGCCAGTCGCGACGCAGGACCGCCGCCGCTGCGCCGTCACCGAAGTTGAACATGAAGCGGGCGCTCCGGTTGGAATAATCCAGGAGCGAGGCCTCCCGGGAGGCGGCGGCGACGACCACCGTCTCGAGTCCCGGATCGGCGGCCATCATGTCGGCCGCCACCCTGAGAGCCACCGGCGCCCCGGCCGAGACCGAGGCCACCTCGAAGGCGAAGGCCCCCTCGGCGCCGATGAGGTGCTGGATCCGGGGCGCTGCCAACCAGACCGGGTAGTCCTTGTGGGGACTGCCGAAGTAGATCACGGCGTCCACCTCCTCGGGCTCCACGGGACGCCCCAGTCGCCGACCCGCGTCCTCCAGCGCAGACTGGGCCGCCCGGGCCGCCAGATCGCTCACGTGATCGTCCGGCCCGCCCACCCGCTTCTCCAGGAGCCCCATCTTCTCCCGAACCACCTCCTCCGGGATCCCCGAGCGCTCCGCCAGCTCGGCGGCAGTCAGCACGCCCTCCGGGAAGGCGGTACCCAGCCCTGCGATGCCCACCGAAACCGGAGTCGTCATGGCTCCACCCCGTCGTCGTCGGCCGGCGCCCCGTACCGCTTCTCCAGGAGCGGCCGATCCGGCTTCCCGATGGACGTGCGGGGGAGCGCATCCACGAAGGCGAATCCGGCCGGGATCTTGAAGCGGGCCAGCCTCCCTTCCAGGAACGCACGGAGCTCCTCCTCGCCTGCCTCACTTCCCTCCCGGAGCGCCACCACGGCGAAGGGCACCTCGTTCCACTTCGGGTGGGGACGCCCGATGATGCAGGCCTCCACCACCTCCGGGTGCTCCAGGAGCGCCTGCTCCAGCTCGGCAGGGTAGATGTTCTCGCCTCCGCTCTTCAGCATCTGCTTCTTGCGACCAGCGATGAAGGTGAACCCCTCCTCGTCCCAGGTGGCCAGGTCGCCGGTGTGGAACCAGCCGTCCCGGAAGGCCCGGGCCGTGTCCTGGGAGCGGCCCCAGTACTCCCGGAAGAGGTTCGGTCCCTGCATGACCACCTCTCCCACCTGGCCCGGGGCCACGTCACGACCCTCCTCGTCCACGATCCGGGCGTCCATCCCGAAGGCGGGCTTGCCGGCGAACCCCGGGGCCGAGGCCGCTTCTTCCAGCTGGTCCAGCTCGGTGAGAAACGCGGTGGGCGCCGTCTCGGTGAGCCCGTATCCGCCGGCGAAGGGGACGCCCTTCTCCCGGAACCGCTCCACGATCTCCAGGGGGCACCGGTCGCCCCCGTTGTACATGAAGCGGAGCGAGCTCAGGTCGGCGTCGTCCCAGGCCTGTGACTCCACCAGCATGGTGTGGATGGCCGGCACCCCCAGCATGACGGTGACCCCTTCGTCCCGGATCACCGCCAGCGTCTCTTCGGCGTCGAAGCGCCGGGGCATGACCACCGTGCCCCCGGCCAGGAGGGTGGGAAGGGTGAAGAGTCCGATCCCGCCCACGTGCATGAGGGGCAGGATGGTCAGCGAGGTGTCCCGCCAGGTGAGGCCCACCGCCAGGACGTCGTTGATGGCGTTCCAGAAGAGGTTTCGGTGGGTGAGCAGCGCCCCCTTGGGTCGGCCCGTGGTGCCGGAGGTGTAGACCATGAGGACGGGATCGTCGTCGCCTGGAAGGGTCGACATGGGAGGCGGACGGAAGGGGGACTCCACCTCCGTGCTTTCCGCCCAAGCAGCGGCAATGGCCTCGTACTCGTCCGGCACCGACACCACGGGACAGCCTGTGGCCTCCTCCAGCTCCGGGACCGCGTCGGCCTGCTCCGGTCCGGCCAGGAGGAGCTTCACCCCGGCATCCTTCATCTGGTAGGCCAGCTCCACCGGAGTGAGCCGCCAGTTCAGGGGAACCGCCACCGCACCCACCCGCCCTGCGGCGAAAAGGAGGTCCAGAAAGCGGGGGTCGTTCCACATGAGGATCCCGAAGCGGTCTCCCCGGCCGATCCCCCGGTCCCGGAGCACTGCGGCGGCTCGTCGTACCCCTTCCTCCATCTGCCGGTAGCTGCGACGGCCCTCGGGGGTGACCAGGGCGGTGCGATGGGGATGCAGGAAGGCCGCCTTGGCGGTCCAGTATCCGATCCCCGGAATGCTCCGGGCCCGGGCCTGCTCAGTGCTCGGCTCAGGCATCACTCCACCTCCTGGGGATTCCAGGTCATGGCCACCGACCCCATGGCCAGCCCCGCCCCCGAGCCGGTGAAGACCACCAGGTCCCCGGGGCTCAGCCGGCCGGCCCCCACCGCGTCGTCCAGCGCCATGGGGAGGCAGGCCGAGCCGGTGTAGCCCCACTTGTGCATGATGGTGTGGGCCTTCTCCATGGGCTCGCCCAGCGTGGCCATCACCTCCCGGATGGTGGAGAGGTTCACCTGGGTCCAGAACCAGTGATCCACGTCCGAGACCTCCCGGCCGATCTCCCCCAGGAGGTCCCGGACGATCCGGGGCCAGCCCTCCAGGTTCACCTCCGGGGGATACTTCTTCACAAAGTGAAGGCGGTTGCGGTACCCCTCCCGGAGGACCTCTTCGGTGATGGGCTCCGCCGTGCCCCCGGCGAAGACTCCGAGCCCGTCGGCCAACGAGCCGTCGGCCCGGAGCTGGGAGCCGAGCACCCCGGGCTCGGCGCTCCGGCCCACCACCGCCGCCCCGGCCCCGTCGGCGAAGATGGTCACCGTCTTCTTGTCGGTGGGATCCACGTACTTGGTCATGGCGTAGACGGCCACCACAAGAATGCGGCGGAGACGGGCGTCGGCGGCCAGGTACTTGGAGGCCAGGTCCAGCGCCGTGACGAAACCGGCACAGGCGGCGTTCAGATCGAAGGCCCCGGTGCCGTAGGGGAGTCCCAGCCGGCCGTGGAGCACCGAGGCTGTGGCGGGCGAGACATACTCCGGCGTGTCGGTGGACACCACCAGCAGGTCCACGTCCTCGGGGCCCATCCCCGCCGCTTTCAGCGCCTGGTGGGCTGCGGCCTCGGCCAGGTCGGCAGCCGATTCATCCGGTCCACACCAGCGCCGCTCCCGGATCCCCAGCGTGCCCGAGACGAACTCGTCGATGTCCTCGCCCAGGCTCCGGGAGAGCTCGGCGTTGGTGACCACCCGGTCCGGCACATGGCTCCCGGTGGCCAGGATGGTGGCGTGCCTCGAGGGGTTCGGAATCATTCGGGGCCTCCCGGTGAATCAGGCGGAGCGGTGGTGCCCCGGACGATGAGCTCCACCCCCAGGGGTCGACCCACCAGGGCCGAGGTGTCGGCGTCGTCCAGGGTCAGCAGGAGAAGGCGGGCGGCCCGGGCCCCCAGTCCCCGGGCCGGAACCCGGACGGTGGTGAGCTCGGGGGTCACGTAGCGGGCCATCTCGATGTCGTCACACCCCACGATGGATACCGCCTCCTGAACCGCGACACCGGCGGCGGCACACGCCTTCAGCGCCCCCAGCGCCACCAGGTCGTTGGCACACACCACGCCGGTCACCTCCCGGTCCGACGCCAGGAGCGCCCGCATGGCGGCCTCCCCACCGGCCACCGAAGGGGGCGTCCTCCTCAGGCGCGGCGAAGTGAGCCGGATCCCCGCCTCCCGGAGTCGGGTCACGAACCCCCGCTCCCGCATCCTGAAGGTGTGGGCCGGCGAGGCCGGGCCCAGGAAGGCCAGCTCCCGGTGCCCCAGCTCCAGGAGGTGCTCCGCAGCCATGCGCCCGGCACCGAGGGCGTCGCTCATGACGCCTGGATACCGGTCGGGGGGCTCGTCCACCACCACCACGTTGGCGCCGGCCAGCGCCTCCTCCGGGAGCGTCTCCACCGCCAGGCCGGCCAGGATCACGCCGTCCACCTGGCGTTCCCGCAGCCGCATGAGGTGCTCTCCGGCTGCGATTTCCCGGGTATCGGCCAGGAGGATCCCGTATCCGGCCTCCGCCGCCACTCGCTCGGCTCCACTCACCACCTCCGTGAAGAAGGGATTGTCAAGGTCGGGCACCACCACGCCCAGGGCGTAGGACCGCCGTTGCACCAGCCCCCGAGCCAGGAGATTGGGCCGGTAGCCCATCTCCCGGGCCACCTCCAGCACCCGTTCCCGTGTGGCGTCGGCGATCCGGGCTCGGGGATTGCCGCTGAGCACCAGCGATACAGTGGACTGGGACACGCCGGCCCGGGCCGCCACATCGTGGCCGGTGACCCGCCGGGCGCCTTCTCCCTCCTGGGAGGCCGGGGACGCACTCTCTTCCCCGCCCTCCGGCTCCGATCCCCGCGCCGAGGTGCTCATACGTATTAGCAAATACGCTTCAGCATCCGGAAAGTCAAGGATGCTCTTCAAATCCCCATCGACCGGCAAGCTTGCTCACCAGGACCGATCCGACATACAGTCCAGGATGTCGACGATGATCCCCTGCTCCGGTCACGATCCCCAGCACCCGTCCCCATCGGAGGATGTCTCCATGGCCATGCCTCGCGTCCCTCGCTTCGTCATGCCCGACCGGCTGCCCACATTTCTTGCCGTGGGCACGCTGCTCAGCCTGGTCCTGGCCTTCGGCTGCGGCGCTCCTGACGTGGAGTCCACCAACGACGTCCACGAGATGGGCCCGGAGATGGGCCCGGGTGTGGGCTCGGTGGCCTTCTCCACCTCGTGTGCCGAAGCGGCCCAGCCGGCCTTCGAACGGGCGGTCGCGTCGCTCCACTCCTTCTGGTTCTCCGAAGCGGACGAGGGTTTCCAGCGGGTGGCCGAGCTGGACCCGGACTGTGCCATGGCCCACTGGGGACGGGCCATGACCCTCTGGGGCAACCCCATGACCCGGGCCGCCCCATCGGGCGCTCGGGTGGAGGCGGCCCTGGAGGCGGTGGCCCGGGCCCGGTCGCTGGCCGAGGCCGCCACGCCCCGGGAGCAGATGTACATCGAGGCCGCCGCCGCGCTCTACGAGGGCCACCCGGAGGTGGGGCACCTGCAGCGGATGCAGGCCCACGAAGAGGCGATGCGGAGCCTCATGGAAGCCCATCCGGACGACTCCGAGGCCGCCATTTTCTACGGTCGGATCGTGGTGGGCAATGCGCCTCCGGACGACCTCACCTTCTCGCGCCAGCTCCACGCCGCCCAGGTCATGGAGCCCCTCTTCCAGGAACAGCCCGAGCACCCGGGGCTGGCCCACTACCTCATCCACGCCTACGACGCCCCTCCCATTGCGGAGAAGGGGCTGGACGCCGCGCTACGCTACGCCGACATCGCACCGGACGCCCCTCACGCGCTCCACATGCCCACCCACATCTTCACCCGAATCGGCTACTGGGAGGAGTCCATCGAGCTGAACGCCCGCTCCGCCGCCGCCGAAGAGAGCCCGGGCGCAGCCGTCCACCCCCTGGACTACATGGTCTACGCCCATCTCCAACTGGGCCAGGACCAGGCTGCCGGTCAGGTGGTGGACCATGCCCGGGAGCTGGCCGCGGAGGTTCCCGGCGGGCTCGTGAGCTACAATTTCGCCGGCCTGCAGGCCCGCTACGCCCTGGAGCGGGATCGCTGGGACGAAGCCGTCCGGCTGGAGGTCTCTGAAGGCGCGCCTCCCTTCGTGGCCGGCGTCACCCGCTTCGCCCGGGCGCTGGGGGCGGCTCGCTCCGGCGACGCGACTGGCGGTGAGGCCGAAGTCCGGGAACTGGAAGTGCTCCGGGACCGGAGCCGGGCGGACGGGGACGAGTATTGGGCCACCGTCGTGGAGGTCCAACGGCTGGCGGCCGCCGCCTGGGTCGCCCATGCCCGGGCCCAGGACGACGAGGCCCTCCGCCTGGCCCGGGAGGCTGCCGAGCTGGAAGGCACCGTGGAGAAGCACCCGGTGACACCGGGCCCCCTCCTGCCGGCCTCCGAGCTCCTGGGCGACCTGCTCCTGGAGCTGGACCGGCCCGGCGACGCGCTGGTGGCCTACGAAGCCACCCTGGAACAGGAGCGCAACCGGGCCCGCGCCCACTTCGGGGCGGCCCGGGCCGCAGAGGCGGCCGGTAACGAGCCGGCGGCCGAACGCCACTTCACCGCCCTCCTGGAGCTCCTCCAGGACGCGGATCCGGAACGCCCGGATCGGGTGGCAGCTCGCCGCTGGGCGGACGGGGGCTGAAGCCCCGCCTGGGCCCCGGCCAACCCACCTCAGAAGTAGATGTGGACCCGGAGGCCGGTGGTCAGGGTCCGGAGTCGGGTCGTGGTGTCGTCGTTCTCGGCCCGACCGTTCGACAGCCGGAGTCCGGTCCAGCCCCCCAGGGAGATCTGATCCACCGGAAACCAGTCCACCCCGAATCCGCCGTCCAGGTTGAGGCCTCGACTGGTCCGGTCCTCCTCGTCCTCCTCGGAGCGCCGGGTATGGGTGAAGCCGAGCCCACCGAACCAGAACGGAGCCACCCGGGGAGTCTGCGGCATGTACCACTTGATCCGCGGCCCCAGCCCCAGGGTGAACTGACTCCGATCCGACCGGGGCCCTCCCCGATCCTCCGAGGTCCAGTCCAGGGTCCCCAGGAGCCCCACATTCGCCCGATCGGAGAGAAACATCCAGATCCCCGCCTCGCTGCTCCCGCTTCCGTCGATCCCGAAGGAGAGGGATCGGGTGCCCTCGGAGAGGGGAGCGGGCGCTTGAGCCTCCAGTTCCGCTGCCAGAAAGGGCAACAGCGCCAGGGCCAGGAAGCCGGCGCCGAGGACGGGGAAAGGTCTGGGAAGGCGCATAGGTCATCTTTGGGGTAGAAGGGGTGAGGATGGCTCGTGATCGCGGTGCAACCAGCTCGCAAGAGAAGTGCCACGGCTGCCACCCTGGAATGGCCGCGAAACCGGCCGACCGATACCTTTACAGGATCGGGACCCGGAAAGATTTTCCCGAATCCCTGGAGAACATGCATGGGCATGCACCAGACCCTGGCAACGAGCGTCATACTGGCTTTCCTGGTCGGTGGGGGCCTCCTGCTGGGCGCTTCCGACGCCACCGTCGTAGGCCAGGGTACGCCTGCACCCGCCGGCGATCCCGTCGTCGTCGACCCTGTCATCGAGGTCATCGACGTGGAGTTTCCCTACTGGAGGCTGATCTTTCTCGGGCAAGTGGAGAACGTGCCCGAGCCCGGCGATCTGGTGGCCGAACAAATCAGCGGCCTGGAAGTCGTCTTCCGCCCCCTCCTGGAACCCACTGAGCGCCGAAGCCGGGAGGGGATCGGCTCGACGGTCCGGGCCGAGGCCTCGGTGGGGGACCGGGTGATCGGAACGGCGCCCAATGCCTACGAGGCCATGGAGACCTCCCGGGGGGATCGGGTCGCCAGCCTCCTGGGGAGCATCGAAAATCTCCCGGAGCTCCCGGAGAGCTTCTCCCTGGTGCACGACGAGCGGGGAGAACTGGTCCGGGTCGACCAGGCTCCTCGGGCCCCGGAGCTGGACCTGACCCGTATGGATTACCAGGACGGGAGGGTGGAGTTGGCCTGGAGCGAGCCGCCGGAGGGCCGCACGCCACGGGTCGAGGTCTTCTTTTCCACCGATCGTTTCGAAAGCTACGAACGGGTGCACCCCGAGTTCTACGGAGAAGGCGCACGAGAGGCCCTGCAGGCCACTTCCTTCAGCTTCGATCCGAGCGGCCACTACGTGACCGGGGAGGCCTATTACCTCCTGGTGCTGGCCAACGAGGGACTCCGCACCGCTTGGACGGCGATCCAGGTCACACCCCCTGAGGAACCCGCCTACGAGTACGAGGCCATCATCCACGATCCGGACGACGGGGAGCAGATCTGGCAGGACGGCTTCTTCACCCTCACCGGATCCATGACTGCCCGGGTCGAGACCCCCGAGCACCGCTTCGTGGGCCGCCCCTATCGGCTCCAGCCCATCCCTGCGACGCTGGAGTGGCGATCAAGCCAGGACGGCACGATCATCAGCTACCGCACCGATGGAACCCAGTTCGGGGTGACCTGCATGGCCCGGGGCCTCTCCGCCGGGGAACACCGCATCACTCTCCGGGCGGAAACCCCCGATGGAGCCACCGCACGGGCCTCCGTGAGGGTGGAAGTCACTCGGGACGGGGAGCGCCCCGCCGACCGTTCCTTCGACTGCCGGGTTCCGGACGACAGGTAGTCACCGCGGGGTCATCGGACCGGCTGACCGTCCCGCTTGTAGACGACCCCTTCCCTCATCACGAAGCCCATCTCCTGCAGGATCGAGATGTCGTCCAGGGGGTTGCCGCGGACCGCTACCAGGTCGGCCCAGCGTCCGGCTTCCACGGTGCCCAGATCGTCGCTCATGCCCAGGGCGTCCGCGGCGTTGCGGGTGGCCGACAGAAGGGCCTCCGCCGGGCTCAGGCCGGCCTCCACCATGAGCTGAAACTCCCGGGCGTTGCGCCCGTGCTCGAAGACCCCGGCATCGGTACCGAAGGCGACGGGGACCCCGGCGGCGAAGGCCCTCCGGTGTGACTCCACGACCTGAGGAGCGATCTCGAAGGTCTTCTGGGCCGGCCCCGGGGGCAGGAAGCCCGCCTCGGCCATCTCCACCACCGCCTCGTAGGCCATCATGGTGGGTACGAGCCACGTTCCCCGCTCGATCATCTCCTGAATCACCTCGTCGTCCAGGACGCTGCCGTGATCGATGCTGGTGATCCCGGCCCGGACCGCGTTCCGGATGCCCTCGAGCCCGTGGGCGTGGGCGGCCACGCGCCGGTTCAGCATTCCGGCCGTCGCCACCCCCGCCTCCAGCTCCTCGAAGGTCATCTGGGCGGGCCCGATGTCGTCGGTCAGAGAGAGGACGCCTGCGGTGGCGCAGACCTTGATCATGTCGGCCCCGTCCCGGACCGCCCGGCGGACCGTAGCCTCGGCCTCCTGCGGGCCGTCGAACACGTACGGCCGCCGCTGGTCCAGGTCAGCGGTGCCGGGGCGGATCCCGGTGGTGCGGTCGCAGTGACTTCCGGTGGTGCCCAGCGAGATGGCGGTGATCATCCGGGGCCCGTAGACCCACCCCTCGGCGATGGCGTCCCGCAGCGCCAGGGCCGTGGAGCCGGGCGCCCCCACGTCCCGCACGGTGGTGAAGCCGGCCATGAGGGTCACGTCGGCGTTGTGCACCCCCACCAGCGCCGGTCGCTCGGGATAGCGGAAGAGGAAGGCGCCCCGGTCCGCACCCAGATCCTCCGGATCTCCGGTGAGATGCGTGTGCATGTCGATGAAGCCGGGGAGGACGGTCCACCCCGAGAGATCGATCCGCTCGGCATTGGCATGGACATCCACGTCGGGACCCACTGCCTCGATCCGCCCGTCGCGGACCAGGATGGTGACGTTCTCCACCATCTCCTCGTCGGTGCCGTCAAAGAGCATTCCCGCCTCGATGGCCGTAATCTGCTCATCGCCACCCGCAGGGGTCCCGGCCGACTGGGCGTGGAGCTCCGGGGGCGTCAAGCTGAACAGGAGAAGGAATGTACAGAGTGGAAGCAAACGCATCGGGGTCCCTGTGGCGAAAGAGGAGACTTGGGGACGGTGTGAAATTCCAACCGCTCCCTGGCTACCCGGCTATCGGGGCGCGGTTCATGCTGCGGCTCACTTGACGCTCCTCCGGTGAAGCATTCCCATGGCTGGGGAGTACTGGTCCTGACCCCGCTGACCGCCAACCGCCCCGGACACCTATGGCCCTTCGCCAGATCTGGACCCTCTATGTACACGAGGTCCGCTCGGCTCTGCGGGAACGCAGCATCCTGGTGGGCAGCATCCTCATCCCGCTGGTCATGTACCCCGCCCTGCTCTGGGCCGGCTTCGCCGGACTCTCCTTCGTCCAGGGCCAGGCCGACCGCCTGACCTCCCGGGTGGCCGTCCACGGTCTGCCCGACGCCCACCGCTCCCTGGTGGACTCCCTCGAGGCCAACGGTCGGATCAGCGTGACCGAGTGGGATGACGACCCGGCGACCGGCCGGGAGAGGGTGGCCACCGGCGGCCTGGACCTCCTGGTGCAGTTTCGCGAGGCCTCGGAAGGCGCCACCGCCCTGGACGACAACTTCCGGGTGACCATCTACTACAACGCCGCCCAGGACCGGAGCCGGAGCGCCCGGAGTCGGGTGGAGTCCACAATCGACTCCTACCGCAGAAACTGGATCAACGTGGCCCGCCAGGACCTGGCCATCCCGGATCCGGTCTGGGCCGATTTTGCCATGGCCCGGGACGACGTGGCCACCATCGAAGAGAGCACCCGCTTCCTCCTGGCCATGATCGTCCCCTTTCTGACCCTGATCATGGTGGCGCTGGCCGCCTTCTATCCGGCCATCGACGCCACCGCCGGCGAGCGGGAGCGCTCCACCTGGGAAACCCTCATGACCCTTGCGGTCCCCCGGAGCCATGTGGCCACCGCCAAGTACCTGTACGTGGCCACCTTCGGCGCCATGGGAGGATTGTTGAACCTGGTGGCCCTGACCCTCTCGCTCCGGTGGATCCTCCAGCCGCTGGCCGGGGCTGACGCACAGGAGCTGGCCCAGGCCGGTATTCCCCTCTCGACCCTTCCGGTCATTGCGCTGGGGACCGCGCTCCTGGGCCTCTTCGTGGCGGCGGGGATGCTGGTCTTCGCCATCTTCGCCCGGAACTTCAAGGAGGGGCAGTCCATGATCACCCCCTTCTACCTGGTGGTCATCCTGCCGGCCATCTTCGTCCAGTCGCCGGACATCGAGTTCAGCACTGGGCTGGCCCTGCTTCCGGTGGTCAACGTGGCGCTTCTCCTTCGGGAAGCCATCATGGGAAGCGTCCCCGTGCTTCCCGCCCTCATCACCCTCGTGTCCATGGCAGCGTGTGTGGCGGTGGCGGTGATCTTCGCCCAGTGGGTGATGCGCAACGAAGAGGTCCTGCTGGGCGCCAGCGAGGGCGGACTCTGGAGCTTCCTCAAACGACGAATCGGCAACGGGAGAGCTGCAACGTGAACAAACCGCCTGTTCGAACCCAGGGCCTGACCAAGGTCTTCTACGACGACAACCGGGGCGAGGTGCGGGCCGTGGACCAGGTGGACCTGACCTGCCAGAAGGGCGAGATCCTGGGCCTCCTGGGAGCCAACGGCGCCGGCAAGACCACCACCCTTCGGATGCTCTCCACCGTTCTCCAGCCCACCGCCGGTCGGGCCTGGGTCATGGGCCACGAGGTGCGAGACGAGCCGGAGCGGGTCCGGGGGAGCCTGGGCTTCTACTCGGCCTCCACGGCCCTCTACCCCAAGATCACCCCCCGGGAGACCCTCCGCTTCTTTGCCCGAATGAACCGCTACCCCTCCGACCAGGTGGACGACCGGGTGGAGGAGCTGGTCCGGCGGTTCAGGATCCAAGACTACGCCGACACCCGGGTGGAGAAGCTCTCCAGCGGGATGAAGCAGAAGGTCTCCATCGCCCGCACGGTGGTCCACGATCCCCCGGTGCTCATCTTCGACGAACCCACCGTGGCCCTGGATGTCCTGAACGCCATCGAGCTCCGGCAATTCATCTCCCAGCTCCGGGGCGAGGGGAAGGCCATCCTCTTCTCCACCCACATCATGAGCGAGGCGGAGCAACTCTGTGACCGCATCGCCATCATCCATCACGGCGAAATCCTGGCCACCGGCACCCTGGATGAGCTGAGGGAGACGACGGGCCTGCACTACCTGGAGGAGATCTTCGTCCGGTACGCCCAGGTGGACGATCCCGTCCAGGCCGCACGGGAGAACCTGCGGTGAAGTGGACCCCTCCCAGGGAGTCGGTCCCCACCCTCCGCCTCACTCCGGCGGTGCGGGCCATCTTCGGGCTGGAGATCCGCTCCCTTATGCGGGACGTGCGGACCGTGCTCATCTCCGTGGTCCTTCCCGTGCTGCTGCTCCCGGCTCTCTTCCTGGCCAGCAGCTGGATGGAGGACCAGCGGGTGGAGCGGGAGGAAGCCCGGACCTACAGGTTCGCCGTCACCGGGGCCGACTCGGCCTTCGCCGCCTCCCTCATGGACCAGATCGCCGCCGAGTCCGGGGAGGAGGCCACGGACCGCCGTTTCCTGCCGGTCCGGACCGACGACGCCCGGGCCGCCCTGGAGCGGGCCCTCCTGGACCTGTACGTGGAGACCCTCACCCCCCAGGAGTGGGAGGCGGTGGAAGCCGCCGACACCCTGAACCTGGAGATGCCGGACCAGTACGCTGGCGCCCGCGTCTTCCTCATCCGCTTCCACTCCAGCCGGACCGCATCGAGGGAAGGAGCGGACCGCCTTCGGGAGCACCTGGCGGAGGTGCGTACGGCCCGTCGTGACTCCATGCTGGTGGCCGCCGGCTTTCCGGTGGACCCGGAGATGGTGGCGGTGGTGGAGGCCCGGAACGTGGCCACGGACCAGGCCGTGCAGGGCGCCAGGCTGGGTCGCTTCCTCACCCTGATCCTCATGGGCCTCATGCTGCTGGGGGCCTCGGCGGTGGCCACCGACACCCTGGCCGGTGAAAAGGAACGGGGCACCCTGACCACCCTCCTCACCACAGCGGCCTCCAGGACCGAGATCATCACGGGCAAGCTCCTGGCCATCGTTGCAGTGGCCCTGGCCATCGCCCTCATCCAGATTCTGAACCTCTGGGTGTACCTGGGGCTCGGCATCATCGATGCGGGGGCCGGGTTCGCGGTGACGGTCACGCCCACCCTGGCCCTCAGCCTCTTCGTCCTCTTCCTCCCGGTGGTGGCCCTCACCTCCGGCGTGCTGCTGCTCACCTCGGCCCATGCCCGGAGCTACAAGGAGGCCCAGCTGGTCCTCCCCGCCGTGATCCTGGGCATGTCGCTGCCGACGCTGGCTCCCTTTCTCCCCGATCTCTCCCTGCGCTCGGCCATCATGCTGGTTCCCATTGCGAATGTGGCGGTGGGGGTGCGTGATCTGCTCATCGGACAGGTCCATGGTCCCTCGCTCCTGGTGGCCTGGCTCGTCACGGGGGCCGCCGCCACCTGGGTGACCGCCCGGTGCATCCGGGCACTCCACGACGAGGAGCTCATCACCGGTGACACGTCCAGGGAAGAGTTCCTCGGAGGCCCCGACCTCTTCCGGAAGCGGGTGATCCGGTGGTTCATCGTCCTGTGGGCCGTCAAGGTGCTGGTGGACTTCAACCTGCCCGTGGACGACCTGCGGGTCGCAGTGCTGGTGAGTGTGGGGATCGTCTTCCTGGCCTTCCCCCTCATCGTGATCTGGCACTTCCGGCTCGACCCGAAGAAAGCCCTGGCCCTCCGGATGCCCCGACCGGGAGTCTGGCTGGGCGTGCTGCTGGGGGCGCCGGCCGGCCTGGTGGCAGCCAACTTCGCCTTCCAGCTCATGGACTTCGTTCTTCCCGTTCCCACCGAGCTCGTGGAGAACTTCGGCCAGGTGCTCATGCCGGAGACCATCCCCGTGTGGCAGCTCGTCCTCTTCCTGGCACTGGTGCCGGGGATCGTGGAAGAGCTCACCTTCCGCGGCGTCCTGCTCCACGGCCTTCGCCGCCGCTTCGGACCGGTGGGACTGGCCCTCGTCGTGGGGATCATCTTCGGCTTCTTCCACTTTCAGATCTTCCGGATCCCCGCCACGGCGCTCCTGGGCGTCATCCTCACCGCGGTGACCCTCCTGAGCGGTTCCATCTTCCCTGCCATCCTCTGGCACACCCTGAACAACGGACTGGCCGTGTACCTGGGCGCCAGGGGCGTGGAGTTCGGAGGGGAGAGCTGGTGGTGGGCGGTGGGCTCGGTGCTGTTGCTGGCGCTGGCTTTCTGGATCATCTGGCGCAGCCGGACGCCCTACCCGGACTTGAGGAGCCCGCAGCCGGACCGGGATCTCGACGACCGGGACCCCGACTAGCGTCGACCGCCTCCGGATGACGGCCACGGTGGGGTCTTTTCGCATAACCTCTTGAGAGGCGCCACGGGCGAGATCGGACGGGCCCCGGACGCCGGCGACCATTCCGGCAACCACTCCGGCCGGCGACCGCTCCGGCCGGCGACCACCCCGATCCGGCGTCGCCAAACTCTGTCATCCGGTCGATACGAGGGGGATCTGCATGTCCAGTCGCAAGGGGTTGTCCAACGTCCTCATGGGTGTCGTGGTGGGGATCGGCCTGATCCTGGGATCCATCGTCGCCCTGTTCTGGAACGAGGGCCGCGCCATCCAGACGGCGCAGAGCCTGGCCGAAGGAGCTGCCGCCGTGGTGAGCGTCGAATCCGCCACCGCGGACCCGGCCCATGACGGCGGACTGGTCCACATGACCGGTCGCCTGGATTCGGACGCAACCCTGCAGGACCCCGAGTTCCCCGTGGCCGAGGAGGCCCTGGCGCTGCGGCGGCAGGTGGAAATGTACCAGTGGCATGAGGAGGAGGAACGCCGCAATGACGAAACGCGGTACTCCTACCGCACCGACTGGTCATCCAGGGTGATCGACTCCAGGCGCTTCAATCGGACCACGGGACGCGAGAACCCGACCTCCATGCCCTTCGACCACTACGAGGTCCGGGCCGACGACATCACCCTGGGTGCCTTCAACCTCTCGGAGACCTTCACCCGCCAGCTCGACAACTACCGTACGGTGGGGCTCGAGGAAGGAATGCTGGGGCAGCTATCGAGCAACCTCCCTTCCCAACCCCATCTGGTGGGCAACCAGCTCTACTTCGGAGAGAACCCCGACAACCCGCAGGTGGGTGACACCCGCGTCACCTTCTCCATCATCGAGCCCCACGAGGCCAGCGTGATCGGCCAGCAGCAGGGGTCCATGCTCTCGAGCTATCCCACCCAGGCCGGCGACAACCTGGCCATGGTGTCTGTCGGCACTCACAGCCCCGGCGAGATGTTCGACCAGGCCATGGCCGAGAACGTCATGCTCACCTGGCTGCTTCGGGGCGGCGGGCTCTTCGCCATGTTCCTGGGCTTCGTCATGTTCTTCGGCCCCATCGGATACGTAGCCCGGTTCATCCCCTTCCTGGGTGCCCTGATCGTAGGGGCCAAGAAGCTCGTCTCGGCCGGACTCACCATGCTCCTGGGCGGCGGCACCATCGCCATCGCCTGGGTCTTCTACCGACCCCTCATCGGCATCCCCCTCCTGCTCCTCTTCGGGGCGGTCGCCGTGGGAGCCTTCTTTCTGGCGATACGGGCCGCGCCCGGTGCCGCCGAAGCTGAGCAGGAGGAGGTCGCCGCCGCGGTGTGACGCCCTGATACCTGCAACGCCCTCACACCTGAGGAACTCGGAT